>NZ_JBHWWF010000039.1:0-74541 GCF_042736455.1 Streptomyces sp. NPDC060064
CGTTGATAGCAATGCATCAACGACGCAGAACGCTCACGGTGACGCTCGTTGAAGACAGAGAAGAGAGGGGCTCAGGCCCCGTTGATAACGGGCGGGCCCAGGAGGGCGGCGTTCGCCTTGGCCTCGACGAACGAGAGGGTGGCCAGGTCCTTGACCTTGCGCGGGTCGAGGTCGGGCTGGAACGAGAAGTCGTACTCGTCGAGCGTCTTGTGGTGCGGCAGCCTGGAGAGCCGCAGACCTTGCCGGAATCGGCGGTCGTCGCGGACGGCCAGTTCCTCGGAGAGGACCAGGTCGAGGAAGTCGAGGTAGCCCATCTTCGCCTCGTCCGCCCGGCGGGTGAACTCGTTGATGGTTTCCGCGAGGTGGGGCAGGCCGAGCTTGCCGGCCGTGGTGCGGATGCGGTTGCCGGTCAGCTCGCTCAAGACGGTTCCTTCGTCGCTCGATGGGTGGTGAAGGGGCGAGTTCCGGTCAGCTCGTCATAGACCGACAACGGTCGGCGCCCGACCTCGATCCGGGTGGCTGCGGCCCGGTTCAGCAGGGCCTGCAACGGGCCGGTCTCCTCCCCCCGCGGCCGCTCTTGCCGAGGCTGGATGGGGATGTCGCCGGTGGTGGTCCGGCGGTTCTTTCCGGTGGGCAGGCCGTCCCAGTGCATCTCATCGACGACACGGGCACCGCGGCCGACCGCCCGGGGATGGGCGGCCAGCAGTGTGCTGCCATGGATGTCGGCGAGGGTGCCATGCAGCATGACTTGGGACTTCGTTGCCCGAACCTCGACCAGCTGACGAGCACGGACTCGCCGGGCCGGCACGGAGTAGAGGTTCCCGTCGAAGGCGACCAGGCAGTCCTTGCCGACGTGACGCAGCTGCCGTTCGGCCACCAGATACGGGACCGATGGCAGCGGCTTGAGGGCCGCGTGGTCCCTCGCGGCCCTCTCCGCGATGACCTCCCGGTGCGTCTTGTGGATCTGGGCCCGCCGCAGGGGAGCACCCGTGTCCGTGCGTATGAGGGCGGACAGCACTGGATCGCGTGCAGGGAAAGGCATGTCGACCTCGGTGAGGAGATCGACGAGGTCCGCGTCGTCGTATCGGGCGAAGTCCACGCCGATCGTCTGCCCGAGATGTTTCAGGGTCGGCTTGGTTGCCCAGCGGGCGTCGAGCTCCAAAGCATCTCGAAGCGCGACGATCAGTTCGTCCCGGCTCAGGCGGCGGACGGGCGATGACGGTGCTGCAGGCGATCGTTCCTTCCCGCTGTGCGTCTTGCTGCCGGCAGCTGACCGTCGGCGGGCGGCTCGGATCTCCTCGACTGCCGGCGTAGCGAGCCCGTCGGGGGTCAGGACCGCGTCTGAGAACGGAGTCCATTCGGTCGCTTGACCGCGTTGTTGCACTCCGAGATAGGGGCATCGCCCGGCTCCCTTGGTCTCGAAGCGGATACGGAAGACGTACCCGGAGTCGTTCCAGAACGCATTGGGCACCGTGCCTCCTAGCCCGAAGATCCAGTCGGACTCCTGCTGTCCCGGTGCTCCTGCCTGGCCAGGTGCTGGACCCCACGAGCCGTTGTGGTCGGGCCGCAGGCGGAAGCGCAGCCGCCGCGGTATGCCCTGGGGGTCGACGTCGATCGACTCACCAGGGGTGGTGGTGTTACCTGGCATCTTTACGGTCGCTGTGAGCCCGTGACTGCTCATCCAGCTGTGCAGAGCCCGCTTCATGAAGAGATGGTCGGCACTGTCCTCGCCGTTGGCGGTCCGCGTGCAGGTGTGATGGGGATGGTGTGCGAAGTGGCAGACCTTCGAGTGGTAGAGCCGGTCGGTCAGTGGTTCTCCGCACCCGCCAAGCAGGGTGCCGCACCAATAGGTGTACTGAGGATGGCGTTGGCGCCATCGCGTCAGCTCCTCTGCCTCCATTGGGAGGATGATTGCCAGGTCTGATTCGCTGCTACCGATGACAGCTGTCTGTATCCGACGGTGGTCCACGGGCGGCAGTTGCATGACGTTGGGCCTCCGATGGAGGGAAGCTGGCAGACGCCAACGATCCTGCCAGAACCGGCCACTTGTGATCGTAGCTCGCAGGGAGAACGGCTGACAGCCCGGCGGACCGAGCGGGCTATCTGGGCAGAGCGCTATGTGTCAGAGGGCGGACTGATCGTTGCGGAACGCTCACGGTTGGGGGCGCAGTTGTGCACAGTGGCCTTGGGATGAGACGGCCCGCCCGGGCTCAGCTCGTGATGTCCTGGCAACCGTGATCCATCGATCTGGGAGTGCAGGCAGGATGCAGCGATGGAGTGCGAGCATCCGGCGACGTTGGCACGCCGAGGCGAGAAGGGTGGGGATGTGTTCCAAGTGTGCGGCCCGGGACTGGTCGAGCGATCGGTCGCTGCTCGAATGGCTTGGGGAACTCGTTGGAATTCGGCTTGGGTTAGCCGTTACGGAAGATGAGCTGGCCCGCATCGTCCGTGAGGCGATGCAGGACTTCCCAATCTCTGACTACAAGCAGGTGAATGAAGTCTTCGGGCGCCGTGCGCTTGAGCGTCTCGGTTTGCGTGGCGCGATTTCTGCTGGCGGTGGAGTGATCGCGCGTGTCCGCGAAGGAGTCGGAGACGGGGAACTGGCGGTGCGGGCCATTGCCTTCATGATGGAGCGTATTGTCAGGCCAGGGGTGGCGTCCAAGGAGTGCGGGATGCCGGGCGCCGGGTCCGACCTTGTTGACGATTACCGTCAAGGCCGGTACCTCGACGCCGTGCACATCCCGCAACTTGAGTACGGGATAAGGGACGTGGACGCATCTGAGTGCGTGGCGGAGGCCCTACGTCTCCACGGGCGGGCCTTCGCTGCCGCTGTTGCGGTCGTCGTCGATGAGATGCGGCATGGGGCGGCGCGCAGCCCCATTGTGTTGGGTGTGCGACACCGGTGGGAACGCATCCTCGACCTGGCAGAACTATTCTCGTCGGAGTCGGTGATGGCCTCGTACGGAAAGTTCTTTGATCAGCGTTTCGTCAACTACCTGGCCGCCAACTATGAGGCCATCGGGGCGATTCACTGGAGAAAGTTCGAAGGGCTTGTCGCTGAGTACTTTGACCGGCAAGGTTTTCGGGTAGAGATCGGGCCCGGCAGAAATGACAACGGCGTGGATATTCGAGTCTGGGAAGATTCTCCGTCTGCTGGTGCCTCGCCGCCCACGATGCTCATTCAGTGCAAGCGCGTGAGACGAGAGATCGACAAGGTGGTGGTGAAATCCCTGGCTGCCGACGTTGTGTGGGAAGGGGCGCAGCAGGGCTTGCTCGTTGCGACAGCCGACTGGTCGCCGGGGGCGCGGGAGGTCGTCCACACGAGGAGCTATCAGGTCGCAGAGGTGAACCGAGCCGCGCTGCAGACGTGGCTGGAAGACATGCGGGTATCTGGCAACGGAATCTGGTACCCGTCCTGAACGTCAGCTGCCGATGCTGATGCCGGTGTACTCGGGCTCGCCACTTTCGAGGACCCGGAGCAGCGAAGCGGTGACGACCCGTGTACTGCGGCCGATGCGCAGCACACGGCAGGGGAACATTCCCTGACGGACCAGGGTGTAGCCCTTGGATCGAGAGAACCCGAATGCCTTGGACGCATCCTCGACACTCCCCGTCCCTGCCCAGGTGACACGGATATGCGTGGGGCTGAACCGGGCATCGTGGCTCGTGCTGGTCTGTATGTCCATGTGTGGCTGTCGAGTCCTTTCAAGACGGTTTTGGCAGCGGAAATATTCCTAGGCCCGCTGACCTTGATCGCTGTCATTGCGATGGTGTGCTGGGGGGAGTAGTGGGGCTGAAGCTGTTCAACATGACAGGCGGCGTGAGTGAGGTCATGCCGCGTCTTGCTGCTGTCGAGGCACATGTGCAGGACCTCGTCGAGGCACACATGGAGACGATGCTGGGCGTCACGTTCCTCGCGAGCGAGTACGTCATCGACTGCGTCGACGGCGGGCGGATCGACTCGCTGGGGCTCGACGAGAACGGTGCGCCCGTGATCGTGGAGTACAAGCGCGGCACTGATGCCGGGGTCATCAACCAGGGCCTCTTCTATATGGCCTGGCTGATGAGCCACAAGGACGCCTTCCGGGGCCTGGTCCGCGACCGGCTCGGTATGACGGCTGCGTCCCAGATCCTGTGGAGCGCACCCCGGCTGATCTGCGTGGCCGGCGACTTCACTCGCTACGACGCACACGCCGTACGCGAGCACCGGCACTCGATCGACCTGGTCCGCTACCGGTACTTCGGCAGGGACCTCTTTGGTCTTGAGACGGTGGCCTCGGTCACGGGTCACTCGGCCGAGGACAAGCGGGTGCGCCGCCGTGCGCCCGGGGCGTCGCTGGTTCGGCAGCAGGGCGGTGCGATGGCTGACCTGGCCGCGGCCGTCGACGAGACTCTGATCAGCCTCGGTGAAGGCGTCACCCGAGTCCAGCGCAAGCTACGCCGCCTACCAGCGGCTTCGGAACTTTGCCTGCGTCTGCCCGCCGCAGCAGACCAAACTCCTCGTCTACATCAAGGCGGACCCCAAGGAGGTCGACCTCGTTTCGGGCTTCACCCGGGACGTGACGGGGCTCGGCCACCACGGCACCGGCGATCTGGAGCTGCAGCTGCGCACAGAGCGGGACTTGGAGCGCGCCCAGGACCTGTTTCGCCTCAGCTACGCCGCGGCGTAGCGCGCCGGCGGCCGGTGCGGTCGTGCGAGGCGGGGCCGCGGCGTTGTGGGTTGCTGTCGTGGTGTTTCCTTTCGACGCGACGGATCGGGAGTGGCGGTGGAGCTACAAGTATTCGGCGGATCCCCGGTTTCGGTAACCGGGGATCCGCCGCTATAGTGCCGCGCTCCTGTTTCCGGACTGGTTGCGGGCGACGGTGGTATCACCGGCCCGCCAACGCGTTAGGCGTTGGCAACGTCCGGCACCGCGATGAGCGCTTCTGGTTCATCGCAACTACGCCGGTAGTAGGGGTGGTTAGTATCGATCTGTTTCGCCAACCGGGAGGGCGAGGGTTCGGTTTGTCGGCCGTCCCAGCTGACACCCTGGTTGATGAGGACTATGCCTCCCTTGCCGATCAGATCCACATCGGCGTTGTCCGCGGTGGGAATCACCGTGAGACGTACGGCTGTGTGCGCGTATCCGTTCTTGCCTTGCCGCTGGGCAGCTTCCGGCGCGAATCGTGAGTACTCCGATCCGAAGCGGCCGGGGGGACCGGCGGCCCAGGGTTGCGGCACGGTGGTGAGGAGGAAGTCGGGGAGGTAGCTCGATCCGTCGTCGGACACGAGCTGGAATGGGCTCTCAGTGGTTTTCGTCCGCTCCCACTTTCCATTCTTGCCCCAGACGTAGCCGCCGGTCGGCCTTCCGATGCGTTCGATGTCCGTGATGGTGCGGACGATGGCAAGGGGGCGTTGGGTTCGGGGAAGGCCATGGCCGGGGAGCCATGAAGCGGGCCTGGGTAGATCTACGGGTGGCTGCTGGCCCAGGTTTTCGTCTCGGAGACCGGCCCAAGTGGGCTCGCTGGTATCGCCATTGACGTAGATGACCATAGGGGCGGCTTGAGGCAGCTGGGTCCGTGCGGCCAGGAGCGCGGCTTCGGTGATCTGTGCTGCTGCCGATGCCTGATGGCTTTCATCTCCGATGGTGGGGAAGCTGGAGACGTCCAGTCCGAGGTCAGTGGAGTGAACGGCAAGTCGGGTCTTGCGGTAGGGCTCCCATTGCGAGGTGATGGGTGAATAGGCCCACGTGGTCCATGGCTCGGTCGCACCGCCAACGGGCCGCATGGCTGTGAACACGATGGTGAGCGGGGCGGGTTTGGTGTTCCGCTGCCCGTACTGGCGGGGCTGGGCGTGCCGTCGGACGTGGATGCCGATATGCCAGTAGTCAGGGAGCGGAATCTTCCCGAACGCGGTGCCGAGTCGGTGGTCGATGACACCAAGCCCGCGGAATAGGTCGCGGACGGCGTTCTCCGTCGAGTTGGCCAGGCCGCCCTCGCGCGCTTTGGTCTCTCGTTCGATGAAGTACGGCTTGCACGGCTCTCCGTTCTTCTTGACCGTGGGCACCGGAGGGGGAGCCTGTTTGATGTACTGCGAACTGACCCCGAGCCTGGCGAGTGCTGCTTTGGACGGCCACTTGCCGTCCTCGGCCTCCGCTTTCTTCTTCTGCTCTGGCGTGGGGTACTTCCGGTTGGGGTCCCGCTCCGTCTCGCAGACGGCGGCGATGACTCGTCCTTCTTGCCGGAACGGTGCCAGAAGTTCGTCGAGTTGTTGCTGACGGCGCTCTGCGGTGGCCGGCCCGTGTACGAGGGCGCCGCCCTTGTCCTCCAGGAAGAGCACGTCTACACGGTCGGGGATGACGTTGTCTTTCACGGTGCCATCAAAGGCAACGAAGTCGTCGCCCAGGTGCCACTGGCGTGCGATCTCTTGTTGGACGCGGGAGCGGACTTCGTCTTCGTGGTAGAGCACCACAACGAGGAGCCGGTCGATGCCTGCGGCGTCCATGGCGGCAGGAAGGTGCTCGGGCAGGATCGGTCCGCTGGTGCGCACGCCGGTCTTCGTCGTGGGAACCGACAGACCCGGCACCTCGATGTAGACGGGGGTCTGATCCCGGTATGCCTCGCAGTGCTGGTCGATGTGGGACTCGATCCGGCGGAACATCTCTATTCCGTGGCCGCGGCCCAGGCCGGGTGTGGTGATGCTCTCGGGAGCTACGGCCCGGACAGCGCCGAGTGCTGTCCCGGCCGCGATGGAACTCTCCTCCAGAGCGTCGGGGAACGGCGGCACCCGGCGAGTTAGGCGCTGCAGTCCGGCCAGACGTCGACTGGCCGCTACGGCGGGCACGTTCAGGCGCCGTTTCCAGGGTGGCCCATCGGTGTGGGCGGACACGGCGAGGGGCTGGTCGGGGTTGGAAAGCAGGACCGTGGCGACGCCGTACCAGCGGTTGGCCAAGAGCGTGGTGACGGCGTTGACGGTGACGGCATGCCGGGCGGAGTGCCCCGCGGCTGCGGTTCCGATCTTGATACGCGGCAGGAGGCGGTGCAGCCGACCCTCCGCGTCCGGTGCGCTGGTCAGTTCGTGGCCGATGGCAGCGAGTGTCCCGTCGGTGCACAGCACGAAGCGGGTCGGCTCCTTGCCTCCGAGGTTCCAATCGATGGCGGCCAAGTCTTCTGCCAGGCGCCAGCGGGCCAGTTCACCGGGCCACCAGGTCAGGGTGCGCCGTCCGGCCACGGAGCGGGGAAGGGCGGGGTAGGGCAGGGCTGGTGCTGCTGCGATCAAGTCGGCCAGCTGCAGGACAGCTTGGTACCCGGGCCCGTCGGGGAGGAAGGCTTCGCCCCAGTAGGCAAAGACGTCACGGCGGTCTTCGTCGGCCATCTCGGCCGCGGTGAGGAGCTGCGCCTGTCCGTTGCTGACGTCCCAGCGCGCCCAGGTGCCCAGCACGGCACGCAGGATGGCTTCGAGGGCTCGGTACGGCGGCTGGACGTCCTGCTTCTTGTCACCCACACGGTCTTTGTAGGCGCGGCACACGTCGTGCCACAGGCCGAGTGCGGCGGGGCCGGGGCGGTAGGCGAAGACGGTGCCCAGGACCGCCGGGTGGGTGCGGTACTGCAGCAGGCCGGCGCGCTTGCGGTGTTCGTCTCCGGGGGGACACAGGGTCATGCGGCTACTCCGAAGTGGTCTGGGTACCCCTTGCGCAACCCGGTGAGCAGGTGTGGGGCCTGGGCGTAGTCGAGGAGCTCCTCGGCGGTGTACCCGTAGGTGCGGCCGGTTCCGGCGAGTTCCTGGGGGGTGTAGCTCTCGTACAGCTCGCGCACGAGAGTCGGCAGGTCCGTTCCCCAGGTGGTGTCGTGGAAGGCTCCGTCGATGAGGTGCAGTTCGACGTGGGTCTGACCACGTCGGCCGCGGCCGGCCAGTTGGATGCATTGGCCGAGGACAGTGGCGATCAGTTCGCTGCGCAGGTCTTCGGGGAGTGCCGTGAAGCGCTTGGGGGCGGCAAGAATGGTCCGGAGGCGGGCGCGGGCTGTCTTGCGGACGGCGGCAAGGCGCGCGGCGGGAGTGCCGTAGTCGGGCGTGGAGCGCCAGGCACAGGCGGCGATGCTGGCGGACAGGGCAGCCGGTTCATCGACGGGCATGACGGGGCGGATGGCGAGAGCGATGAGCGTGATGGCGGATTCGCATTTGCCCGAGGGGGCCGTGGTGAGGATGTTCAGACCTCGCTCGGTGCGCGGGAGCGGTGAGATGAGCACGTCGCCGCCGCAGTCGGCGAGCTGGGAGAACTGATCGCGGGTGACCACGGTGATGGCGTCGGGAACCGCCGGTAGGTCGGGGTCGTCCGTGTCGGGGGTGGCCACGAAGATCTTCAACCTGTGCCCCAGCGCGAGGGCGGCTTCGTACAGGGCCGTCGCGAACAGGCGGGCCTGCCTGTAGGAGTTGACGGCGATCAAGGCGCGGGCTCGGTGGGCGGTGGCCATGTCGCCTGCGAGGCGCTGAAGGTCGCTGATGAGGGTTGGTGCGTACCCACCGGCGAGCGCGGCAACGCGTTCGTCGCGCTCGTGAAAGGGCGTGCTGCCCACGGCCAGGCTGCGATTGTCGACCATGGGCGTACTGCGGAAGATGCTGAGCCCTCCGCGCTGCGCGTCGGGCATAGCCCACTGCGGCTCGGCCAGCAGATGGGTGCGGGCGGCCCGCGGAAGGTACCCAGTGGCCGACATCCCCAGCACAACCCGGCGGTGGCCAGCGAGGGCCAGAGACACGATGTCGCCCAGGAAGGCGGTCTCGGTGTGCGGGTCGCTGCGCAGGACTTCCATGAGCAGGCGCGGTTTGGTTGTGGGGTCATCGAGACCCTCGAACCGGAAGCCGCTGATCTGCTGTCCCAGCGGCCCGAACGGCACCACGTTTCCGGTGTCGCGATGACCGACCGTGTCAGCAAGCACGGACGCTCCGTCAATGGCGTGGCCGGCGAGTTCCCCCGCGCGGTCGGCAAGGTCGAACACCGTGTGGTTGAGCGCGGTGAGCCACGCCTTCATCATCACGGCGTGGAAGACGCCGCCCGCGAGGCCAGGCGTCAGCTCCGGTGGCTGCTGTGGTTCCTGGTCCTCACTGCGGTTCGCGGTGCCGTCTGCCGCCGACGCTTCGCCCGCCTCCCGAGGTTCCGGCTGGGGCACGCGGTCCCGGGCAAGCTGCATGACGGCCTTGTCGACGACCGCCCGCAGCTCCTCTTTGATCGTGTCGAGTTCCCACAGCCCGCTCTCGTCGAGGCTCAGCATCCGCTCCAGCAGGTGGGGGATGGGCCGCAGCCTCTGCGGTAGGACCGCAGGGAAGACGCGATCCTCGGGCCGGGCGGCAACCGGGGGCAGCAGGGCCTGGAGATGGTCCATCTGTTCCTCGGTGGCGCTCTCCTCGGTGTCGACGCCGATCAGGTTGTCCAGGAGTTCCCGGTCCCACCGGTGCGGCTGGTACCAACGGCGCCGGTCTCTCAGGACCTGACGCATCCGGC
Organism: Streptomyces sp. NPDC060064; assembly: GCF_042736455.1. NCBI lineage: Bacteria > Bacillati > Actinomycetota > Actinomycetes > Kitasatosporales > Streptomycetaceae > Streptomyces > Streptomyces sp. NPDC060064. The sequence continues at coordinate 9,477 of NZ_JBHWWF010000039.1, forward strand.
GAGGATCTTTTCCGGCCGCCAGCGCGCGAGCCTGCCCGATCTCCGTGCAGATCTCCCCGCTGCTGGCCAGATCGAGGAGCTGCTCGGCGAGCCACACAGCTCTAGTCAGCGGGCCTCGTGACTCCACACGCAGCCGCGAGGGAGCGCGGTGGAGATTGTCGCGGACCTTCCGCAGGGCCGTGTTCGGATCGCTGACGGACGCAAGGGTCAGGCTCTGCGAGGCATCGAAGCCACGGGACTGATAGGCGTCGACCTCGTCGATGACCACCAGATGCGCGCGGCGCAACAGCAGCTCCCGAACGCTGACCTGTCGACGCAGTTCGCCGTCGACCAGAAGAGGGATCTTGACCATTCCGCGCTGAAAACAGGCATGCGTCGTCACAACGATCTGAGCGGAGCACGCAGCGCGGACATGAGAAAACTTGTCACACCGGTTCACATAGGGGCACAGCGATGCCCCCTTCGGGCCGTCGGGATCCGTGTGGCGCAGGCTCGTGCACGGCTCTTGACCGTCACCGAAGCCGTCCGGTCCGTCCATCTGCGCTGTGACCGCGCACCCGTAACCGGACTCGGACAGCCGCTCCACGAGGTCCTCCGGCATCTGCGACAGAGCGGTCTGGTCGTCGACCGCCTTGTGCGCGGTCTGCAGGGTGAACTCATGCCGGCTCCCCGGTGCGATCAGGGGCGTGACCGACACATCGAGCTTCAACGCCTTCAGCTCGCGGCGCAGCGTCTCCACCTCGCCGAAGACGTCGGTGTTGTCGCTGACGAGAAGAGCAACGGTGTAGCCCTCACGGGCCAGTTGCTTGGCCTGGGCGCGGGCGAAGACGTTCTTGCCCACGCCGGTCGGCGCACTGAGATGTCGCATCGGGCCCGGATCCATCAGGACCGCGGAGGCGGGCGGCTTTGTTCCCGACCCCATCGTGCCGCTCAGCAGAAGGCCGACCTGGTGCTCGCGGAAGGCAGGCCCCTCCATGGCCTCATCCGTCGTGCGCGTGAGCCAGCCCAATAGGTTCGGGTCGACCGGAATGGGCCCCGTGGTGTCCACCGTCGTCACCACGGGCGGTGCATAACCCACCTTGAGTGTGTCGAAAGCGAGCTGGACGGGCCCCCGGCGGCTCTCCGCCACCCAGCCGCCTCCGGTGGCCACCTCGATCCGCACGGGGCGTTCCTGCAGCTCCAAGAGCCGGTCCGCCGAGTCCAGAGGGTGCTGACCGTGCCGCGGATAGACCTCTACCATCCGCCAGCCGTCGCGGGCACCCGGTGCATAGCGGTGGACGACAGGGTCTTCCCACTGCTGGTCGAATCCCTTGCGGACACGTCGCTGCAGGGAGGACAGATCGGCCTCAGCACGTGACCGCTGTGCCACGACCCGGCCGATACGCTGCTGCTCCTCGTACGGGAGGTGATCCCATTGCGGCCATACCTGCGCCACCTGACCCGACAGCAGGACATGCGCGTCTTCGATCCGGACTACCGCCCGCCCTTCGGTGTCCTTCGCAGGGAAGTACTGCTCGGCTAGGGCCAGTGCAGCAGCCAGAACCCGGCTCATGCCGCAATCACTTCGTTGATCAGCGCCAGATCGGTGATCACCCGGGCGCCGAGCGGCCCCAGAACGCGTGCGAGTACCCCGGTGTATCCGCTGAGGTGTTCGGGGATGACCAGGATCAGCCCCGAGCAACCCTCTGGATCGTCGCGCATCTGCTCTGCGATGCCCTGCGGATCCGCCCATGTCTTCACATCAACGCGCCAGGTGACACCGTTCTTGGTGATGTGCAGGTCGTAGCTGTCGCCATAGGGCCACAGCCGTACCTCCGCGCCGGCCGCTTCGGCGAGATCCTTCAGCTCGATCTCCAGCAGGCCCGGGACGACGATCCACTGCCACAAGCCGTAGGACAGGGCGACGTGCCCTTCAACCGGCAGCAGGTCCGGGGCATCGCGGATCTCGCCGCCGCACGGCTCAAGCCGCCACTGACCATCCCGCGATGACATCCTGAACCGGGCGCCACGCTCGACATGGCGCACGTCCTCGCAGAGAAGCTCGGCTGCATAGCGGCCCTTGGGGATAGCACGCATGGTCCAACGACAGAGCGGACATGGAGCCCACCAGCCAGCAAACTGACGCATCGGCGAGATGGCCGTGTACACCCCGAGATCCACCAGGTGCGTATGCCGGGCAAGGGCACGCCGCGCCATCGCGGGGCTGAGGATCAAGGTTTCGCGCCCCTGCGTGTAGGCGACGAACCCGGCATCCAGCAGGGCGCGGAACACCGCGTGCTGCACCGCCTCAGCGGTGATGCGCGACAACCTGGTGCCCACCGTCAGTTTGCCCAACGCTCGTAGCACGCTATGCACATGCCGTAGGTCAGCACCCATTCCGGGCACGTCTTGCGCCTTCTCCGAGGCTTCCATCACCAGCCGGATCAAGACTGCGGTGGCCGTGCCGTCGTCCTCCAACAGGCGTTCGTCGTAGATCTGCGACCACGAGCCCGGACTGGGCAGCAATTCTCCGACCGGGGCACGGCGTAGTCGATCCAGGAATTCGGGGAACGACGCCGCCTCGCCGAAAACGCCGCACGCACGCATATAACGGCCGTGGCACTCCATCAGCAGTCGAACGCGAGCGCGCACGTCGCCTTCCGGGGCGCACCACGTCATCGCTGCGATGACACACGCATCCAGGGCTTCACGTTGCTCCTGATCCAGTTCGTCGATCTCGCCAGGAACCGCATCGGCGGCAGCAAACACAGGAGAAGGTCCTCATCATCCATGGGGCCGTCAAATCACTCTCAATGCACACGAGTATCGCGAGGGAGATCACCCCGGAATGTGGCGGCGCGAGCGACGCACAGAGGGGCCAAACCACGCCTTGCACCTCGAACCTCTGTAGTGAGGCCGGTACTTACTGGACCCCGCCCTCAATGCAGCCCGCGCCGCGCAACTGCGGTAATCCACCCGCAGGGCCGAGGCTGCCAACGCACAGCTTGTTGACGTTGTCCTACGACGTCTGAAGGGCGCACTGCTGCGGCTGGGGCTTGGTACGTTCTGGCGTATGACGCTGCGTTCGGTGGATCTGCGTAAAGAGCCTGTGGAGGCCGTACTGGATCGTGCGGAGCGAATACTGGGGGTGCGACTCGATCGCGAGACTGTGGTGCGTAAGCGGCGGTCTGTGGGGGCTCGTACGGGCCGCGATACGTGGGTGCGCATCGAGCGGCGTGGGCTCGACCGGATCGGAGTTCAGGGCGGGGATGGCACCGCGTCCGCGGAGGCCCTGCGAGGGATCGTGAAGCCGGCCTGGCTCGCTGGTGTTGCGTGGCGGGACGAGGTGGAGCCAGTGATGTGGCGGGGGGACGAGACGGGACTGCTGCCGGGTGCTCCAGTGGGGAGCGCCGTGGTGGCAGAGGACCCGAGACTGACTGAGGAGTGATGGGCTTCGCTGAATGCTTCGCTGGAGGCCCTCGCCGCGCAGCACACGAACCGGATCGCAACGCCGGATGCCGAGACCCTCACGCAGGAACTGGTCACGGGAACGATCCGCAGTGCCTTTCCCGGCGTCGATACGGCGGTGACCGATTGGCGTCCGGCCCATGCGGACCTCAACTGGGCGAATGTGACGGCGCCGGTGTTCTGCGTGTTCGACTGGGAGGACTGGGGCATGGCCCCGCGCGGCCTGGATGCGGCAAATCTGTGGGCGGCCTCCCTTGCCGTCCCGGCCCTGGCCGACCGCGTCCGCAGAGAGCGGTGCAACGATCTGGCGAGCCGGGACGGCAAGCTGATGACGCTGTTCGTCGCCGCGAAAATCCTTGGTCCCTACTCTGGTCCCGAGGACCCCCGACTGGCCCCGCGCGGAAGACGGCGGAGCAGATGGTGCAGGAACTTCAGGCAGGCTGACGGGCTTTGAGGAGCTGCCGGTACTCCTGTCGAGCAGTTCCTTGATGAGTGCGATGAGCCTGTCGAGGAGGCACTGGCCGCCCACTTCGATCTTCACCCGGCGAGCGAGGCGTTCAGCGCGGCCCTGTGCTTCCATGCGGACAACATCGAAGCCGTCTTGGCGGGCGGCGCAGAACCGTCACGGACATCTACACGACGCATCACCGCAGTTCAGAGCCAATCCGAACCCGTCGAGAGTCGGTAAAGGTGACGAGGGTCGACGGCATGTGACGAAGGCCCGTAGCTTGACCGGGAGTTCAGCAGCCGGTGGACGAACGTGACGGGGCGACGACATGGCAGGGAACGATCTGATATCGCGGATGCGCGACCACTGACTGACCTCGCGAGCGGGTGAGTTCAGCGAGCGAGACACCACAGACGGCATCTTCGGACTCTTTGAGCACGTTGGCTCCCACACCGCACGGCTCGTTCATAACGCCCTGCTGGCTGGAGTGGAACCAGTTCAGCGGGACAGGATCATCAGCGGGCACGAGCTGTGGAGCTGGACCCCGAACGCGAACCCAGGGGCCGACTTCGGCATCCTGAACGCCGACGACCGAGTCCTGGCCGTGTTCGAGCACAAGCGTGACGCCTACAGCAACGTCACCTCCTACGGAACCTTCCAAGGCCGCAGGCGTTTCAACGACGCCGTGGCCCAGTCCATGACCATCCCGGAGTACACCCCCGGTATGCACACGCCTGAGGAGTGCCGGGGTTGCGAAGCGCACTGGCACACCGGCCTTCGGAACGGCCGATGGGCTGCTGGAATGCCGCAAATCGACTTCTACCGAAGCACTCCCGATAGGTGGGTCAGGCCATTGAAGGATGGGGGTGGCAGCGTCCATCTGCCTGATCCCACCGAAGTTCTATGGGTCCTCCTCGACCGCCACGGCCGCACAGCGGAGGAGGCGTTTCCCCATGCCCACACAGCAGCGGAATGGCAGACGACGAGCTACTGCGACTTCGCGCTTGGACTCTGGACCGCATACGAGTACGCGATGAACGACACGGCCGTCCCGATGGGTGCTGAACATGTCGGCAGAATCCTCGAAATGATCGTCTATCCATGACCGCCCGTTCGCCCACGGCCCGGTGGATCTGATGTCGCCGCAGATCACCCTCACCCAGCCTGTTCCCGCGGTCCGCCGAGTGAAGGACGCCGCAGATCAGCGAGCGGAGACCTCACGCAGCCAGCGCGCGTGCTGACGGACACGCAACGCGTCCTCGGGGAAGTAGCTGGCCCAGTCCTCGTTCAAGGACGTCCACGCCGCTGGCTGTCCATTCTCTGCGACCAACGGCGTTGCAGCATCCACGATTGCGACGAACGACAGCCCAAGACTCGCCGACCACTCCCGGCGATAGGAGCGCACCGTGGCTGCAGCAGGTTCCGGCAGCAGTTCCGCCTCGATGCCGGTCTCCTCGAAGAGCTCGCGGCGCGCCCCCTCTCGGGGCGTTTCCCCTGACTCAACGCGCCCACTTGGCGGGACCAAGCCCCGCCACCGATGCTGAACCAGCAGTATCTGAGCGAGATCCTCATCGAAGACCCACACCTCCGCGGCAAGAGGCTCCGAAGGCGCATGGCCATTGGCGGTGAGCCACTGGCCGGCGCCGTCGAGCTCCATTCTTGCCAGCCGGACATCCGCTACTGCGGCCTCTACCACCCGGTGATCAAACGCATCATGAATCACCGAGACAACATAAGGCGAGGGTCTGACAACAGGCTGGCCCCGGACAACGTCCCGGACGCCTACGCGACGCATCGACGCAGGCCATGGACGATCCGAACGCCACACCGGTCGGTAAAGGCAGTGACTTCTATCTTCAACAGCGTCGTGTGCTGCACCTGCCGGGCGGTGGAACCGACGGCCAGGATCTGCACGTCGCCGCGGTACGGGAGTTGGAGGAGGAGTCGGGTCTGCTGGCTGACGTCACGCGTGCCCTGGGTGTGATCGACCCGCTGCCGGGAACCACGGCCGCGCGTACGTACCTGTTCCTGGCCGCCGAGCTGACGCCGGGGGCCATGCACCGGGACGCCACTGAGTCCGGCATGACGGTGGAGTGGAGGCCGCTGTCGGCAGTGCTTGGTGCCGTCGAGAACGGTGAGGTCACGGAGGCGGGCAGTGTTGGCGCTGCTCCTGGCCGAGCGCGTGCTGCGCTCTACGCCGCCCGCCATGCTGAGGCCGTGACATCGCACCCGCAGAACTCGGCTAGTTCTGCCTGAGCTGCGCGATGTTCGCGGTCGCCCGCTCATGTGCGGCCTGGCCGTCGGCGAACCGTGGCCAGGCCGCACGATGTCCGCGGATACCCACTGGCGGGACAACTCGCTTCGGCTGTCGCTGGCGTCCTCGGTAGGGGCGAACGTGTCGTTGCAGTAGGTGATCCACGAGGGCCGGAGCACTAGCAGGCCGGATACCGCGGACAGGGCGGCGGCCGTTGTCGCCACCACGGGCCGGTCAGGAGCCATGCCGTGTACCAGCGTGGTCAGCGCTTCATGGACCCCTTCGCTGTCATACACCGCCTCGCCGACCAGCGAATCCGGGTCGTCCCGAGGCGAGTCCGCGACGGTGGGTGCGAACGGCGCACGGGTCGCCATGGCCACCTGGGCCTGCCAGGCCCGATCGAGCTCCTGACGGGTGCTCCTGAGCTTGAACCAGCCGGGCATGACGCCTTCCCCCCTCATCGACACACGTGCCACGCACGGAATGTCTGCCCGACGGTTGCCCACTCACAATGAGGGGGCTGGTGGAGGAAGTCCGTGTGTATCGCCTCGCTGGTCTATGTGTCGAAGCTCAGGTACACGAACAGGATGCCGAACAGGGTGAAAGCCCCGGTGATGAGGATGCCGAAGAGGCTTCCAAACAGCGGCGACCATGCTCCGCCGCGTCCCATGATGGTGGCGGTGCGGGCTGGGTTGCTGGGCCGGTATCGCACGGTCACGGTGTCGCCCTGGGCCAGCAGTATGGCGTCTTCTTCGAACTCGATGTACTGCCCGTCGAGCGTGGTGAAGCCGTGGACGTGGTGCCAGTAGGTGTTGCCCTCGCTGCCCTCGGTTGAGTACTGCCTGACACAGCGGCCTTCCACGGCGATGCGGCCCACCACCGAGCGCAGTCTGCCGATCAGCTGTCGCGTCAGGAAGCCGCAGATCGTTCCGAAGACGGCCAGGATGCCGAGGCCGACCCAGAACATCGTCATCTCTTCAGGGTAGGGGGTCACCGGCGCCGTCCGGGAGGGAGGGAGGCCGGTGGCGCCGGCGTCGTACCGGCCTGGGCGGTGCGCAGCGCCGGACCTCCCGGGGGTACCGGCTGGATGGACCGTGCGCCTTGTCCTTCGGCGAGTTCGAAGGCGATGTCCTGTAGAAGGGGCGCTGGGAAGTGCGCGGAGAGCTCCACGGACCAGGTCGGCTGGTGGACGGCGTTGCCGCCCCATACGGTCCAGGTCGGCAGGAGACTGCCGGGCTTCTGGCCGGCGGCGAAGGCGTCGAACTGGATGCCTGTGGCTTCTTCGCCGGGTGCTTCCCATCGGATGTAGCGGCCTTCGATGGTCTGTTTCCAGCCCGCGTCGGCGAGCGGGCGCGTCGCCTGGGTGATGGTGGTCTCCGTGAGGGCGGCTGGGCCCCATGCTGACTCGCTGGCGGCGGAGTTGAGCATGGTGCGCACGATCTCGGCGGGGGTGGCGGCGGCGGCGGTTGCGTACCAGAGGCGCTCGCTGACCGGCGTCTCGTACGCGGCGAGCGTCCATTTGGTATCGCGTCCTTGGGCCTCGTGGTCGAAGAGCGCCCGCAGGGTGAGTGATTCGTGGTTGGCGACGGTGCTGTCGTCGTCCCAGGTTCTATAGCGCTCCCAGTCACCGTGCGATTCAAGGAAGTTGTCGAGGAGCGCCTCGTGGTTTTCGGGATCGGCGGCATGGACCGCAACGGCCTCCATCTTCGGTACGGGGGGCTCGAGTGGGGCTTCCGATGCGATGGCGGGGCTCCTGTGATCACGGTGGCGGTGGCCTGGGCGGTCTGCTTTTCAGTGTCCGTGGCGGGTGCGGGGCCGGGGCGGACGGCCTCTCCGTAGAGGCGCTCGAACTCGGTGATGGCTTCGTTGGGGGTGTCGTAGGAGCCGGAGACGACGCGCAGGTGGTCTTCGCCGTGGAGGTGGACGCTGTCGGCGTGCTGGTAGGTGCCGGCGGCGACGATGGTGTGGCCGTCGTCGGCGTGGAGGTGGAGAACTCAATTCACCGGTCCGGCCAGGGTGGGGCGCTGGCCGGACCGGGGTGTTCTAGCGGGCGGCTCGTGCGGCGGGAGCGGTGACGCGAGGAGGCGGGCCGGCCCGAGGGGCGGATGGGTTGCGCGCGGTGCGCGGCGAGGTCGGCGTGGCGGGCGCGATGGTGTGCTGCCAACGGGTGCGCAGTGCGGCGAGGTCGGCCAGCGCGCGACGGCTTCCGGTGACCAGTTGGTGGGGCGAGTTGGCCGGGTCGTCGGTGTAGGCGGTGATGCGGGCGGCGACGGCCTGGGCGCGGGCGAGCAGGGCGCGCTGCACGACCTTCTCGCCCCAGTGCTCCGGCGAGCCGACCGCCGTCTCGACCAGAGTGAGCAGACTCGCGGGGGTGACGTCGTGGGCGAGCAGGCCGCGGTGCTGGGCCTCCCAGAGCACGGTGACCGGGTCGATGGGATCGCCTCGGTGCGTGAGCGCGGTCAGGCACTGCCACACGGCGGCGTGCAGGGGAGCGGCGAAGTCCTCGGCGACGAGCCAGCGCATGTTCTTGGCCTCGGCTGGGTGCGCGGTCGCGGAGGCGAGCAGGAACCGCTCGTCGTCGAGAGCGTCCTCGCCGACGTCGCGCGGAGGTGCCGGCTGCAGCGGGGTGCGCGGCAGCGAGCCGGGGTGCGGGGCGAACCGTCCGGACAGGTCGTCCAGGAACCGGGCGAGGGCATCGGCCTGGTGGACGGTGGCGGCGGCCCGGTGAGGCAGGGTGATGTCGCTGGCGGTCTGGGCCAGGCGCTCGGCGTGCATCCGCAGGCTGCGCCGGGCGTGGTCGGCACGGATCATCCGGGCATAGCTGATCGCGTGCTGGGGCCATGGGCAGACCTGGATGGCGGTGTGCAGGTAGGAGGCCGTCAGCCCAGGAGCGTTGGGGCGGGCAGCGTCCAGAACCGCGTTCAGCCAAGCCGGGCTGTCACGGTGCTGCTCGGGGTCGGGCGCCGGTGTCTCGAGCATCGCGCGGAACAGCGCGCCGTGGGCGTGGTTGTCGAAGTGATCGGCTTCCAGAGCGCCGATCTCGGACAGGCGGTGAGGATCGAGGAGGAGTGCGCCGAGCAGGGCCTGCTCGGCGTAGTGCACGGCCGGTGGCGGGGGCAGGTCGTCCAGGTCGTCCTCGAACGGGTCGGAGGGATGGGGCATCAGGCGGCCAGGGTGAAGTCGTCGGGAGTGAGGGTCTTGCCGAGGTGCGGGGCCAACAGGTGTGCGGCGAGCCGGGGTGGCACGGCATTGCCGATCTGAGAGAACTGCTGCCCCTTGTTCCCGGCCCACGGGTAGTCAGCAGGGAACGTTTGAAGCAGACCCGCTTCGACGGCGGTGATCCGGATGGACTCCGGTGCCGGCTGCTCCCCGTCGAGGCCGTCGGGGGCCACGGGGTCGGGCACCCAGACGCATTCGTTGGCGCGGTGGCCGAAGAAGAGGGTGCCGGCCGGTTCGTCCGCGCGGCGTACGGTCGCGTTCGCCTGGTTGTTGCTGCGCAGGGACCACGACCATCGGTGCGCCTCGTCGGTGAACGTCGGGGCCGGTGCATGGGCTGACCGGTTCTCCCGGCTTCCGTGACGCTCGGCCGAACCCGCTCCTTCACGACGGGACTTCAGCACCACGGAACGGGGCTGCGGTTTCCACGTGCCGCGGTCACGGGCGTCGGCGAGGGTCTTGCGTGATCCGGAGGGGAATGGCTCGGGGCCGCCCCCGGGCCCGCCGCCGGCGCACACGGTCGGTACGGGCCGGTCGGTGGCGCCCCAGCCGAGAGCTTCGGCCATGGACACCCACTGCGTGCGGCCCGGCCCGAACAGGCTTTCCGGCTCAGCGAGTTTGGCGTGTGTGGGCGGCGGGGGCTCGGCGGTGCGGGTGCGGGAGGCGAGCAGGATCGCTCGCCGCCTGGTCTGCGGCACGCCGTAGTCCGCGGCGTTCAGGATGCCCGTCCACACGCTGTAGCCCCAGGTGCGAAGGATCGCCGCGTACTGGCGCCACAATGGCGGCACGTCAGGGACTTCCTCCATAGCCACCCACTCGGGCTGGCCGTGCTGGTTGAGGGCATGCAGGTAGCGAATCGGCTCGGCCGCCAGGAGCGACCGCTCGTCGCGGCAGGAGGCGAGCAGCCTCTCGCGGGTGTCGCGGCCCTGTGCCAGGTCGGCGACGGCCTGATGGACCAATGGCTGATCGAGAAGCCCGAGGCGCTTGCCGGCCATCGACCATGCCTGGCACGGCGGGCTCGCGATCAGCCCGGTGGTCGTCCCCAGGAACGGCCAGGCCGGGTACATCGCCACGTCGGTCCGGATCGTCAGCTGGCCTGCTGCGGCACGCGTCTTGCAGGCCCACTCGTCCCATTCCAGGCCGACGTCCCGTACTCCGAGCACGGTCAGCGCGTGGCTCCAGCCGCCGGGGCCGGCGAATAGATCCAGCACCGTCACGAGGCCAGCCCGAAGTCATCCTGGACTGGTTCGACTTCGCCGCGGCAGGCCCATGGGGAGCAGCCGTCGAGGACGCCCTGCTCCAAGTCGTCCGCGTCGTCTTCGCCCGTACCGAGTTCCTGCTGGAGCGCGGCCCATTCGGCAGCGGTGACGTGGTCGATCGGCGCTTCGCCGAGGGGGACGCGCGAGCGGTGCAGGAATGCCTGACCCAGGAGCCGGTTGCCGGTGGCGTTGGCGCGCGCATTTCCCTTCCGAATTGCTGCGTCGAATTCGACCACGTCCGACCACTCCGACGGTGAGGTGTCCCGGATGTGCCTCCACTGCGCGTTTCCGTGGAAGGGGCAGCCGAGGCAGCTTGATTTCGGGGTGTCTGCCAGTCCGAGTGACGTCAGGTAGCGCACGCAGTCACTGCGTGACCAGTCCATATCGATGAGTGGATGCCGGTTGCGCATGTACTTGACGTCGGAGTCCTTCGCGCGATGGAATTCATCGGTCGAAATACCGACCCACTGCTCCGCGAACACACCTTTCGGAATGCGTGTGGGGTAGGGGAATCTCAGGAGTTCGCGCACCTTCTTCTTGATCGGCTTTATCTTATATTCACCTGTGCATTGCCGTCTGGTCATCCCTGTATTTCCGTCCTGATTGAGGACGTAGAGAGGAATGGAAGCGAACCGGTGATCGGGGTCGAGTGCGTCCGCTCTAATGTTTCCGGAGGAGACGCGGGTGATGGGGATGCCTGCCGGTTCGGCTATTTCTCTTTCCAGGTGGTTGAGGTGATCGTAAACGGCCTGCGGTTCCCATCCTGTGTCGGCAAAGATGGCGTAGTCGACTTCGGGGAGAATTCCTTCGGCGGACAGGGCGAGCATGGCGCTGGATTGAATTCCTGCACCGAGCGAGATGGATCGGAATACGGGGTTGGCGGAAATGGGGTGTCCTTGTGGTGAGCGGGGCGCTGTCCGTGGGCGGGTCGGTCAGCGGCGGGGAGTGGGGGCGCGGTGCGCGGCGGGTGCCGGCGGGGCAGGGGCCGCGGCGGGGGCACAGGGTGATGCGAAGGCGGGGCCTACCTCGTCGAGGCCGTCGGCGAGGTCGCGGGCGGTGTCCGTGGCCGTACGCAGCCATTCCCAGGTGGGGGCGGGCAGTTGACGCCAGTGGGCGTTGTCGCGAGCCATTCGAGGATCTCGGCGGCGTTGCGCAGCTGCTCGGCGAGCTGGGCCAGCACGGCGTGCTGCTGGTCTCCGTCGCGGGCGGTGGTCACGGTCTGGAGGAGTTGGTCGAGGGCCGTGGGCACCGGGCCCGGGTCGTCGGGTAGTCCGTAGAACCGGGCGTGCAGTGACTGGGCGATGCCGTTCGCGGGGCCGCCGGAGGACCTGTGGTCGTAGCGCGGCGCGGCCGGGCGGCGCAGGGTGAAGTGGACGACGACGTCGCGGGGTGTGGCGTCGGGGTGGACCTGGGCGGCCAGGGCGAGCGTGATGTCGTGCGCAGTGGGGGTGTCGGAGGGCGTGAGGTCTCCCGGGAAGTTGAGGGCGGGTTCAGCGGGAACGGCTGGCAGCGGCCGTCGGTACTGGTGGAGCTGGGCGTGCGGTCAGACCGGTGGGGTGTGGCCGTGCGAACGAGGCGGCGAGGTCGCAGCGCTCCGCTGCGGTGAGATGGAGGCGCTCGTCGCGGAATCAGTCCGGGCAGTCCTCGCGCATCACCAGGCCGCGGCTCTCCAGGGCGCGGATGGTGCTGATGCTGACGCGGATGTCCTCGCGGCGCAGGTAGGGCTTGTCGTTGGTGATCGCGACGTCGCCGCGGGCTATCGCGCGCAGCGCGGTGCTCTGAGCGTGGGAGAGGGCAGGCGGCTGGTACTCGGGTACGAAGCCGCGGTGCCGGCGTTCGGCAACGAAGAGTTCGGCGGTTGCCAGAGCGTCCGTGGAGCCCAGGGCGGTGAGGCTGGTGACGATGGTGAAGCGCCGGCCGGCCTCTTGCCGGGCCTCCTTCGCTACCGTCGGGACTGTCGATCTTGACGTGGCCGGTGGCAGCGTCGTGCTGCGTGGGCCAGCCGAAGAGGTGGATCAGTGGGCCGGCGATCCGGTCGCCGGCGCCTGCCATGTACCGCGGGGAGACCATGACCCGGTCGTCGGGCGCGTAAGAGGTCACCGGTGGGCTCCCTGCGAGACCGCGGCCTTGGGCGGGGTGGCGACTGCGGTCGTCAGCGCGGCGTGGGGTCGCGGCTGGGCCAGGGCCGCTGCCCCTGCTCGGTGACGGTGATCTTCTACCCGATGGCCAGGGAAGTGCTGGTGTCGCGGGTGACGAGTCCGCGCTTGGCCAGGGCCCGGTAGGTGGCGATGGAGACGCGGGTGCCGTCCTCGGTGGCGACGCGGGTCACGCCCAGCCCGCGGGTCGCGCTCTCATACAGATTGCGTCCGCCGTTCAGGGCGGTGAGGGCGTCGTACTGGGCGGGGGTCAGCGCGGGGCCCGTCGTCTGCCGTACGGCCGCCGACTTGTGCTCCTGCCCGGTGCCCAGGTCTTCGGTGATGCCGTGGGCGAGGTAGCGGCAGCCGATCGCGCACAGGTCGAGCTGGTGGACGGCATCGTCGAGGTGCCCGCTCATCTTCGGAATGGCCTCTGCGTGACGGGCGGTGCGCACCGCCTCTTCGTCGGCCGGGTAGCCGGCGAACTGCGCGCCCTCGTACGGGTTGGTGAGCACCACGTGGGCCAGGTCGGTGCCGGCGAGCGACGACGAGGACACGACCGAGGCCAGCAGCTCCAGGCTCGCGCGGCTGCCGGCGATGTGGGTGTACGTGCTGTTGTCGAGCGCGGTCAGGCGCACCAGGGCGGTGGCCGCGAGGTCCTGTGCCGTGAGCAGGAGCGGGCTGATGTGGCGCAGTGCGTCCGTGCCAGGCGTGTAGGAAACGTCGCGCACGCGCGCCTTGAGGGCTTCGAAGTCGCGCGCCAACTGCCGTAGTTGGCGGATTTGTTCGTGGAGGTCGAGTGGGGGCGTGGGGATGGGATGGCTCCTGTGAGGGTTCAGCGGCTTCGGGTGGTGGCCTGCGCGGTGGCGGGGAGGGGGTGGGGCGTGGTCCCGGGCGCGGTGCTCGGCCCTGCTGGAGGTGAGCCGATGAGCGAGGCGAGGGCGGTGATGCCTGCAGAGGTGAGACGCACGCGGTCCAGCGGCGGGCCGCCGACGTAGGCGGCGTGCGCCGAGCGTGGGGGTCTCTCGGCCAGGCCCTTCGTCTCCAGGGCGCGCAGGGTGCTCATCAGCGCCTTGGGTTCGCGGGAGCGCATGAACTCGCGGCCCAGAGAGCTGCTGGACACGACGTGTCCGCAGGCGATCTCCGTCAGGGCCGTGCGTTGAACGGCGCTCAGCCGGTCGTCGGGGTCCGGCGCGGTGGCCCAGCGGCGCCGCCGCGTCTCGGCGGCCAGCGTCACGGCGCAGCTGACGGCAGCTTCCGGGGCCAGCGCGGCCAGCTCGCGAGCGGCCCCGGCGCTGAGGTCGGCCGAGGCGCTGGTGAGAAAGGTGAGCTGCTTCAGCCGCATGACCGTCTCGGTCAACTCGACGCTCTCATAGAGCCGTTCGCCCCGGATCGCCTTGATGGCGGACTGGGTGTCGGTTGCCAGACGCTGCGCGGAGGCGGTGTGGGCATCCGGCGCGGGCGGGTCGGTGGCGCGCAGGAGGAGGTCGAGCGCGTCGATGTGCTGGGTGTACTGGTCGGCCAGTTGGAGCAGCCGTTCGACGGGGGTGGGCGGTGGCGGCACGTCGAAGAGCAGGGTTTCGGCGGGCGGCTCGGTCATGAGCGACGCCGCGCGGTCGTGCAGGGGTGAATGGGGCTCGTCTCCCGTCGGGTTGGGTACGGCCGCCGGGCTCGGGGGTGCTTAGGCGGCAGGGCCGAAGTCGCTCTGCTTCGGGGCGGCCTTGGCGACGGCGCGGGCGGTGATGCCCTTGGAGGCGCGGGCGGAGGCGGCGGAGAGTTCGTCGGCGCCGAGCTCGAGATACCAAGGGCGCAGGTCGAGCATGGCCGCGCGCATGCCGGTGGCGAACGCGAGCGCGGTGCCCTTGGGCAGCGCGCGGATGGCGTCGGCGGCCAGGATGCGTTCCTGTCGCATGGACACGGAGGTGGACTTGCCGGACTCCGAGGTCGAGGTGGAGGTCGTCTCGACATCGTGGTCGCCGATCAGCCGGGACAGCTTGTCGGCGAAGTCGGGGTCATCGATGCCGGACCCGATGACCTTGATGGTGGAGGCGGACCACATGGCGTCCATGCCCGCGTCGCCCCAGACTCTCTGGCCTTGCCGGTAACTCTGCAGGATGGTGATCGGGATGATGCCGCGCGAGCCCAAGTGGCTGTACAGGTCGGGCAAGTCGCTGATCTTGCAGACGTTGGCGGCCTCGTCGAGGATCGCGAGCATCGGCGGGTCGAGGCGCCCGCCAGCACGTTCGGCCTGCGCGGTCGCGGCCCGCATCACGCTGTCTGCGCACGCGGCGATCAGGGCCGAGGCTCCGCCGCCGCCGTCCTTGGAGAGCAGGTAGAGCGTGTCCTTCGAGGTGACGAACGTCCTCGGCGTGAACTCCGGAACGTCCTTCTGCGGGGTCACCCAGGCGGCGATCTCGCTGTTGAGCAGGGCGGCGGCGTACTGGCGGGCCGTCTCGTAGATGCCGTCCCGGGTTTCGGGCGGGCCCTCTACGGTGCCCTTGAGCTGGGCGGCGACTGCGGCGAACTTGTGGTCGCGCAGGATGTCGAGCGGGGTGCGGTCGGCGGGGAAGGCGAGCCAGGCCATCACGTCGGTGATCGGCCGCTCGTCCAGTGCGGCGGCCAGGAACAACTGGGACAGGATGTTGCTGCCGGCCTTGGACCAGAAGTCGCCTTGCTGGCTCGCGTCCATGGAGGCGGCGAGGAAGTGACCGGCCAACCGCCCTGCGCCGTCGAGGGCCTTGGCGTCGGCCAGTGGGTTCCACCACATCGTCCGCTCGGCGTGGGCGATCTGTTGCGGGTCCATCGACCAGGTGCGGCCGACGGCGGCACGCGCGTCGAGTGTCGCGGTGTAGGCGTCGCCCGCGGCTTTGTTGGAAGTGAGCAGGACCGGACCGGGCGCGTTGAGGATCGAGGGGATCGCCAAGCTGGTCGTCTTACCGGATCGGGGCGCCATGATCGCGACGGCGACGTCCTCGTATCCCATGCGCACTTCGTGCTTCGTGCCCTGGAGATTGCCGAGGAGGATGCCGGTGTCGGCCGCGTCGATGTGCTTGGCGTCTTTCAAGCTCGGGCGCAGCGACCGCGCTTTGTCGGTGATGGCCTTGGACATCAGCGGCTCAATGTCTCGCTGCTTGGCCATGCCGGCGACGCGCTTCTTGCGCCCGCCACTGCCGCCTCGGTGCCGCTTACAGAGCACCGCGGCGGTGATGCCGAGGGCGACGAGCACGGCGCCGGGCAGGATGCGCGCGCCGAGTAGGAGGGACGTTTCGCTCAGGTCCGGCCACAGCTGGGCGGGATGCAGGAGGGCCTGAACCGGCTGGTAGGTGGCGGTGCCGGAGGCGGTGGCCCAGGCGGTGAGATTGCCGCCGAGCCAGGCGAGGTTGGACAGAGGCATGGCGACGGCGATGGCACCGAGAAGGATCTTGAAGGCTATGTCGTAGCCGTCGGTGGACTGGGAGGAGGAGTTCGGCAAGAGGGCGGTTCCTGGGGCGGGTGAGGGTGGAGCGCGCGCTCAGCGGCAAGTGCGGGCGGCGGCCGTACGGAGTCAGGGCGTGCGGCCGGGAGGCGCACCGGACGGAAGCTGCGCGGGCGGCGTACTTGGCTGCGGATGGCGGCCGGTCAGATGCTTGAGGCGGTTCTCCAGCGCGAAGGCCACCGTCTCCACGGGCACGTGCTGCCTGACGTCGTGCCGGTGGCGCACGCCAAGACCGGGCATGCGGTTCGGATCACGGATGACGGGGGTGGCGTCGGTGAGCGCACGGGTCAGGGCGGCGACCAGATGGGGCGGGGTGGTGCCGTCCAGGCACGCGCCCCACAACTCATCGTCTGGGGTGCGGCCGTCGGCGGCTGTGATGAACCAGTGGTCGAGGCCGTGTTCGGTGGTGTACTTGACACGGACCACGCCGTCGGGCGACACGAGGCCGCTCTGGCGGGGGGCGTCGCGCCAACCTGCCTGCCGCAGAGGAGCGGTGGGCGGTGTGGCAGCGTGCAGGGCGCGGGGGTTTGTGAGGGCGTCGGTGAAGGCGGCGATGATCTCGACTGGCGTGTGGGCGTCAAAGGTGGCCGTCCACGCCGGCTGGTCGTCGGTGCGGGCGTGGCCGATGGTCCACCACGGCTCGTCCGGGTTCGGGTCGATCCGCAGCGCCGCCTGCTGGTTGGGGCTGGTGAGCAGGACACGGGGCATCAGCGGATCGTGGCCGTAGCTCCAGCCGCTGGCCCGGTGAAGAGGGACGGTAACCAATCCCGGATCGCCGCGGCCGGCGAGATAGACCGGGGAGACGAGCGTCAGCTCGACGGTGTCGCTCACGCCCGTCACCGCCGGACCGTGGACGATCCGGCGGCGGCCTTGGGCACGGGAGCCGTCGTCGACAGTGTCGGCGCGGATGCCGTCGACTGCTTCTGCGCCAGCGCGTTGACGGCGAAGAGCGCCTGGCCGTGGATCGCCCACTGGTCGAGGTAGGACCAGGCTTCCGCGTAGCTTTCGGCGAGCGGTTCCTCGTACGCCTTCGTGCCGGGGACGGCGCTCTCGGGCAGCGCGTCGCGCACCGCGCGCCAGTCATCGTGGACTGCGTACAGGCGTTCCGTGGCCTCGTGCAGTTCCCGGACCTGCCAGGCGTAGCGGCGCGTCCGGTCGGAGGGCGACAGCTGGGCGAGCTGCTGTTCGGCGACGTGCACCAGTTCGTCGGCGTGGCAGTACACCCGGCCGAACGCGGACAGGGTGTCGGCGTCGCGCTTGTGCTGCCGCAGGCCGTACGCGTCCTCGTCGTGGGGCTGGAACGTCTTGGGGTCGGAGCGCTGGTCGGAGTAGAGGTCCCAGGCGGCGAGGATCTGCCGGCTGTGCCGCAGATAAATGGCGAGTTGACTCAGGCAGAGCCGGTGGGACGGGCTCCCGGGTTCGAGTGAGATGGTCAACAAGGGCCTTTGGACGACGGATGTGACGGGGGCGTGGTGCGGAGCGGCCGGGACCGCTCCGCACGGTCAGCGGCTCTGGGCCGCAGATACGGGCGGCTCGGCGGCGAGTGCCGCCGTAACAGGACGCGCGGTGGGCGGGGCACTGCGACGGGCCTTGCGGGCGGCGGACTCGCTGGCTTTCAGCCGCGCCTCATGGGCTGCGGCTAGCTGCTCGCCCCGGGCGCCACGCTCCACCTGAGTGACCAGGTGGGAATGCGGGACGTCGTAGTGGCCACGGGAGACGGGCGCGGGGTCGACGAGGGCAGCGGCGAAGCCGGAGAGCAGGTGGCGGGGAGTGCGGCCGTCGAAGTACGCGTGCCACAGTCGCCGGTGACCGCCGAGGCCGGTGGGCAGCGCTACTTCGGCAGTCCAGCTGAACCAGCCGCTGTCCAGCGTCGCTGAGCGCTCCATGGTGCTGACGCCGTCCGGATGGCGGGCACGTTGGTTGCCCCGTTCGTCGCGCTCGTAGCTCCAGCCGACTGCCTGCAGCGTCGGCCAGATGTCAGGCCCGACCTCCGCTGCGGGCTGCAGGAGGGCGTCGGTGAATCCGGCGATGATCTCAGCGGGCGTGTTGCCGCCGAGGGAGGCGTGCCACTGCTTCGAAGAGATCCGCCACCAGGACGCGAACGAATCCGGCGTGGGCTCCAGGACGAGCGTGTGCCGGTAGTCGGGGCTGGCCAGAACGACGTGGGGGAAGTCGGGGTCGCCCGTAGTTCTTCCACCCGGCGGCCCGCAGCGCCTGGGTGACATGGCGCGGGTCGCCGGGTCCTGCGAGGCGCCGGGGCGTGGTGTCGAACCAGATGCGGGACCAGGGATCGTCGGCCCTGCTGGCGATGTAGGGACGGGTCACGAGGCCGTCGGCGGGCCGGCGGGCTCAAACGTGTAACCGCTCAGGCGCTGCACGTCCCAGTGCAGGACATGCCTGTCGGTGGCTTCCTGAGCGGCCTCCCGGAGCCCGGTGATGATCAGTCGGATCTCGTCGGTATCTGCACTGGTCTGCTGGGCGATGAGACGCGCGGCGCTGCGCAGGACGTCGCCGAGCAGGATGGGGATGCCGGTGTCCTCGTCGAGGAGGCCGGCGAGCAGCGGCAGTACCTCGGAGGCGGGCGGATCGGTGCGCAGATAGTCCTTGACCTGGGCCAGGGTGGCGGTCGCCTGCGCGACCTGGTCAGAGCTGGGAAGAGAGGGGTCGGGCATCAACATCCTTGCGGAGAGAGGGAATTCGGGAGGTTCTGCGGGTGCCTGTTCAGCGGCGTCTCCTGTGGCGGGCCTGGCCGGGTGGGGGCGCCGGCCCTGCTGAGGAAGGTCCGGGCGGTCCCGGGTTGCCGGGCGGCTTCGAGCCGCTGCAGATGCCGCAGGCGGTGCTGTTCCGGTGTGACGACGCTCCGGTGGGAGCCGAGGAAGCCGAAGGTGAGGCCCGGCGTCTGCCCCTTTGTGCGCAGCAGCGGAGTGGGGTCGGCGAGCGCGGCGGCCGGAGCGGCTTCGTCGATGGAGGAGTTCCAGATCCACCGGTGCCGCCCCTCGGAGAGGGAAACGGAGACTTGGACGGTCCAGCGCCATACGGGTGTTTCGGCGAGCGAGGAGACCCGGGACAGGAGCGTGGTTTCATCCGGGGACAGAGCGGCCTCTTCTCTCCCGGTCCGGAGCAGGGACCAGCACCGGCCGGCTGCGAGGTGCCACAGGTCCGTCTCCGGCGGTGGGGCTGCGCTGTTGAGGGCGTCGGTGAACCCTGCGATCACCTCGACGGGCGTATTGCCGCCGAACTGGGCGGACCACTCGTGGTTCTCGGCCGGGTGGATGCGCCACCAGACGCTGTGTGTGTCGAATTCGGGTTCCAGCGTAAGGCGGAGGTGGTGGTCGGGGCTCTCCAGCAGCACATGCGGAAAGCCGACGACCGAGTGGTTGCTCCAGCCGGACGCGAGCAGGTACTCGGTCACGTGCCGGGGATCGCCCCCGCCGGCGAGGTGCCACGGCGACACCTCGTCCAGCCGGCGGACGGCGTTGACGCGGTGCAGGGTGGGGCCGTTGACGCGGGAGTAGAAGCGTTCGTGACTCACCGCATCCGCCCGGCCTTGGCGTACGGGCGTGCACCGGGGCCTTGGGGACGAGCCTTGTTGGTGGCGAAGGTGTTGCTGGCCCAGGTGGCGGCGCGGGCCGCGGTGATCCGGGCCTGCTGCCACGCGCTGAGCTGCGAGGGCAGCACGGACACGGAGGTGGTGCGGATCTTCTGGGAGGGCGGGACGTGACCGAGGGGCCGCATCACCGGCTGCGGATCGGCGAGCGCGGTGCTGAACGCCTGCACCAGGTGCATCGGCGTGGTCGGCGTGAACATCGCCTCCCATACCCGGCCGTGTTCATTGCGGGCACCGGCCCACCAGTGCGCCTGTCCCGGAGCGGACTGGTGGAAGCGGACGACGGCGTCGCCGTCCGGGCTGCGGGCGGTGAAGTGCTGTCCCCGTTCGGTCTCCCAGCCCTGTGCCTCAAGCGGCGCCCACACGTTGGGAGCGTGCGCGGAGCGCGGCCGGGTCAGCGCGTCGGTGACTCCGGCCACGATCTCGACGGGGACCTGCCGGCCGAGCGTGGCGTGCCACGCCTCCTGCGTCTTGGTCGGCTTCCCGCTGATGGTCCAGCCGCCGGGCTGGGTGTACGGGTCGTACCCGATGCGCACCGACTTGTCCGGGCTGTCGAACACGACAGGGCCGCCGGTCTTGGACTTGTCCCGCCAGCCCGAGGCGCGCAGGAACTCTGTGACGTAGCGCAGGTCTCCGCCGCCGGCGAGGTGGCGGGGCTCGACGAGGTAGTGCCGCAGGGCCTGTTGGCCGGTGGGGCCCCAGCCGGTCCACTGCTGGTTCTTCTTCACCGGCGCCGCCGGATGACCATCGCCGAGGCGACCGACACGGCGGCCGGCGCGCCGGCCGGCCTGCTGGACGGGGCGGAGGGCCTGGCCACCTGTTTGATCGTGCCGGTGTGCTCGTTGAGGTCGACGCCCACGCTGTCGAGTTCGTTGGCGGCACGGCCGAGTGCGAGCCAGACCTCGGGCGGCAGGACGCCGTGCTCGGAGTGGACCTTCGCGAATCGCGATCCCGTTTCGACGAGTTGGGTGACCTCGCCGAGGATGCCGGTGTCGTAGTCCAGGACGCCTGCGAGGATCTGGGCCGCCTCGTGTGGCGGCGCCAGGGCGAAGAGACGGCGGAGCTGGCCGATCTGGCCGGCGATGCTGTCAGCCAGTTGTACGGAAGGGAGGTTCGAGTCGGTCATGTGCCTCCTGAACAGGCCGGTGCTGGGTGCTGGTTGTGGTGCTGAGGGATGCGGTAGCTGTCGACGAGGAGGAGCGCGTCGCGGCGGCGGGCTTCGTCGAGGGCTGCCTCGGGGCGTCCGCCCGCCAGCGGGATGGTGCGCTCCCGGCTGCCGACGGTGACGGCGCGCAGGTAGCGGCGGAACAGGGCGGTGACCAGACGGGGTTTGCGGCTGGCGGTGATGGTCGGTGGCGTGCGGTCGGGTTCGTGAGTGACGGCGGGCTCCTGGGGAGGGTGGGGCCGGCCCCGGTGGGCCGGGGCCGGCGTTGTCGGGCGGTTAGCGCGTACGGCGCGGTCGCGCAGAGCGCGATGCCGGTGTCGGTGGCTGTCGGTGTGCCGCCTGTGCGGCGAGTTCGGCGCGGTAGGCCGTGCCGCCGAAGAGGCCCGCGTCGATGTCGACCCGGTATCCGGCACGGGCCAGCAGGGGCGCGGCCCGGTCGGCCATGGCCGTCATGGCGATCTCGTCCATCTGGTCGGGGACTTGATGCCAGACGTCGTCCAGGGCGCTGTGCCGGTCGAGACCGAGGCCGTCGAGCAGGGCCAGGAGACGCTCGGAGGCGCCGGTGCGGGTGTCGACGTAGATCGTTGCGTCGCGGTGGTAGAAGGTGACGTCGATGTTGTATTCATCGGCGAGGCTCACCGGCGGCGTGCCCCTGCCGGACGGTCCGTGGTGCGTACTGCGGCCATGGCGGGCGGCGGCGGGGCCGGGGCGCTTTGGTTGCGCATGGCCGTTGCGGCGTCGGTGTAGGCGGCGGCGTCCCAGATGTCATCGTCGATGTGGACCACGTATCCGGCCTTGTGCAGCCAGGGCACCGCATGGGTGGCGAGCTGCTTCTTCGCGTCCGCGTCGAGGTGGGCGGGTGCTTCGTGCCAGACGTAGACGGGCCCGGGGGTGGGTAGGGTCCGGCGCTCGAAGCCGAGGTTGTCGAGGAGGGCGAGCAGCTGCTCGGGCGCGTCGGTCGGGGTGTCGGCGTGAACGGTATCGGTGAGGGGCTTGAGGTAGATCGTGACGTCGGTGCCTTCGTCGTCGGCACGGTTTCCCACGTGCGGTTGCTCCTGTGCGGGCCGGGGCTATCGCCGTCGCGTGGACGGCGCGGACGAGGTGGTGTGCGGTGCGGCCTGGTCGCGGATCAGCGTGATGCGTCGTGTGTGGTTGGACAGGCTGCTGGTGCTCTCCATCAGCTGTTCCGCCGGTTCTTCATCGAGCCCGGCTTCGCGGCGCCGTTTGCCCCACGTCGCCCATGTGGAGATCAAGGACCGCACCGCCTGCGCGAGCACCCCTTCCTCCGGTGCGGCGATCTCTGTCAGGAGGGCGGCAACGTCGCGGTCGGTCTCGGCGGCGCGGGCGCGCGACTCGAGCTGGGCGAGGTAGCGGCGGGCTGCCTGCCGGTCGCCGTCCGGAGCAGTCAGGGTGTTCGGGGAGGGGGCGAGCTGGACGCTGTACCCGGCGAGGAGCAGGGCGTGGGCGGCGGCGGTGGCGCCGTGCCGCTGCTCCTCGGCGGGCAGGTGGTGCGGCAGACGGTGGTAGTTGCGAGCGGCACCGGAGGCGGAGTGGAAGCCGCCGGCGGTCTGTACGATGCCCGCCGCGCGGGGTCGCCGCCGATGGCGAGGACCAACTGGGTGCGGGGCACGGGTGATGGTGACGTAGTTGAGGTCGAAGGAGACCAGTTCGTCCTCGCCGCGGGGCGTCATCGGCCCCGGTACGGGGAGGTGACGGGCGGGCCCGGCGGCGCGACCGGGGCGGTGCCCAGGGCGGGCCGAGCCTGCGGATGACGCAGCACGGTGCCGATGCCCAGCTCGGACAGACGATCTCCGGTGGCTCGCACGGAGGCGGCCTGGTGGGCGGTGTCGTCCCCGGACAACACGAAAACGTTCCGGTCTGGCGCGAAGACGAAGCCGTGGTCGGTCAGGGCCTTGGTGACGTCGGCACGGTCGGGCTTGTCGACGACGATGGCTTCACCGGACCAGGTCATCACGACGTGTTCTGGCTCGGTGGGCTGCGGTGCCGCGAGCCAGGCGGCGTTGCTGCGGACCTGGGCGAGGGCTTTGTCGTACCGCGGCAGCAGGTCGTGGGTGATGTCCTCGGCGGCGCTGAACGGATCGGCGACCGCGGCTATGCCGTCGGGCTCGCGCACGCCACGGAATGCCTCGTCCGGTGCGTCGTCGGGCGCCATGGCGGCGATCAGGTAGCCCTTGCCGTGCCCGGGCGGGTCGGCGACGAACAGGCGGGTTCCGTCGTCGCGGGTGAGGACGGCGCAGTGGTCCACGGTGTGCTTGGCCAGAGCGTCGGCGACGTCGTTCATGTCCCATACGCGGTCGGTGAGGGCGCCGTGGTCGTTGTTGCTGCCGCGGTCCGGGTGGTACGTGCTGCTCCAGGCGCCGGGCAGTTCGCCGGCGAGGACGGCAGCGAACGCGCCGAGACTGGTGTCGGGGGTGGGGTCGTGCATGGTCTCCTCGAAAAGGGAAGAGGCGCGGGTCAGCGCCGCGGGCGTGCCGGTGCGGGGGCGACGGGCACGGCGACGGGGCTGGGGGCCAGGCGCGGCGGAGGCGGCGGGCTGGCGCAGACTGCGGAGGCTTCGCGTTCGTCCGGTCCGACCTCGGCGGTGCACGCGCGGCGCTGGGGATGGTCCTGGTGCCGGTCGGCGAGGTCGTCGCGCATGTGCGCGAGATCGGACCACAGGACGGCGAGCCGGTGCTCGGCGAGGTACTGCAGCCGCTTCGCGGTGTACGGATCCGGTGCCTGGCCGAGGTCCTGATAGAAGGCCGCGGTGGCCGCGAACACCTCGCCGAGAGCGATGAGCACCCCGTCGTGAGAGGCCGTCAGTTCGGTAAGTATGTCGGCGACCTCGTCGCTGGTGGTGGCTTCGCGGATCCGCTCGGCGAGGTGCGCGACCTGTGATCCAAGCGGCAGATAGTGCGGCTCGCGTGCCTCGGTGTCGAAGGCGTCGTCGGCTTCGACGCCGTACTTGACGGCGCGGAGTCGGGCGACGGCGCGTGTGGCGAGACGTTTCTCCTCGGCTTCGTCGAGGCCGACGGGCAGGCGGTGATAGGTCTCGTGGAGGCGGACGACGGGGACGAAGCCGGTGCGCTGGAGGATGCTGTGGGCTTCGGGATCCCCGCCGCGGGCGAGGACTTCCCCGGAGTGCACGTCGCGCCCCAAGGTCAGGAAACGATCGGCAAGGGCCAAGAAGGTGTTCTTTCAGACGTGTCGGCGGGCAAGCCGGGTGCCGGGCGGGCCGGGCGCAACGGTCACCGTCGGAGCAGGGGGCGTTGGTCGTGCAGGGGCCGTCCGAGCAGCTGCCGGCAAGGCGGCGGCCATGGAATCGAGATCCTGTTGGATGCCGTGCAGGCAGCGAGCGATCAGCTCCAGCTGGTGCGCGCTGTCGGGACCGTACGCGGCCGGCAGGCGGTCGAGACGGTGGGCGGCGTGCTCGACGAGGCCGCGCACGGTGGACAGCGGCCCGGTGCGCTCGTCGGCGAGCTGCCGCAGCAGACCGGCGAGTTGGGCAGTGGCATCGGCGGTGTCGGCCTGCCGGGTGGGGCGTCCAGCAAACCGGGCTTGCTGGACGGCCTGCTGCGGATCGGGGCCGGTGCGGGGCGAGATGAGGCCCAGCTCGGCCTCCATGCGTCGGCTCTCCGCGGCGAGGGCTTTGTGCAGCTGGTAAGGCTGCGTGGTCCATGAGCCATCGGACCGAATGAGGTTGGCGAGGAGATCGAGGCGGCCGGGCTGCGCCTGAACGGCGATCCAGCGGCAACCGTGATCGTCCCCGGGGCGCTGGATGCCGGCGGTGCGAGCGATCCGGTGGGCGATCTCGGCCCACTCGGGGCCGGTGAGGTCGCGGTCGTCCGGGTGCAGGCGTACCGACACGTGACAGATGGCGCGGCGGTCGCCGTGCGGACTGGCCGCGAAGGGGTGCTGCCAGATCGGGTCGTCCAGATGCTCGGCCCAATCGGCCGACGTCCAGGTCCTCTGCTCGTCGTCGAGGGTGTAGTGATCCAGGCCCGGCCAGTGGGCGACCACCGTGTGGTCGGTCGGGCCCTCCCGAGTGCTGACGGGCCGGTCCAGCGCCTCGGCGACCGCTTCGTTGGGATCGATGCCTCGCTCGTGGATGCGAATGATCATGAAGGAGTGATGTTCCGGCTCGTTAGGGCATGTTGGGTGAGGTCGCGAGCAGTGGTGATCAGCGCATGCTCGCGGACCACGTCGGCGTGGACTGCCGGATCGCCGGGCGGCAGTAGCTCCAGGGCGTGGCTGATGGCGGTGAGGGCCTCGGGGTAGTGGCCCAGGCTGCGCCGGGCCGAGGCCATGCGGAACAGTGCGATCGGATCGCTCAGTCCGCCCTCGGGGAGCAGCCCCACCAGGGCAAGCAGCATGGGAGCCCGTCCGGGCAGGAGGCTGCCCAGCCACACCCCGTGCAGCAGGACGTGCAGCGTCTTGGGGTGAGCGGAGGCGGCTACGAGCACCCGGTCCATGACGGCGAGGCCATCCGGGCGTGATTGACCCAACCGCGAGAAGGCGTACAGCGCTTCGCTGTACGGGTCCTCGTTCAGCATGCTCACCGGCACCTTGTTCATGAGCGATTCGATGGTGCGGCAGCGGAAGTCGTAGCGCAGCGCACTGAGGTAGAGGTGCCGGTAGGTCCGCCACATCACGGGGTCGGGGCTGGAGTCGGTGACGTGTTCGGGAGTGAGCAGTACCAGCGCGCTGTTCTGGGCGGCGCGGGCGCGCCAGGCGACGTCGGTACATACCTCGGCCGACTCCTGCCAGGTCGCCTCCAGTTCGCGAAGTGCCTCGGCCAGAAGCACCGGCCACTCGCTGTCGGTGATCGCCTCGATGGCATCCGCAGCCGCACGGGTTAGGGCCGCGGCGCGCTCCGGGCCGAGTGCGTGTGTCACCGGCCGCCCCGGGCGTCAGCGACGTGCACCACCTCGTTGAGGTGGGTGACCCAGTACCAGCCGCAGTCGACGTCCTCTTCGGCGTCGGCCAGGCGCGGGACCAGGTAAGTGCGCAGCGCCTGCTGGTAGATGAGGCAGTCCGGGCACCGGCTGGACAGGTGCACGAGGTAGCGCGGGTGCGCGGT
The DNA here is from genome assembly GCF_042736455.1 of Streptomyces sp. NPDC060064. Classification (NCBI taxonomy): domain Bacteria; kingdom Bacillati; phylum Actinomycetota; class Actinomycetes; order Kitasatosporales; family Streptomycetaceae; genus Streptomyces; species Streptomyces sp. NPDC060064. Next base: position 35,563 of record NZ_JBHWWF010000039.1, read on the forward strand.
GATGTACGTGCGCTCGCCGCCGGCCGGGTCGTACAGGCGCCAGCCGTCCTCGTCGGTCGGGGTGTGCCACGAGGGGGTGACGACCTTGTAAGCGTCGCCCCACAGTTCGCCGCCCGATGTGCCCTTGAGGATGACGACCTGGTCACCGGGCCGGAAGTGGGCGTGGGTGACGTCCCGGTCGGGGGTGACGATGTCACCGGGGGCATGCGGATGGCGGGAAACGGGCACAGCAGAGTTCCTTCCACGAGGTGCGCGGGGAGGCGGTGGGAGGAACAAGGATCCGGACGATCCCCGGTTTCGGTAACCGGGGATCGTCGGGTATACAGTCCCCGCGTCCTACCGGAACGGGTTCTCCGTTCCGATGTCGTCTGACGCCGCGGAGTCCAGGAGTTCGGGCAAGTCAGTGCCCTCAGAGTCACGCTGGTCGAACCACCATCCGGCGCGGGCGACGGTGCGGATCTTGTCCTCCAGGACGGCCCAGTCGGCCTCGTCCCAGGTGCCCTCGCTCACCAGCGCGCTGTACGCGGCGGTGACGAGTTGGTGGCGGGAGCGCTCGCCCCAGTCGAGGGCCTTGTCGTGTCCTTCGAGCGGCGGCATGTCGAACTGCTCGGCCCACTCGGCAGCGGCCTGCTGCTCCTCGGCGCGCTTGGCGGCGAGCCACGCCTCCTTGCCGGCACTGTCCTCGTCGCGGGCGGCCTTCCAGCAGCCAGAGCAGTCCCTTCCCGCGAGCCACCGGGCGAATCCGGCCCGCCGGTCGGCGGGGCGGTCGGACAGGTCATGGACGACCTCGTGGCCACACGGGTGTTCGACGGTCCACTTCGTACGGACAGCCATAGATGGATCTCCTTAAAGACGTTTGTAGAACGGAAATTTGGGGGCAGGGCGCTTGCTCAGGCACGTCCGCGACGGGCCGCACGGGGGCGGCGTTGCCGACCGCGCTCGGCGGGGGTGTAGCCGGGGCAGGCGAGCAGGACGGTGAGGGCGAAGGCGGCGCCGGCGGCGGGGAGCGCGGCGCTGGCGAGGACGTGGTCGGCGACGCGTCCGGCGAGCGCGGTGCCGGCGGCCTGGCCGGCGCCGATCGAGAGGATCAGCCACGCGTACGCCTCGCTGGTGCGACCCGTGGGGGTGAGGGCGTCGGTGGCCTGGTAGGCGCAGGCCACCACGACGGTGAGGAACGCGCCGGGCAGGACGACCGCGGCGATGGCCGCGTGCGGGCCGGGAAGGGCGAGCAGCGGCAGCCACCCGGCCAGGAAGGCGGCTGTGCCGGCCAGGAGTTGGCGCGTGGTGGAGCCGGGCCAGGTGCGGCGCCCGTAGACCAAGCCGCCGAGGAAGCTGCCTGCCGAGAACGAGGCGGGAAGCAAGCCGGACAGCATGTCCCGGCCGTGCAGCTCGGCCATGGCGACGGCCCAGACGTTCAGGGCGCCGATCGCGAAGCCGATGCCGGTGAGGGCGATGAACAGCGACACCATCTCGGGACTGGCCAGCCGCCGGGCCGGGCCGTCGCCTGCGGATGCTGGGGCGGGTCGCCAGTGGCGGGACGGCGGCGCGATCGCGACGACGAGGGTGCCGGCCAGACCGAGGGCGGCGGTGGCAGCGAGCGCGAGGGAGGGGCTGTGCGCGGAGGCGAGCGCAGCGACAAGGAGGGGGCCGACGATGTACAGCAGTCCCTGGGCGCCGGTGTCGAGGGCGAGGGCGGCGTGCCGTAGCCGCGGGTCGGGCAGCAGGCTCGGCCACAGGGCGCGGAGCCCGGCTTCGAGAGGCGGCGTGGTCAGACCGGCGGCGACGACGATCGTCGTGGCGAGCGCCGCTCCTGCGTACGGTCCGGCCACAGGGAGGGCGAGTAGCAGGGTGGAGTTGAGCAGGGCGGCCGGAAGGTGCACGGCCCTCTGGCCGTAGCGGTCCATGAGGCGTCCCTTGACCGGCTGGGACAGCCCGGACGCGAGCCCGTAGAGGGCGCTCAGCAGGCCGCCGAAGGCGATGCTGCCACCGGCCGCGAGTGTCCACAGGAGTATGGCCACCGGTGCCATGCCGTTGGGGAGGCGGCCGGTGAGGGTGCCGCCGAGGAGGCGGGCGACGTGCGGGCTGCCCAGCACCGCGCTGTAGGTGATGCGCGGTGCTGGGGCCGTCGAGGCGGTCAGGGACAACGGGAGCTTTCTGTCAGGGGACGTTAGGGGCGGCGCGTGGGGACCGTGGTGCGGGGCGGCGGAGCCGGGGGCGTCGTGTCCAGGGCGGGGCGCGGGCGGATCCGCGGCGGCTTGGGGGCGCGGTGCGGTGGCAGGACGGCGACGGTGGCGCCGAGGTCCTCGGCCGCGTTGTGGACTTCGCGGGTGAGGAAGTCGAGTTGCCGGCCGAGGACCTCGAGCCGGGCGGCGACTTGTCGGCCCTGCACGGTCTCCAGAGCGCTTGCGAACTGACCCGGCCACGTGGAGAAGTTCCTGCATGCGGACCATCGGTCCTGCATCGTGACCGTGCTGCGTGGCGGTGAGCAGCGTCTCGGAGACATCACCGGCCGCACGTGCCTCGAGGACGTCCTGGAGCAGTTCCTGCAGGGACACCTCGGGCGTCGGTGCCGGGCGGTTGAACCGTGAGACGTCCGGCCGCAGGACTCCCGGCGGGACCGCTCGCGGCAGCGCCTGCCCGGCCGCGTACTCGTGGACGTAGTGCCCGATCACTTCCCAGCCCGGCGCGTCCGGGTCGCCGGCCAGGGCGATCACGGTCGAGGTGTCGTCCTCGATCAGGTAGGCGAGCGTGATGCGCCGGCCGTCAGCCGCGTACCACGACTCGATCAGGTCCAGTTCGCCCCGTCGCTGCGCGGCCTGGGCTATCTCGGTCCACATCTGCCGTTCCTCGTCGGTCAGCTCGGGTTCGGGCTGGTGGTGCTGGTCGGCGAGGTCGGCGGCGATGGATCCGTGGTCCGCCCAGACGGCGAGGTGCGGCCACACGGCTGTGTGCTGTTCGCGTTCGGTCGCCGAGCCGGGGGCGGCGGGGCGGTCGAGGATGCGGACGATCTCGGAGTGGGAGGCGGCGAGGGAATCCAGCAGGGCTTGCCAGGCGGCGATGTGCCCGGCGGGCGGCATCTCGTCGAGGGCGAGACGGGCCGCGTCCAGCAGGTGGCCGGCATTCGCAGCGAGGTACGTGGCGTATGCCTCGACGGCCGTTTGATTCCGGCGGGCGCAGGCGGCTGCGGCGGCGTGGTGGACGGTCCGTCCGTAGCGGTCCAGGGTGGGGTCGAGCGCGGTCTCGGTCTCGCGGTCGATGACGGCCATTCGCAGCCGGAAGTCGCGTGCTCGATGGGAGAGTTCGGTGGCCGTGGGAATGTCGGTGATCGCTTCTCCTGGTGGTCGGGGTCAGCGGCCGGCCCGGCGCCTGGGCGGAGCCTGAGCGGTCATGGCCGGTGGCTGTGCCGGTCCGGAGGATGTGGCTTTCTCGGCGGCGTCGGCGCGCAGGTCGGGGTCGAGGTGCACCGGGTAGCGGGCGGCGGTGAGCATCCCCGCCGCCCAGGTCGCGTGCTCCGTCTCCCAGTCGCGCCCCATGTCGAACGGGAGCCGGATCCAAGGACCGCGCAGCGTCGGCTCGAACAGGAACCCGGCGCGGCGCAGGACGTCTGCGGCGAGGGAGCCGAGGACGCCTTCGACTTCGACCTCACCGCCTTGACCGCGGGTGATGCGGAGCGGCTCGGTTCCGGGCTTCACCGGGACCGCCCGGCCGCGGAGGCGGTGAGGTGGACGGTGGGTGCGTAGGCGGGCTTCGGGGGGATCGGCCGTGCGGATGGTGGTGAGGTGGTGGGCGCCGAACCGCGCTGGGATGAACGGCCGGCGGCGGCCTGTGCGATGCGGCTGCGCCGCTCCAGCAGCCCGTTGGGCCGGACAGGCCGTGGTGGGCTGGCCGAGGCTGCGGGGTCCAGGGCGACGTCGGCCTGCACGGCGTAGCCGTGGCGGCGCAGGTCGTGGACGGCCTGACGGGTGCGGCGCGGACCGTCGCGCTCGGGTTCGGTGAGCCGGAAGAGCCCGGGCTGGTCGGGGACGGGCTCGAACTGCTCCCGCACGAGGAACCAGTGGGCAGGTGGGCGGGCATGGAGGAGGTGAAGGCGGCGACGAAGCCGTGCTGCTCGTGGGTGCCGAAGACGAAGTGGGTGCCAGAATCCAAAAGGTGAGGTCTCCTTACGGTGGTGGTGCCGCAGGGTTCAGCGGCGGGGGACGGGCCGACCCGGCGGGAGAGCGCGGGGCAGTGCCGAGACGGCCGGGGAGGATCGCATGTCCAGGGCTGAGGCTCGTACCTGGCGCAGGAACGGTTCGCCGTGGGTGAGCCAGGTGTTGATGGCCGCGCATGTCCGCGTGCTGCGCTCCGGGCGGGTGATTTGGGTGCCCCCGTCCAGGCCCTCGGCGTCAGCGAGCGAGTCGGCCAGCTGTGCGAGAGCATCGGCGTCCTCGGGCGTTCTCCAGGGCGGGGAAGTGAGCGCCGGGCGGGCTAGCGGCGAGCGGCGGACCGCTTGGTGGTGCATGCGGCCGCCGGCTGCGCCGGCAGAGCAGCAGGCTGAGTGGCGCGGGGCGGGACGGTGGCCGGGACGGACTGGCCGGGCTTCCACCGCATGTAGCTGTCGCTGAAGCGCGCTCGCGGGTCGGTGTCCCAGTCCACGACAGGACCGCGGTCCTCCTCGGACAGACTGATGACCTCGATGCCGTGCGGGTGCAGCACGTAACCCCAATCCAGGCCACCGCAGTTCGCCTCGGTGATCAGCTCACGCTCAGCCGGCCTGCCGTCCGAGTTGATGACGCTGCTGTACTTGCGGCTGGAGAACTCCGTGCCGCCGGTCAGCTCCTGGCGCAGGTCGTCGGGAGCACCGTCGAGCAGGTCGGTGCCGAGCCCGGACCAGCCGTAGTCCACCTCGTCGATCAGATGACGGGCCATGGCCTCGATATCGCCGGCGAAGCGATGCTGGTAGGCGGCGAGCAGCAGCGGGAGTCGTCCGCTGGGGTAGCCGTCGAAGTGGACGTACATGCCGGCGAAGCCGGTCGGGGTGGGGCGCGCTATGAGAGAACGGGTGGACAGTAGGGCCTCCAGAAGGGTGCGGGCTACCGGCCGGAGGTCGGGCCGGCGGGCGGGGCGTTCGGCGGAGTCGGGGGAAGGCCGGACGCAGCGCGGCTCCGGTCGGGGGCCGGGGCCTTCGGTGCCGGCGCGGGGTCGTATTCGGCGCGCAGCGCCGCCAGGTCGGCGTGGTCCGCGATGGCCAGCGCGGACAGGCTGCGGCCGGCTGCTTCCATGAGGAGCTTGGGCGGCGAGCCGTTCGCCGCTCCGCGTTTCTGGCCGCGCCATTGGGCGGCGGCCAGGAGGTAGTCGCTCACAGCGCGGAGCGCGGGTTCGGCCGCGTCCAGGAGATGGTTGGTGACGGCGTGGACCTCGGCGGGTGTCTCGGCAGCGGCGAGTGCGGCGAGGTACGGGGCCAGGTCCGGGCTCGGCAGCGGCTCGTCCGGAAGCGGGTGCTCGGCGAGGAAGGGTTTGGCATCCCGCCTCGCCCACCGGAGCAGGTCGTCGCGGGTGGCAATGCCGTAGCGAGCGGCGGCGATCTGCTCGGCGTCGCGGCCGACGTTGTCGCACAGCTCGAAATCGGGATGGGTCAAGGACACTCCTCGGTGTCGGAGGTGCGGGCGCGGGAGGTCCTACGCGCGGGTCGACGGGCCGGAGGTCACGGGCGGGCCGGAGGCGTCGGTGCGGGCGCACATGTAGCCGATCAGCTGCGACGGGTCGCCCTTCGCGGGAACGGTGGCGGCGTCGCTGCACACGAACGTGTACTGGATGGAACTGCGCGGCACGCCGTGGAGCCAGGCCCGGTCGTCCTTGCCGGGGTTGATCTGCAGACCGGAGTGCGCGACGGCGTCGGTCTGGGTGTGGGTGTGGGCGAAGAGGATCAGGGCGCCGTCGTCGGTGGTCTTGAGCGCGTAGGCGTTCTTGTAGCGGTTGGCGGCCCCGGCGAAGACGGTGGTGCCCTTGTCGCCGTACCGGGTGCCGGTCTTGTCGTGGACCTCGATCTGCTGCTTGCTCGCCTTGGTCGGAGTGAAGACCTTCGTTCCGGTGTTCGCGCCGCCGGTGGCGAAGTTGTCGAGGACTGCGGTGCGCAGGAGGTCGGCACCGGCCGCGAGCTGCTTGTTGCCATTGGCGGCGACGGCGGTGGCGTAGCCGTCCCGGTCGAGGGCGACGTTCGGCAGCTTCTTGCCTTCGAGGTCGACGACGGACACCATCTCCCACCGCTTGTGCTCCGGCCGTTCGGCGAAGACAGTAAGTCGGGAGGGGGCCGTGTCCTTCTGACCGGAGAGCGCGGCTGCGAACCAGCGGTCCTGCCCGGGGGTGAAGCGCGGGATGTACAGCTTGGCGCTGGCGGTGTCGTACGACCACGGCTTGTAAGGCTTGCGGTCGGCCTTGGGCAGGCCCTCGGTCTCCGTGTACTCCGAGACGGACATCGCATACAGCGGGCCGTCCTCGATGGTGTCGAGGAGGGAGCGGTCGCGCGTGGCGTTGGCCCTGTTGTTGATCTTCGAGTAGTGGGTGATGACATCCTGGGCCTGCGCAGTGCTGAGTGCGGGCGTCGGCTTCGGCGCGGTGCTGGCGCTGGGGGCCTTCTCGGCGGCGGGGGTGTCGCTGTCGTTGGAGCAGGCGGTCGCGGCGATGGCGAGGCAGGCCACGGAAGCCATCAGCGGCAGGATGCGGCGGGTGGTGCGGATAGGGGCGCTCCAGAGTCTTTCGGGCGGAGAGATCAGCGGGTGCGGGTGGTCGGCGCGGGCACGGCCGGCAGTGGGGTGACGCGCGCGGTGGCAGCCTGTGGGGTGCGGCGTGTGAGCCGGTCTGCGTCGTGGTGCAGCTGGCGGCCCGCCTCGTTCAGGTGGCGGCGGGCACTGTCGATCCGGACGTCAACTGCCGTGCGCGCGGCTCGTGCGGCATCGGCCCGCTCCGGCGAGCCGGGGAGGCCGCTGAGCTGGTGCAGGAGACCGGCTTGGGCGACGGCTTCACCAAGGTCGGCCAGGGCGCGTCCCACGGTGCCCACCGCGCGGGTCAGCCCGGTCAACTTGCGCCGGGTGACGTCGGTCTCCTGACCGCGGTTGCGGCGAGCCATCCGGTCGGCGAAGGCGGCGGCGGTCGCCAGATGGACGAACAGTCCGGTGATGTCGACGACTCTCTCGTCGAGTTCGTCGAGGTTGTCGCTGCGGGCGTACCGCGAGTCGGTGAGCGGCAGCTCGTCGGCCGCGTTGTGGATGCGCTCGGCCAGTCCGTGCAGATGGCTCATGTCGTCGAAGGCGAAGGACAGGGGAACTCCGTGGAACACGTGGGGTTGGGTGAAAGGGCCCGTCAGCGGTGATGCGCGCGTGCGGTCTTCGGCGGCGTGGGCGGGAGACCGGGGCGGGTGGTCGGCGCGGCGTGGCGCAGGTTCACGCCGATTCCCTGCGCCGCGAGTTGGCGGGCCACGGCCTGGATGCGCAGGGCGCGACCGCCCTCGCCGTACGCGGCGGGCAGGAGGAAGGCGGCCTGGTGGGGGTGGTATTGGAAGCCGTGGATGTACAGCGTCATGCGGGCATCCGCGGGCACGCTCTCGTACGGGGCGCCGAGCGCCCCGTCGTCGTACCACGTCAAGGTGACGACTTTGGACACCTGCGGCGGGGCGAGCCGGTGCGGGGGCTCGGGCTGCTCCTCGGCGTTGCGGCGCACCGTGTGCCGGGCGCGCTCGTAGCGGGGCAGTACCCGGCGGGCGACCTGGGCCGCGGCGCGCACGGGATCGCTTGGGACGGCGATGCCGTTCGGTTCTGCGACACCGACGAAGTGGTGGGGCTTGACGTCGTTGCCGTCGGGCTCGAGCGGGGCGACGACGAACTGGTGGCGGTATAGGGGCCGGTCGGCGATGTAGAGGTGCTGCTCGCCGGGCCCGTGGAGGACAGCGTCGTGGCCGAGGACGTACTGGGTGACGATGTAGTCGACGTGGCCGGCGTCCCAGAGCCGTTCGACGGTGGGGAATTGGTCCTCGTAGGCTGCGTGGCGGTGGTACTCGCTGGTCCAGGCGCCGGGCAGTCGTGCGGCGAGGCCAGCGGCGAAGGCGGACAGGTCGGTGCGGGATGGGGGCATGGGTTCCCAAGGTGAGCGGTGGTGAAAGCGCAGGTGGGCGGGTGCGCGGGCCGGATTTTGCGGGTTAATGCATCCTGGCGTCGGTGTCGAACAGCGACAGTTCGTGGGGGTGCAGGAGGTGCTGCACGATGAAAGATCGTCCGGCGACCTTCCACAGGCCCCTGCCGCGGTTGAGGTGCGCGATGGCGTCGGCTTCGACGGAGGTGAGGCCCAGGAGCACTGCCGCGGCGTGGAGTTGGTCGGTCTCCTGCCGGTAGATGATGCGGGTGGAGCAGTCGGCGAGCAGGCCCTCGGCGAGCGCCCGTCCGCGAGATCCGGCGTCGCCTGCGGTGAGCAGGTCGGACAGCCGGTGGATGACCATGAGGTTGGCGATGCCCAGGCCGCGGGAGAGTTTCCACTGGGACTGCATGCGCTGCAGGAGGCCCGGGTGGCGCATGAGGCGCCAGGCTTCGTCGTAGACGATCCAGCGTCGGCCGCCGTTCGGGTCGGACAGCGCGGACTCCATCCAGGCCGAGGCGCAGGTCATGGCGAGGACGAGGGCGGTGTCGTCGCCGGAGCCGCCCAGGCGGGACAGGTCGATACTGAGCATCGGGCTGTTCGGATCGAACGCCACGGTGGAGGGCGCGTCGAACATGCCGGCGAGGTCGCCGTGTACCAGGCGGCGCATGGCGTGGGCCAGGTCGCGGGAGGCGTCGCCGAGGCGGCCGGACATCATGCCGCCAGCGGCGTCGAGTTCGTCCGGGCTATTGAGGGTGGCGGCGATGTCGCCGAGCAGCGGGGTGCGTCCGGCCGTAGCGGCGCGGGTGACGACGGCGTCGAGGGCGACGTCGAGGCCGGTGTGCTCCATCGGCAGCAGGTCCCGCCCGAGGACGGTGCGGGCCAGGGAGCCGAGCAGCAGCAGGCGGCGCTTGCGGATCTCGTTCGCCCAGTCGGCCTCCGAGACGCTGTTGGGCCGAGGCGCGGCGTCCAATGGGTTGAGCTTGCCGGGCAGGCCGGGCCCGAGAGCGATGGAGGTGCCGCCCAGGGCCCTGGCCACCGGCGTCCATTCGCCCTTGGGGTCACAAGGGACGTAGACCCGGTATCCGAAGGCGATCGAGCGGAGCGCAAAGGACTTGGCGAGCGCGGACTTGCCCTGACCGATCACGCCCGCGAGCAACACGTTGGGGTTGGTGAACCCCTCAACCTTGCCGTACAGCGCGAACGGATCGAAACAGAAGGACGCCTCTGCGTGCACGTCGCGGCCGATGTAGATGCCCTCGGCCCCCAGCCCGCCTTCGGCGAGGAACGGGTACGCCCCGGAGGCGGTGGCGGTGGTCATACGGTGGGCGGGCAGCTTGAGTTTGTTGTTGCGGGCCGAGGCGGGGCCGGGGCGTCCGGCGGGCGGGAAGAGGGGCAGCGGCATTTCTTGCTCCTCCGTGCCGCTGCCGGCCGTGTGGGCGGTGGCGGACTCGACGCGGGCCTTCGCGGCGGCCTCGGCGAGCTGCCGTCGGGCCGCCTTGCGGGCGGCACGATCGGTGCCGTGCGGGGTGAACAGGGGGCTGGCGCTGGCGCGACGCGCTCGGCGCGCGGGCCGGTGGCTCATGACAGGGCGGCTTTCACGTGACGGCGGTCTGGACGCGGTGCGGGGGTCAGACGACCGGTGAGGCGGTGAACAGAATGGGGCTGCGGTAGCTCTTGCCGTCGCCCGACCAGTCCAGCTGGATGTAGCCGTCGGCGAGGTAGCGGCCGGATCCCGCCGTGGACTTGAGGGTTCCGGTCGCGTAGGAGCCGTTGCCGTTGCTGCTGCTGTGTTCGAGCGCGTGCTCCAGGCCGGTGTAGGCGCCGGACTTCACGACCGGGTCAGTGCCGCTGACGCTGCGCTTGGTCTGGAGCTGGAACTTGGCCTTGTTGAAGGTGTAGGTGCTGCGGTTCTTGGCCGTGTAAGGGCCGTCCCAGTACACGGTGGCGGTGGTGTAGATATAGCCGCCGGACCGTATGGCGCAGAGCGTCACGTCGAAGTCCCAGTTGTCGGAGTCGGGTCCGTTGTACGTCGGGTCATCGACGGTGTGGCTGCTGGTCTTGCAGCGGTAGCTGGCGGCGGAGGCCGGGGTGGCGGTGGCCAGGGCGGCGGTGCCGGCGAGCGCGGGGATGACGACGGCGGTGGAGGTGGAGCGCTTCAAGGGGCGCATGCAGTGCCTTTCGTTGGACGGGGTTACTGGCTGCAGATGGTGGTGTGGCCGTGCAGCGGGGTGTTGAGGTCGCTCGGGGTGGTTTTGCGGCGGACGATGTGGCCTGCGGCGAGGTGGCGCTGGCAGATGGTCAGGACGGGCGGGCCCTCCGGCAGCCGTTCGGGGTGGCATTCCGTGTCCGTGGTGGTCTCGTGCACCGCGGGCAGGAGGTGGAAGGCGTCGTGCACGGCGGCGGCGGACTGCCACAGCCGGGTGTGCGCGGTGGCCAGGTGTCGGCCGGCGGCGGGATGCGGGGGCCGGGTGGTCTCGGTGAGGTGGTCGAGCAGCTGGTGCAGAGCGGTCAGATGGGCGTGCAGCACGTCGAGGTGGACGCGGTCAGCGGGTGTGGGGGTGGTCTGCGCCCGCGTGGTGAGGGCGCGGGTGTGGTGGCGGACGCCGGCGTTGGCGGCCCGCAGGTACGGGTGCGCGTCGCCGACGGGGATGGCAGAGGTCAAAGGCGAAAGGATCCTTCCTGCCGCTACGGCAGGGACAGCGGTGGGTGGTGCGCCGTGGCGCGGGGTCACAGGGCGATGGCCAAGGAGAGTGCTCAGCGGGAACGGCGCGGTGCCTTCGCGGGCCGGGCCGGGCGCGTGGCGATGCCGAGGGAAGGGGTGCGCTCGGCGAGGATCCGGGCCTGCTCGTGGCGTAGGTCGAGGTATGAGCCGGGGGCTCGGGTCCCCGGGTGACTCTCCTCGGCCACCAGTACCGCGTCGGCGCTCGAAGTCTCGGTGTCGTCCAACCACCGTCGGAATCCGGTGAGTTGAGTGAGGCTGCGGTGCGCTTCGTTGAGGTCGGTGGCATGGACGACGAACAGCCAGGGGCGTTCGCCGTCCTGGAGGCCGGGGCCGGTGAGGGCGACGGTGAAGGCGCGGCGCGCGGGGACAGCGGTCAGCAGTTCCAGTCGCTTGGCGACGGTGTCCAGCGTGTCGCTGGCCTCGATGGCGGTGGTCTCGCGCACCTCTTCGTACGCGGCGCGCTGCTCCTCGATGACCTCGCCGTCCGCGTTCCTGTGAGCGTCCAGTTCCTCTTGGTGGCGGCGGTGCATGGCCTGGAGGGGAGCGAGCAGCGCCCGGATCTCGTCGAACAGATGCGATTCGCGCCGGCTGGTCACAGAGCAGTCCGGGCCAGGGGCAGGGCGCCGAGCGTGAAGGCGTCGGGCTGCTGGAAGTTGAGCCTGCGCAGGTCGACTTGGGCGGTGACGGCGGCGGTCTCGATCTGCGCGCACGCGGCGTCGAGCAGGGCGTCGGTCTCGGCGGAGACGGTGAGCAGCCCGGTCAGGGCGACGTCGGCGTGCCCGGCGATCAGCTGGCGTTCGCGGACCTTCACGTCGGCGTACTCGACGGAGTCGGCCTCGGAGTCGACCTGGCCGCGACGTGCCCGTTCGTTGGCGTCGGCGATGATCGCGGCCTTCTTGCGCTGGACGTCGCGCATCGCGGACTCGAGCCCCTGCGGCACGTATATGAGGGAGAGGGTGCGTCGGACACCGGCGGTGAACATCAAGCCGTGCAGGAACCCGGCGCTCGTCTCGGTGCGGGGCCAGTCCTCGACCCAGTAGGTGGCGTGCCGGGCGGAGTCGGTGGCGAGCCGGTCGTACTCTTCGACCTGGACGACGGGCCCGGCAGCGGCCGGGTCGGCTTCGGCCCGTCCGGATTCCGACCACTGCTGCAGAGCGGAGAGCGCCTTGGGGGCGTAGGCGGTGCGGATGACGGCGGCGATCTCCCGCGCGCTCAGCCAGCCGGTCACCATAAGCCCCGCACTGCGGGCGGCCTGGGCGATGGCCGAGGTGGTCTGCTCCATCACCGTGAACGCCCCCGGAAGTCCGCCGCCGGCCTGGCTGATGAGGCGCTTGGCGGCCTTGAGGTCCAGGGAGATCGCCAGGTATGCCTCGTGCGGGGCGGCGGCCGGTCCGGCGGCGGCGACCAGTTCGCTGTACACCTGCCCGGCGACCGGGGTCTCGGGGCGGCCCTGCTGGGTCCAGTGGCGGGCGAGGGTGTCGCCCGAGTCGGGGACGGTGCGTTCCAGGACCTGCACGGTGGCGACGTGTCCGGTGCGGGCGATGCCCGCCAGCGCTCGTCCCCAGCCGGCCACGTTGTGGTTCTGGGTGGCCGGGTCGAGCAGCGCGAAGGCACGGGAGGAGACACGGGCGACCGCGGTCAGGGTCTGCTGGTGCGGGTCGTGCACCGCGGCGGCCTGGTTCGCAGAGTCGCCGGGGGTGACCACGCGGAGCGAGGCGACGGTGCCGGGCAGGTGAAGGATGCCGTCCTGGCGGGGGCGGGAGATCGGCCGGGCGAGCCACAGGGTCTGCCCGGTGCGGCGTCGGTGGGAGTAGCGCAGGACGATCGGCGCCCAGTCGATCAGCGAGCGGCCGTGGCGGCGGATCGCGACCAGGGCGGCGACTGCGGCCCACAGTGGGGTCAGGGCGATGGCGCCGAGCAGCCCGGTGGATACCACCGTGAAGAGAAGGAGCGCCAATGCGCAGGAGACGAGGACGAGTTGGGGAAGGGAGAGGCCGAGCAGGATGCCGCGCCTCGACCTGTGCGGGAATTTGACCGTGAGCGGGGTGACGGAAAGTTCAGACAAGGGCCGTTCCGATGAAGCGCGGGGCGGTATCCGGGGCGGCACGTGGCGGGAGCTGCGCGGCGCGTGCCGCCCCGGAGTCGGGCAGGGTCAGATGCCGGTGGGCGGGGGTGGCGGCGCGCCGGTCCCGCTGGCTGTACCGGCGGAGTTCGGGGCCGGCGGAGCACTCTGCGGTGGTGGCGTCGAGGCGTCCGTCCCGGGCTGGGACATGAAGCCGCCGCCCTGGCCGGAGGGTGATCCCGAACCGGGGCCGCCCTGTCCGGGCGAGCCGCTGAACTGGCCGCTGGTGTCGTCCCGGGGGGTGGTCGGCGGGGGCTGGACGGCCTTCTCCAGACCGTTCTTCAGCGCGTCGCCCCCAGGCGAGACTCCGGAGCCGCCGCCTTCGTTGCCGCTGCCGCCTCCGGTGGGATTGGCGGCGATGTCGCCGGGGAAGCCGCCGCCCACAGCGTCGGGGCCCTGCGGGGCTGCGCCTGCTCCGGCTGCCGCGCCGCCGGTTCCGGCGGTGGCTGCCATGGCGGCGGCCTTGCGTCCGGCCTTCTCTGCGTGCTGCTTGGCGAGCTGGGCACCTGCTCCGCCGGCGCGGTGGATGTCCTCGCCGGACGTTCCTTCTGCGGCCCAGTGCACGAACTTGAACGTCGCGTAGGGGCAGAGCAGCACGAGGACCATGATGACGATGCCGGACATGACGTCGGCGAGTGCGGCGAGCCCGTCCTTGGACTCGGACTTGCCCATGGCGGCGATGCCGAGTACGAAGATCACGGTCATGAGCAGCTTGCTGACGACGAGGGTGGCGGTTGCCTCGATCCAGCCGCGGCGCCACCGGCGGGCGACCTCCCAGCCGCCGCCCGCTCCGGCGAATACGGCGAGGGTGACCATGACGAGGATGCCGACCTTGCGGACCATCATCACGCACCAGTAGAGGAAGGCGCCGACGGCGGCTCCGAGGGCGGTGATGGTGGGGACCATCCAGCCGAGGCCGGACATGGCGCCGATCTGGGAGACCTTGACGATGCGGCGTACGGCGGTCTCGATATTCAGGTGCGAGGTTTTGAACAGCCCGTTGGACAGGGCGTCGACCACTTCAATGGCCACGGTCGTAAACGCGATGGCGCAGAACGCGAACAGGACGCCGCTCATGGTGCCGGTGAATGCCTGGGCCAGTGCCTGCCCGTCGCGTTTGACGGCTGCCCTGATGAGCTGGGCGCAGAAGGTGCCGACGAGGATGATGAGGCCGATCGGCAGCAGCATCTCGTAGTTGTCGCGGAACCAGCCCGCGGACAGGTCCACCTTGGTGGTGGCGTTGACGGCCTTGGCGGCCAGATCGGCTGCGGCGGCGGCGAGCTCGCCGGAGCTCTTGGCAATCCAGTCGCCGATCGCCTTTCCGGGATCGGAAGCGAAGTCGACCGCGTCACCGACGTCGCACACTTTGTCTGCCAGGGGGAAATCGCAGAAGCCCAAGGGAAGTTGTCCCTCCTTATCGTCGGGGTCAGGTCAGGGCGCGACGCGGGGGGCGATGGCAGCCAGGGAGCAGTCGTGGTTGGGCCGGCACTGCACGGCGAGGGTCACGGCGCGGTCTTCGGCTCCGCCGCCGCCCTTCTTCCACGCGATCTGCTGCTTGCCGTTGACGGTGACGACGTAGATGTACGCCTCGGTGATGGCGGACGGGTCGTCGGCCAGGGCCTGCTTGAACGCGGAGGGGTAGTGGCCCTCGGTGACCGTCGCGGTGGCGTACTGGTCGTTGTCGGCCATGCGCGACCACAGGAGTGGATCGGGGACCTGGCCGGAGACGGAGGCCCAGTCGGCGTACGTGGTCTCCTTGGTCATCCACGCGCGCATGCCGGCGAGTTGCTGGTCGCGGCTGGTGTCGCGGGTGTCGTAGGACCAGAGCATCGCCGCGGCGGCCCTGGCGTAGGCGACCGGCTCGGCGATCTGCGGGGGCCCCGGCACCGACCCCGACCCCGCCGCCGGCTTCGGCGCGGCCTCGGACGGCGAGGAACTGCTCGCCTGGGACGGGGTGTCGCGGCCCTGGTGCTGCTCGCCGCGCCCGGTGAACCAGGCGACGGCGGCGGCTGCAGCGAGCAGGGCGGCGATGACGAGGGCGACGATCGCGATGCGGCGGTTGGCCGACCATCCGACGCCGTACCCGGACAAGGAAGGAAATCGTTTCTGTATCACTGGACCTGCGACCCCAGGGCACTGAAGAAGGCCACGATTCCGTTCGCGGCGCCGAGGCCGAGCGCGGCGCCGGCGGCAACCACGGCGCCCTTCTTGCCATTGGCTTCAGCCTGGTGGCCGCCGCTGTGGTGGCCCCAGGCCCACACGCCGAGCGAGACGGCGAGTGCGCCGACAACGGCGACGATGCCGAACAGGTTGATGCTGTTGACGACGTTCTTCAGGACGGCGAGTCCCGGCAGGCCGCCGCCTGCGGGCGTGATGCCTGGGTCGTAGGCGAGGTAGATGACGCGGTCTGCGAGTGACATGGGTATGGCAGGACTCCTTGCATGCGCAGCCGGATGAGGGCCGGCGGAAAGCGGAAAGAAGAGAGGGGGAGGTGGCGCTCGGGGCGCAAGAAGGTGCCGCGGCCGGGACCCGCCCGAAGCGGTGTCCGGGCGTGTAGGTTCCGATGTGACTTATCGTCCGACGCCGCGATGACCAGCGATTTTTGGCGGCCGTCCAGCCGATTTGTCGGCGGATCTGTTCGGCCGGTCTGCCGCTTCCTGCGTGTCGGCCCCTGATCGGGAGAACTGGCCCGCCGGACCGTCCGACCACTTGTCGGCGTCGGCACGGAAGAGGGGCAACCGATCGGAAGCCGGTGTGCCGGTCTCCGACCAGGGGGTAACCTGCCGAAGAGACAGGTCGCCCAGGCGATTGCCAGGCTGGCGGCCGGAGGCAGGAGCCACCAACGGCGGCCTCAAACCGACAAGTTGCCGACAGATTGCTCGGACACTGACAACGTGATTCGGAACCTACAGGCGGGGTGCGGCGTCAAAGGACGCGGCGGGCGGCGAGAATCGTCCAGTCCTTGATCGCAGTGATCCGGACGGGCTTGGATGCGCGCGGCGCCTCGATGACGAGGCCCTCGCCCATGTACATGCCGACGTGTTCGGGCCGGGCGGCACTGCCGCGGCTGAAGATCAGGTCACCGGGCTTCATGTTCTCCGCCGAGACGGCCTTGCCCTCGTTGACCTGCGTGTACGTGGTGCGGGTGAGCTTGACGTCGGCATGGGCGTACGCCTGCTGCATCAGGCTGGAGCAGTCGCAGCGGCCCATCGGGTCGGGGCCGTGGGCGTCGGTGCAGGATCCGCCCCACTGGTAGAGCGTGCCGAGCTGGTGCATCGCCCACTCGATGGCCTTGCGGGCCTTGGGGTCGGCGTCCTTGGGGATCGTGTAGCCCTTCGGGACGCTGCCCTCGGGGATGCGCCCGTACGAGGCGGCGTCCTTGTCCGGAGTGCACCCGCCGGAGCTGGACTCGGTGTCCTTGTCCTTGGCGGGCTCGTCCTTGTCGGCGTTCGGGAACGTGGCGGCGATGGCTTTCTGCAGCGCGGTGGCGAGGTCCTGCCACTGGGCGTAGGCGTCGGGGTAGCCGGATTTCTGGACGGCCTGGGCGGCTTGGGTGACCTTCATCTGCTGCCAGCCGTCGACCTTCAGCAGGGCCTTGTAGAAGCGCTCGGAGGCGTATACCGGATCGCGGATCTGCTGCGCGGTTCCCCAGCCCTGGCTGGGGCGCTGCTGGAACAGGCCGAGGCTGTCGCGGTCGCCGGAGTTGAGGTTGCGCAGCCGCGACTCCTGCATCGCGGTGGCGATGGCGATGATCTGCCCCTTCTTGGGGACGTCAAGGCTGATGCCGGTGGCCACGATGGTCTGCGCGTTGGGGATCTGCTCGGCCGGAAGGTCCAGGCCCTGGATGTGGACGTCCTTGCCGGACGCACCGTCGAGGAGCTTGGTGACCTCCTTGGTCACCTCGTCGGTGTCGATGCCGGTCAGGCATCTGCTGAGGGACTTGGTGGTCGTGGCTTCGCTGGAGGACGCCATCATCATGGCGGTGCCCGCGAGCAGGAGCGGAGAGAGGACGACGACGCCGATGCCGGCGGCTATGCCCTTCAATCCGGCCCGCCTCCCGGCAGGCGGTCACGGGCCGGCGGACGGATCGCGGGCAGGGGTGGGTAGAGCGATGTCACAGCGAGGTCCTTGGTGAAGTCCCGGCGGCGCGTGCGTCGTTGAGGAAAGGGCGCGACGGCCGGGTGGTGGGTCATTCGGGTGGCCCGGGTGCACGTGCGAGTTGCCGCTCGCACCGGCACGGGGCGTCGGGTCAGGTGTGCCAGGACATGGGGATACCTCCACGAAGGCAGGGGCGGGGATGTGCCATCGGCGGTGTCCGCCGGGCAGTTCCAAAACAGTAAGGGCGGATCCCCGGTTGCCGAAATCGTGTCTGATCAAGGCTCTGTTTCGGGGTTTTCGGCGGCGATAGCGCTCAACCGGGGATCGTGCCCTACAGTTTTGGCTCCTCCCCTCGCCCCCCACGTCGCAGACCGCGGAGCCGTCGGCCCGCATTCGGTCCTGTGGGGTAATCCAGGCGAGCTGGGGCGTCTCTCCCTCATCTCACGCGACCCGAATTGGGGTATCTCTTTGCCTTTTTCCCTGCACCAGGGCGACGCGCTCGGCGTTCTCGCCGAGCTTCCGGACAACTGCGTCGACTCCGTCATCACCGATCCGCCGTACAACTCGGGTGGGCGGACGGCGAAGGAGCGAACCTCCCGGTCCGCGAAGCAGAAGTACACCTCGGCCGACGCCGGGCACGAGCTGCCGGACTTCACCGGCGAGAACATGGACCAGCGCAGTTACGGCTTCTGGCTGACCCAGATCATGACCGAGGCCCACCGGCTCACCAAGGTCGGCGGCACCGCGCTCCTGTTCACCGACTGGCGGCAACTCCCGATCACCACGGACGCCATCCAGGCCGCCGGCTGGCTGTGGCGCGGCGTGCTCGCCTGGCACAAGCCGCAGGCCAGGCCGCAGAAGGGCAGGTTCACCCAGAACTGCGAGTTCATCGTCTGGGCGTCCAACGGCCCGATCGATGCCGCCCGCAACCCGGTCTACCTGCCCGGCCTCTACAGCGCCTCGCAGCCCAGCGGCAAGGCACGCCAGCACATCACGCAGAAGCCGGTCTCCGTCATGCGTGAGCTGGTGCAGATCGCCCCGGAGGGCGGCACGGTGCTCGACTTCACCTGCGGATCCGGCTCCACCGGGGTCGCTGCCCTGCTGGAGGGGCGCGACTTCATCGGCGTCGAGAAGACCAATCACTACGCCGAGATCGCCGCCGACCGTCTCACCGAAACACTGCAACAGACCCTTTCCCAGGTCGACTTGGCCCTCACCGTCTGAGGCTGATCCTGCCGCGCGGCGCGGCTTACGGCGCGTTCTGTACATGCCCCCGCCGCGCCGCGCCCGGCGCTATAGCAGCGAAGCCCCGGTTACCGAAACCGGGGATTCTCCGGATGGTTGGAGCCGCAATTCACACCCTATGGCTGCGGCTCAAGGAGGCCCCTTTTCGTGCCTGAATCCATAAACCCACCCGAGGACGCGGAGACGGAACCGGTCCGGATACCCGACTCCGATCTCCTCCCGGAGGACGGGGAGACGGAACCGGTCCGGATGCCGGACGCCGATCTGGCGAGCGTCAACGCGAACGTCGCCAAACTGATGGCGCGATCCGCAGAGCAGGCCCGCCAGATCGACAGCCTCGCCACCGCACCACCGCCACCGGACTCGCCGTTCGCCGCCTACGGGCTGCCGGAGTTCGCGGGCCTGCCCCCGCAGACCGCACCGCCCGAGCCGCGCCCGATCCTCGAGCTGGAGGACGAGGAGTACGAGGACGAACTCGACGCACTCAGTGACTGGGTCGACGACTTCCTCGTCCGGGTCTACGGCGCGGAGGTCACGACCGCCGCGCCCTGGTGCGAGCAGTGGCAGGAGCACGCCGACGTCGTCGCCTGGCTTCACGCCCTGTGGCTGGCCTACCAGCAGCACAAGGACACCGAAGCCGGACTGTCCGGGCTGTTCGTGTGGCACCGGGACTTCCTCACCCACGCCATGGCCACCGTCCGCGCCGCCGGCGGCCCGCTGTCCGCGTGCATGACCGATCCGGACCGGCCCGCTCACCGCCTGCTGCCCGGCCCCCGTCCCTCGAACCGGACCACCACCGCCACCGAGGAGCACGAGGACCACGAGGAGACCGGCGAGCCCATCCAGGCCGACGGATGACCGGCCACGAGGACCGGCCGGCGTTCGGCCTGTCCTTCGACCCCCGCGCCCTGACCGACCTCCTCCAAGCCCCCGGCGACATCCGCGACCTGGCACTCTCCCAGCTCCAGGACATCGTCAACGCCCGCCTGTTCGGCGCCAGACTCACCCGCGACCTCGCCGGGTGCCGCAAGGTCTACGTCGATCACCGCAACGCCTGGCGCATCGTCTACGCCCAGCGGCCGGCGCCCGCGAACTCCACGCACACCACCGAGATCCACGTCGTGGCCGTACGACCGCGCGCAGCGCACGACGTGTACGACACCGCCCGCGCCCGCCTCGGCATCCGCCGGCGCCCCATGGGCGAGCGCACTCACGCCGCCCGCACCCGCTCGCCGCAGCTGGGCACGCGCCCGCCCGTCCCCAAGCCGGGACCACCGCCCTATGCGATACCCGGCCTTCCCCGACCCGCGCTGCCCCCGACCCTGAAGGGCCCTCTTCGTTGACGCAGTTCCCCACCCTGATCGACCAGGTCGCCGCCGCCGTTCTGGCGCCGGCCCAGGTCACCGAGAACCCGCACCACCGCGCCATCCTCGACGCGTTCGTCGGGATCCAGGAACTCGACCGGCAGCTCGCCGAGCTGGCCGCCGCCGAGCTTCCCGGGGTCAGCCCCACTGAGCAGCTGAACACGCTGACCGACATGTTGGTCGAACGGATGGCAGCCGGTGCTGAGTTGAACACGCTCCTGTCCACCTCCGGCTGCTGCGCCGCCGTGTACGAGCCCGCGGCCCCAGTCGAGTACGAACCGGTGGACGACGAGGAGCCCGACTTCGACCCGGACTTCGAGGGATTCGACGACTTCGCAGACCTGGAGGGGCTGGACGACTTCGACGACCTCCACGAGGACGCGTGCGAGGAGTTCCTGTCCTGCCCCAGCCACCCGCAGACGATCGTCCACGCCTGCCTCACCGTCTTCGACGACGAGGGTGCCCCGGAGTACGTGAGCACCGCGGAGCTGGTCGAGCGCCTGCGCGATCTGCCCGGTCAGGCCGATGGACGCTGGCGCTACGCCGACCTCACCCCGCTGCGGCTGTCCCTGCTCCTGCGCGCCTACGGAGTCCAGTCCCGCAAGCCGCGGGCCGCTGACGGCAGCCGCTACCGGGCCTACCGACGCGCCGACCTCCTGGCTGCCCGCCCGAACTACTCCTGCTGACGCATCCCGCCCTCGCGCGGACCCGGCGGGTGACGGAGGCGGACTGGGATCTGGTCGCCGCCTTGCACGCGCAGTGCTCCGAGCAGAACCTGTTGCGCCGCTGGGGCCGCGCCCGCCTTACGCCCCGCGACCTGTCCCGGCTGCTTGCCCACGCGCAGTGCTGGATCGGGATCGGCGCAGACGAGCGGCCTCTGGCCCTCGTCTGCGCCGGGCCCGTCAGCCGGGAGCCGGGTGTCTTCGACCTCGGACTGCAGGTCGTCGACCACCGTCACCGTCAGGGCATCGGCACGGCTCTGGCCCAGCAGGCCGCCCGCCTCGCCCGCGCGCGAGGAGCGCACACCCTCTCCGCGTTCACGCAGGCGTCCAATGCGCCCATGCTCCGGCTCCTCGACCGTCTGGGCACGACCCGGCACACCCGCGACGGCCCGTACGTCGAGGTCCGCGTCGCCCTGGACGCGCTCGCCCCGGACCCAGAAACCGCTCCGCCATGACCGCACCCCCTTCCGGCCGACAGATGCCCACCGTCCTCGACCAGCGGATCGAGACCGCCGTGGGCTACAGCGTCGAAGAGCTACGCCGGCACCGCGACGGCGGACTCCTCGACGCACCGCACGCAGCCTTGGCCGACGCGCACCGCGACCTCGTGGCGGGCGAGCGGGACGTCACCTTCTACCGCGTCCGCCTCGCTCGCCTCGCCTCCAGTGAACTGCCCGTGGACCAGGCACTGTTCGCCTGGATCGACCGCACACTCGATCAGCTGGCGAAGGCCGCCGACGTACGCGATACGAAGCAGACCACGGCAGCCGCGGCGCTGGAGGCAATCGAGGCCGCCGCTCCTCGGCAGGCGCCACGCCAGGTTGCGACCCAGGACGTCGCGGCCCTGCTCGCCATCGCCCAGGGCGCCAAGCTGCACGAGCACCTCGTCACCCATCGTCTCGCGGCGGCGACTCCCACGCGCACCCGCATCTCCTACGCCCAGCTGCAGCGCCTGGAGGCGATGGGCCTGGTGGAGCGCGACACCGCGCACCCGGTGCAGGGCGGTCAGCCCGTCACCCTCACCGACGCCGGCCGAGCCGCGCTGACCGCACCCCGCCGCGCCGGACCGCCCGGGACCACGCCCGTGCCCCTGCCGCCGGCCTTCCCCGCTGTCTCCCGTACACGCCGCTGAACGGCGCGTCCGTGCCGCGCGCACGGCGCCGCAGGCGTCACGACCGAAAGCACCGATGCCCAGCGAACCCGATTTCCGCCTCGATGGATACGAAGCCGTCAACGACCACGTCGCCGATCAGTTCTGGGGGCACATCGGCATCGAGCAGGACATGATGACCGTCCTCGCCGAGCACCACAGCGACGACGCCGAGCACAGCTTCTACCTGATGCACAACGGAGCCGTCACCTGGGGCATCCCCGGGGAACCACAGATCGTCGCCCTGCACCTCAAACGCGATCCGGCAGCGCGCACCTACCGCTTCGTCCACGAGGACCTGCCGCTGCCGTCCACGGCCCAGTCCTGGCTGATCGCCCGCGGCTGCCCCGAGGAGAAGATCCTCCTGCCCGACGGCATGGGCACCACCCCCGCGAACGAGGCCACCCGCGCCCTGGAGCAGCGGCTGCGCAGCGACGGCGACCACTTCGCCCTGCTCACCAGCTACACCCACGACAGCGACCCGATCCAGACGACCGTGATGCTGCGCGCCCTCGACGAGAAGGCGGCACTGCCCTTCCGCGTGCTGCTCGAAGAGGTCGACAGCACCGCGTGGACGCACACCCTGCGCGAAGGCGGCTTTGAGACCTTCGAGGCCGCCACCCAGTGGTGGGAAGCGCACTGGAACGGCGAAAAGCCCCCGCTGCCGGCGGCCTTGCCGGCGACCCGGCCCGCCACCGCCGTCCCCGGCCTGCCGGCACGCCCCGCGCCGCCGCGCGGGCTGAGCCGCTGAACTCCCGCTAACCCGCACGCTTCCCTCGCCGACCCCGGCGGAATGCCATCTGTCGCGTGCGAGGCGGCGCGGAACGTAGCACGCAATCCCCGGTTACCGAAACCGGGGATTCTCCGGACTCTTGTTCTCAGCCCGCACGGCACCCGCCGGGGGCTGCTTCCGTATTCCCTCTCCGCACCATGGAGGTCAATTCCGTATGCGCACTGCCCGATTTACTGCCTCGATTGCCGTTCTCGGCGCGCTGGCGCTCCCGGTCATTTCCGCTCCGGGCGCGATGGCCGCACCCTCCAGCGCGCTGGTCTCGGCTCCGGCCAGCCGCCCGTGCGACCGGCTTGGACCGTGGGTGATCGGCACGAAGGCCGTGACGATCCGCTCCGAGGCGACCAGCAGGTCCACCGCCCGCGGCGTGCTCTACCGGGGCCACAAGTTCACCGTCCACAAGACCCACGGCAACTGGCACTACATCACCGACAAGACCACCGGCGTAAAGGGCTGGGTGTCCGGAACGTACGTCTACCGCGAGGTCTACATGTGTCTGGACTAGCCGCCCGGCACCCAATTCCCCATTTCCACACCGGAATTCCCGAAGAGAAGGGAGATTTTCTGTGCTCGACGCCAGCGAAGACGTGATGGGTGTCATCACCGAGCGAATCGAGGACCGATTCCAGATGCCGCTCGCCGACCTGCGCCGGGCGGTGCAGGCGGCACCGCAGGCCAACCCCGAGGCCACCACTGTCGTGCACTGGTACGGCCTGCTCACCGAAACGCAGCAGGCCCTCGACTCTGCGGAGGACGCGCTCGTCGAGGCGCTGGGCACCCAGCCGCGCGACGTACTCGACGATCCCGTCATGGAGCTGGCCCACCAGGTCAACGCCGCTGTCGCCTCCCGCGACGGCCGGGCCATGGTCGTGAACTACCTCCTCGACCCCAACGCTCCCGGGAAGCGCGGCCCCGGCGTGTGGAGTGGCGCGTCCCCCGCCGCCCGCCGCGCTCCGGCCCTGCCCACCTCCCCGTCCACGCTGCCCAGCGCGCGGAACAGCACGGCGCGCGGGGCTGCACGGTGAGCGTCATTGACAAGTCCACCAGCCGCGATGCGGCAGTGCAGGAAGCGTTCGGCGCCGAAGTGGCCGAGCTGTACGCGCAGGCAGCCCGCGGCGAGGCCAATGCCGCACTCCAGCGCGCACTGGAACTGCGGAGCTTCCTCGCGGTCGCCGAGGAGCAGGTGGCCCGCGTCCGTGATCGTGTCCATGCCGCGACGGCCGCCGACGGGGACATGGGCGAACTGTCCGCCGACGATCTGCGGTGGGACGCGGACTGGCTGGAGGCGGCACTGGCCGGCCGAGACGGCTACACCGCCGCCCTCGACGAGCTGCTGCGCACCATGCCCGCTCCGACTCAACCGGCAGTCCCACGCGCCGACGTGAGCCCCAAGATCCCCGCCACCGCGCCGCCCGCCCCGGCCGCACCGCGCGCCGGGGCGGTGCGGATACACCGCCCCTGAAAGCTCACCGATTGCCCCAGCCCGACACACCGTCCCACGCCGTTTCCCAGCTCGTCGCCGAACGCATCGAGGCGCTGTATGGACAGCCGCTCGCCGAACTCGATGCCATCGCCGACGCCACCACCGACGCCAGCCTCCTCGCCGCCCTGACCGGTACCCACGGCGACCTGGCCCTCGCCGAACGCAACATCGCCTTCCAGCTTCAGCGGCTACGCGAACTCACCGCCCCCGAACGGGAGATCGGCAAGTCCGCTGCCGGCCACATCCTCGACTGCGCCCGCCGCATCGCCGAGTCCGTCGCCACCCGCGACGCCTACGCCAAGAGCACCAGCGCGGTCCTCGGCGGCCTGCGCCGCGTGTCCGCCCCGGACACCCACCCCCCGGCTCCGCCGGTACCCGCCGCCCCGACGGCGACCACCTCCCGCACCCGCTGATCCACCCGCACCGCTTGAGGAGCACCTTCCTTGGCCACGACCGCGCCGCCCCCCTCCACACCGAACGATCTCTTGGGCGTCACCAAGACCCTGGACCTGCTCGCCCCGCGCTGGAGCGTGTGGGTGCTGATGACCATCTCCTCCCAGCCGCTGCGCTACGCCGAGTTCAAGCCCCGGCTTCCGTGGCTGGCGGACGGCCAGCTCCACCCCCGGCTGCGTCACCTCACGAATGCCGGCGTCATCGAGCGCACGGAGTACGCCCCGCGCCACGTCACCTACGGCCTCACCAGCCGCGGTGTCGCGCTGCTGCCCGTCTTCACGGTGATTGCGGCCTGGGGCGACACGTATCTGGAGAAGGACCTGGTCGCCAACGAGAGCACCGGCGAGATGGAGCCCGAGCGGATCGCGCCGGCTCAGAACATTGACGACGCCGTCGCTCTGCTCGCGCCGCGGCACGCCACCCCGATCCTGTGGTCCCTGCAGGCCCGCGGCACCGCGACCGCCAAGACCCTGGCCACCGAGGCCATGCCGGGCTACGGGCTGACTGCCGTCTACAAGCCGCTGGAGCGCCTGGTCGCCGACGGTCTCGTCACGTCCAGTGGAACCGGCGGCTACCAGCTGACCGCCGGCGGACGGGCGCTCGCCCCCGTCTTCCAGGCGATCTCCGCCTGGGCCACCGCCCCGACGGTCGAGGCCGATGCCCGTCGGCCTCGGGGGTGGGGCGCTGCCCCGTCGCAGAACCGTTCCGGCCCGTGGGCGACCACCCCGACTCGCCTTCCGGCGCCTGCAGTTCCGGCCGCACCGACTTCTCGCCCCGCCCTGGCCACCACGCCCCCGGATGGTCCGGCGTGGCAGCCCGGCGACCTCTTCTCCCACCAGATGCCCGCCCGCCCGATCTCCCCGGCAGGAGGCCCGCGCCGATGAACCGCTCCCTGCCCGGCCACCTCCTGCAAGAACGCCGCGCGATCAGGACCCTGACCCTGCCGGGCCTGATACGCCTGGTCACCGAGATCGACGACAACGGCCCGATCAGCCACCGGCGCGGCTCCTTGCAGGGCGCCTTCGGCGACCTCACCCCCGGGCAACTGCGCCACGCCATCGATATCGCACGCGACCTCGGCCTCGTCCACGCCGACGAACAGGCTCCTGACCGTTACCGGCTCACCGAGAGAGGCGAGGCCCTCGCCGAGGTGTACGACACCGCGGCCCGCTGGGCACGCGCACGCCATTTCCCCGACACCACCGTCGACTTCGTCACCCGCGTACAGCACGCCCTTCAGCTGCACAGCCGCAGCCCGCAGGCGCCCGGCTCGACGCTGGAGCCGTCAGCGCCGCACGAGGTCCTGAGTGAGTTTCTGCAAGCGAACTTCCGCGTCCTGAACCACGCCGGCGCCCGCTCCTCGCAGGAGGCGGCGGAAGCGGGGCGCGCTGCGTGAGATCCCGTGTCGGATCGCGGCATGCCCGCCGCCCGGTCCCCACTGTGCTGCGCGGCATCTACCTGCCGCGCAGCACGGGCGCCGCCGCGTTCGCCATGGCTACGTACGGCATCCCGCTGCTCGTACTGGCCACCACCAATTCCGCGGCCCTGACCGGCCTGGCTTTCGCGCTGGAATGGGTTCCGAGACTGGGTGTGTTCGCCTTCGCCGGGGCCCTGGTCGACCGTCATGGCACCACCGCCGTGCTCCGCTACGCGTCCGTTGCCCGAGCCCTGGTCGTCCTGGCCGCCGCGTTCCTCCTGCCCAAGCAGGAGGCGGGTCTCGGGGCGACCGTGACCGTCATGGTGCTCGCCGCGTCCACCGGGATCCTCACCGAGTGCTCGTACATCGCGGTCGAGA
Organism: Streptomyces sp. NPDC060064; assembly: GCF_042736455.1. Classification (NCBI taxonomy): domain Bacteria; kingdom Bacillati; phylum Actinomycetota; class Actinomycetes; order Kitasatosporales; family Streptomycetaceae; genus Streptomyces; species Streptomyces sp. NPDC060064. Next base: position 61,613 of record NZ_JBHWWF010000039.1, read on the forward strand.
CCGCGGGCGGGGTGGCCAGCCGCGAGGCAGGCGACCGCGCGCACCGGGTGCAGTCGGTGCTGCTCGGCATCGACCAGGTCGCCACCATCTCCGGCCCCGCCCTGGCCGGCCTCCTGCTCCAGTGGACTGGCGCCAGCGGAATGCTGACGGTGATCGCCGTCTTCTCGCTGCTCACCGGCGTCCTGGCCCCGCGCCAGTACCTCCGCCCGGAGCCCGCCGCGGCGCAGCCCGTCGTGAAGGGACTGCGCACGGGATGGTCGACCCTGCGGGCGCTGCCGGCTCTCGGCTGGCTGGTGGCCGGACTGACCGTGTCCAACCTGGCCGTCGGTCTGCTGCAGGCCGCCGCCCCAGTAATCATCATCAAGCAGCTCGGCCGCTCCACGGCCGACGTCGGCCTCATCTGGTCGGCCGCGGCCGTCGCCTCGCTCGGCGCGGTCCTCCTGTGCCGGCGGGCGATTGACCGCTTCGGCCTGTGGCCGGTCGGCGTCGTGTCCGCCACGATCGCCGCCACTGCATGCCTGGCCGTCTCCTTCGCCGGTACGTACCACGCCTATCTCGCCCTGATCGCCGTCCTCATGGCCGGCGAGGGCGGCATGACCGTCGTGCTGCGCACCCTGCGCTCCCGCCTCATCCCCGCGGACGTGTTCGGCGCCACCCTCTCCTTGACGATCTTGGTGCTGTTGCTGCCCTTCCCGGCGTCCTCGTCGCCACGGTGCCGTCCGCCCAGCTCGGCCACGTCATCACCGGCTGCGCCGTGCTCCAGGCCGTGGGCCTGTTCACCGCCTTCGCCCGGCTGCGCGCCACCCCCGCCCTGCGCACCTCCTTCGCCCGACCGTCCCGGTCGCCTCCCTGCTCACCTCACGGAGACCGCCCCCATGCCCACGTCCCACGCACCGGCCGACCAGCTGGGCCTGCCGATATCCCGACCGTCGTTTCGAGCAGGGGCGCGGCCCACGCTGACCGACCGGTTCCTGGCCTTCGACGCCGAGCACCCGTACGTCTACCGCGCGTTGGAGCGCCTGACTGCCGACCGGCTCGCCGCAGGGGCCCACCAAGGTCGGGCTGAAGGCGGTTCGAGGATCTGCGATGGCAGCTGCCCGCGGGAATGCGCGGGCTGAACAACAACTTCACCGCCCTCTACGCCCGAAAGCTGATCGAGGACCACCCCCACTGGGCGGGCGCCTTCGAGCTGCGCCGCAGCCGCACCCCCTGACCCCCGCTACGTACCTCAACTCTCCTTGTCCTGACACCGTTTGGAGCCTTGTTGTCCTCCCGCCCCGTCGTCCTGGCCGTTGCAGCCGCCGACATGGAGGCGCACGCGTATCGCGGCTACTGCCTTGAGAACGTCCGCGCCCACTACGACGTCGTCCTGATCTCCGGCGCCGAGCCGACCTGGGAGAAGGAGTTCCTCCTCGACTACCGGGTCGCCGACCCCACCGACCAGGGGGCACTGGCCGCGGCCGGGCGCGCGCTCGCCGAGCGGCACGAGCTGGCCGGCGTGCTGACGTGGACCGAGTGGTACCTCGTCCCCGTCGCCCGTCTCGCCCGCCAGCTCGGCCTGCCCACCACGGCTCCGGAGGTCCTCCAGGGCTGCCGCAACAAGCACACCTCGCGCACGCTGTTCGCCCGCCACGGGGTGCCCTCTGCCGTGTCCCTGAACGTGCGCACCCAGCGCGAGGCGGCCGATGCCGCCGCGCTGATCGGCTATCCCGTCGTCCTCAAGCCCGCCGCGCACGCCGCGAGCATGGGCGTCATCCGCGTCGATACCGCCGACGAACTGCCAACCGCGTATGCCTTCGCCGCGCAGACCGCCGGCCACGGAGTCGAAAGCACCCAGGTGCTGGTCGAGGAGTACCTCGACGGCCCGGAGGTGAGCGTCGAGTGCGTCACCTACCAGGGGCAGACCACCGTGGTCGCCATCACCCGCAAGACCGTCGGGATGGCCCCGTACTTCGAGGAGCTGGCGCACGTAGTCGACGCGAACGACCCGCTGCTCGCCGCCGTGGCTCCGGTCGCCGTCGCAGCCCTCGACGCCGTCGGCGTCACCGACGGCGTCAGCCACGTCGAGATCCGCATCGTCGACGACCGCCCGCGCCTGATCGAGGTCAACGCGCGCATCGCCGGCGACATGATCGGCCACCTCGTCCACCTGGCCACCGGCGTCGACCTGGCCCGCGCCGCCGCCGACATCGCCTGCGGAGTGCTGCCCGACCTCACCCCAACGCGCAGTCAGGCAGCAGCAATCCGGCTGATCTACCCCGCTTACTCCGGCACCCTCACCGAGCGGCGCCTCGACGCCGAGTTCACCGCCAGCACCGACTGGCTCGAGCGCGTCACCTTCCACCGCGCCGCTGGCGATCACCTTGTGCTGCCGCCAGCCGGCGACATGTTCAGCGCCCGCATCGGCTACCTGATCACCACCGGACCCAGCGCAGAGGTCGCGCAGACCCGCTCCACCGAGGCATACCGGCACCTGTCCATCCAGGTCACCCCCGCCTAGACCGCCTGCCGCGCTCACGCGCCCCGACTCTTCCCGGATGCCCCCTTGACCGGCCCTGACGCCGAAATCGACGGCGACGTCTACGTCTTCCCCCGCTATCTCGCCGGCAGCACCTACACCGGCGACCCGGCCCTTGAGCCCCTGATGGCGCTCGGCTGGGAGCTGACCCACGACGACCTCGCCAACGCCTACCTCACCGCACCCGGCCGCAAAGTCCGTCTCGGCTTCCTGCCCGAAGGAGATGACGACGGACTCTGGCGGATCAATGCCTATGAGGACCGCTTCGGCCCGCCCGCCTGGGGCGTCAGCTTCAACGACACCTGCCCCACCGAGTTCGTCACCGCGTTCACCACAGCCCTGGCCCAGGCGTACCAGGACGGCCCCGAGCACTACCTCGCCCAGCCCGACCCCGCCGACCCCGAACTCGACGCCTTCAACGCCATCGTCCCGCTCATCGACCGCGGCTGGAAGATCCAGCACCCTCGCTGGGGCGTCCTGGAACTGCAGACCCCGGACGGCATGGCCGGGCTCGAATACACCCAGGGCCGGCTCGAACCGGGGAAGGAACTCACCACGCTTCAGGCCCGCTGGTACATGTGGGGCGGCCCGAAAAGCGGATATGCCCGCTGGCACGCCACCGCTTCCACGAACACCCCGATCCCGCTGGTGAAGGCCATCACCGAGAGCGTGTCCGACCCCGCGCCCCTGCCGCGCTGGAAAGATCAGATGATGCGCGGCCTGCGTGAACATTCCCAGCTCGTGCCCGTCACGCCTCCGCCGCCCTCAGTTCCCACGCCCCTCGATGTTCGGCGCACCTCCCCCCGCCGTGCGCCAGGGCTGACCACGCGCAGCGTCCCGCGCTGGAGCACCACCACAACTCCGTCGGCGACCCTGCCTGCCCGTCGCTCCGGCCCCCGCCGCTGACCGACCAGATCCCCTTTGCCCGAGAGAGGCCACGTGGCCCTGCACGCACAGCAGTTCTTCGACGACGTCCTCGAACTGAACCTCCACCAGTACGCCATCGTCGGCGACACCTGTTACGCAGCTCCGCAGCCGAACTCGGCGCTGCGGCTGCGGATCGACTTCGCCCCCACCATCCGCCACGGCGAGTACGACGGACTTCGCCTGCGCGTCTTTCACCCCGAGCAGGGCGTCCTGGACACCGCGATCCTCCGCTTCGCCGACCACGGCACCTTCGCCCGCCGCGACACTGCCCGCGACCTCGTGGCCGGCAAAGACGGCTACGCCGTCATCCGTGACTGGCACGCCCACAGCAGCCAGCCGCCGTGGCACGGCGCGGACGGCACGGGCCTGCGCACGGCGATCGAGCAGTACGCCCACTTCTGGTTCCCGCCCCCGCTGGCCATGTCCCGACCGGCAGCCCGACCTGTCGCCCAGCCCACACCCACCACCGGGGCTTCGCCCCGCAGCCGCTGACCACCCACCTCGCCACGGAGTTCCGGATGTCCACGCCTCGCTGGTTCCCGTCCCATCGACGACCACCGCCACCAACTACCACAGCGGTCGCCGGACCGCCCCCGCCGTCGGGCCCGAACGGTTTCTGGATTGCCGACCCGGACTTCCGCGACCGCCTGCCCAGCGCGACGCTGTCCCTGCTCGACATCGTCGAGGACTGCCTGAACGACGACATCCCGCTAACCCACATCCTCGACGGCGCCCGCGACCACGCCGAGCACATGCTCGGCGTCCCCAGCACCTACGGCATCCTCGTTGAAGCCGAGGCCGCCGCGCAGATCGTCCAGGCCGCCGGATCCCCCTTCGGCCTTGCTATCGCCCAGGGCCTGGCCGGGATCGAGCAACTGCCCGTCGAGCAGCAACAGCAGCTTGTCCGCGCCGCCGCCCGCCGCTACGCGATCACCGCACCCTCCCGTTCGGCAAGCGCACCGGCCGCCTCGCCCGGCGCCGGGCCGCTCTCGCTGAACCACCGACCCGCTCGCCCACATTGTTCCCGCCCGTATCCCTTGGAGAGTTCCTTCTTGCGTATCCGTTCCGCTCGCACCCTCCCGGTCGCTGTTGCCGTCGCCGCCGCAGTGACTGGCAGCCTGTCCTGGGCGCCGACCGCCTCGGCCCACAGCACCGATCCCACCCCGTCCGCGTCCACGTCCTCGACTCCGCGGAACGCGGCCGAGGCGGAGACCGGCGGCGTGGCCATCTTGAAGAAGGACCCCGGCGGCGACGTGCTCGCAGGCGCGTCCTTCACCCTCTTCGACTCCGCGGGCAAGGAGGCCGCCAACGGCAAGACCGACGCCCAGGGGAAGCTCGCCTTCACGGACCTCGCTCCGGGGGTCTACCGCCTCAAGGAAGTCTCCAGCGGCAGCACACTGCACGACACGGTCGACGACCAAGACGTGATCGTCACCCCCCGCACCGACACCCCGCTGACGATCGTCGACCCGTTCAAGGCCGCCTCGGTCCTGCTGAAGGCCAAGGACGACAAGACAGGCAAGCTGCTGGCCGGATCCACGGTCAACATCGGCAGCGGCGACAAGACCATCCTGACGCTGACCACCGGCGCCGACGGCACGGCCACCGGCAAGCTGCCCATCAACTCCCGCACGGGCAGCGACTTCTGGGTCAAGCAGGTGAAGGCACCCGAGGGCTACGACATCTACAAGCCCTCGAAGGCGTTCAAGGCCAAGCCGGGCGACCCCGTGACCGTGACCGTCACCAACGCCAAGACCGCCACCATCCCGCCGCCCACGGAGAAGCCCACCGACAAGGCCACCCCGGGCAAGCCCGGCAAGGATGAGGACACCTCGGCGCCGTCCGCCTCGGGTACCCCGACAGCCGACGCGACCGCGTCGAGCACCGCGGCGCCCGCTCCCGCGGGCTCGCTCGCGCACACCGGCGCCGACGCCACCCCGTGGCTGGTCGGCGGTGCCGGAGTTCTGATCGCTGCCGGCGGAGGCGCCCTCTTCGCGGCACGCCGCCGGCGTACGGACTCCACCGACGACCGCTCCAGCGCGAGCTGACCTCACCCGCGGCAATCCGCAAAGCCCCCGGAATCAAGCAAGCTCTTGATTCCGGGGGCTTTGTCATGGGCGCGTGTCCGATGCGAGCGGAGGCGGGGCGCCACGCGTGGCCCTTGCGTAGCGCGACGCCGAACCGTGAAGGCTCGTACGGATATTCGCCTTCAGGAGTGGACTCGCCGTCCCGTTGGGGTCGGCTGGTGCCGAACACCAGCGCGATGTCGCGGGGGTCCGGCGCACTGCCGCCGGAATCAGCTTTCCCGCACGCAAGGAGCCTTCCCTGTGGCCGAGCGAATCGTCGTCCCCGACCTGTGGACTGGGCGCTGCGAGTGTGGCGACCACGCGTACGAGGCATCCGGCCTCCCGGACGATCCCCACCTCTGCTTCCCTGATGATTGAGTGAGTTTAAGGGCTCACAGGGGGCCCGGCCTCTCCGCAATTCCCGTGCATTGCCGCACGGTGCTGTTCCGCATGGACGCGGACGATCCGCGGCTTACCGTTCTGCGCCACCAGGAGAGCCGTCCCCTGTCGGCAAGGAGACGTTCAAGACACTGAAGCCGACCGCGTCCATCTGGTCTACTGACGTCGAGAGGACTCTGATGCGCTGGTTGGCAGTTGTGGAACCGCTGCGAGAGCAGATGCCGTCCAGGGCGCTCGCGGGCGAGCTGGGTCGCAGGCTTACCGAGCTGGCGACCTGGCGGGACACGTCTGTCGGGTAGTGCAGCGTCAGGCCGTCAGAAAAGGGCGATCGTGTCGATGCCGCGCTCGGCCTGTTCGTCCTGTGCGTCGTCCAGGCCGAGGTTGAGACCTCCAGCGAGCCGACGCAGGACACCAGGACGCCGCCGCCGGGTTGCTCGGTCGGGTCGCGCCGCCACAATCTGCCCTTGGTGGGTGTACCGGCCACTATCCCGGCAGCGATGCGCCGGGAGCAGCAGGGGCATTCAACTCGGGGCATCTTCACGCAAACCAGCGTGACCGAAAGGGCAGGCCGTCATGAGAGCAGCGCGCCGACCAAAACCGGGTGCACGCGTGCACACCGGCTGAAAGCCTGGAACATCTCATGCAGGGCGGGAGGAGCTGGCTTTGATCATCCTGGATACGAACATCTTCTGGGGTCTCACTCCGGAGGACAGCGGCGCGGACTTTCTCCGCGCCATCAAGGCCGTGGGCGGGGAGCGTGTCGCGGTGCCGTGGATGGTCTTGGAGGAGCTGGTGGCTCAGCAGGCCATCAAGCACGAGCAGAGTCACGAGAAGGCGATAGAGGCTGTCAAGGCGCTGCGCGAGAACTCGCCGTGGGGTCTGGACGTGCCGCTCGGTCCTAGCCAACCGGAGGAGGTGCGCAGGTACTGGCGGCAGCGCTGGCGCACCGTTGTGGAGCAAATCCCGACCAGCGCGGAGGCTACGAGGGAAGCGCTGTTCCGGGAGGCGAACCTGCTGCGTCCTTGTCGGCTCGTCAAAGGGGCCAAGACCGGCAGTCGGGACGCTGCGATCTGGTTGTCCGCCGTGGAGTACGCGAGGAAAAACCCTTCTGAAACCGTGTACTTCGTCAGCGCAAACACCAAGGACTTCGGGGACGGTGCAACGTTCCCCTCGCCGATGGGCAAGGACGTCGCCGGCATGGAAGATCGGTTCCGTCTCCTGCCCACCATGGCGGACGTCGTGGCCCAGTTCGCCACCGAGAGGACGACCGACGAAGCTGCTGTGCGTGCCCTCCTGGCGGAGAAGCGGATCCTGAGTCAACTGCTAAACGCTGCCACGGACGGCGGCTGGCTGCCGATGGACGGCTCGTTCGACTGCACGGCCGCGATCGGCCCCAGACGGGACCCGGTGGTTGTGCCAGCCGACGGATGGGTTACGGCCGGGCAGACCATCGTCGCCGACATCGAGGCCATGCAGTCGTACAGCATCGGCGAGCAGGAGTGGTGCTTGGCAGTCGTGCAGTGCCGGCTGATCGGCCTGATCGTCTGGGAAGGCGCAACAGCGTGGGCGAGCTGCCAGTTCACGGCGTCCGTGCTGCTGTCGCTCGGCGAGGACGAACCGCAGTTGACGCTTCTGCGGACCGAGCGGCCTCGGCCAGTCAGCGCTGACGTATACCGGTCGCTGCCTCTGCCGCCAAAGCCGATGACTGCGAAGGAAGAGGCCATGATGCAGACCATCCGCGAGAACATCGGGGCCCGGCTCTACACCCCGAGATCGCAGTGGTCGCGTCTGCCGCGCGCGTACGAGGGGGCTGTGCTGCGGACTGGAATGCGGCCCGACGTCTCGCTGAAGCTCGACTACGAAGCTCCGCCCGGCGGGTGATCACTTCCCGATCCTCCTGCCGTACGCCGGGCGAGTTCGGGTCGGTGGGCTGCCAGGTCGCCCACTCGTTCTCTACGCGATCGATGGTCACGCGGGGCCGTTCGCCCGGAGCGTGGCTATGGCGTCAGCCGCTGGCGGAAAGGTCGTCTGAGAGAGGCCTTCCGTGCTCCTCGCCCTACTGTGGAAGGGTAACGATCTCTCCTGGGAGCAGCGCACTTTCGAGGGCGGCTCGCGGAACTCGGTGCGGCCTGGCGGACCGGGACACCATGATGGGCGTCGCCGCTGCGAGAGACGGGGCGGGCTCGGCTGACCGCAGCGGCCCAAGCGGCGGCCAGCGGGTGCGACGGTCGGCAGTTGTCCTTTGACAACGAAGTTAGTCCGTTGCGGTGCCCTGGCCTGGGGCGACTAGGTTGGATGTCAAACGATCAGCTCCGTCTGCCCTGTGCCATCGAGCCTTCAGCGGATGCCACTGAAGAATGGGTGCGGCTCTTCTGGAGTGAGATCGCTGATCAGGCGTGGAGTTCGTGGTTGTGCTGGTCAGGCTGGGGGTAGAGGCGTTCGCGTTCTTTGTGGGTGTGAAAGACCAGTACTGCGGGAAGTCGCCGTTGCTGATGACGGCGCCGAGGGTGAGGACGGCTTCGGCGCCGGACACGGTCCATCGGCTGCCGGTGATCTGGGTTACCGGCCACCGAAGCCGCCACGGCTGCGGGTTCCGCGACCGCCACGTCACCGGACAGGATCTCCGTCATCGTCTCCCGGGTGATCTCCAACCGGAACAGCACCGACTCCTGCTCGGCAAGGAGTCCGGTCAACTCCTCTATCCGAGAGCGCAGTTCACGGATCTCCTCCCGCGCGCCAGCCTCCCGCTGTCGATCTCCTCAAGCCACGACACCATCGCCATCACCCCCGAAACCAGGCCGCCGACAACACGACGATCGAGCACCCGGCCTTCGGTGAGCAACCGCGCACGTCAAAGCTCCCTACAGAAGAGACGCACCCATCTCCAAAGCCTCTCCACGGGGGGCGTGTTCAGTACTTGGACAGCACGAATGATGTCTGCGCCTTGCCAAAGCCCGGTGCTGTCGCCTCCGCTAGAAAGGTGCCGAAGCCTGCGTACCCTTCCGGAGACGTTCCACACTGCGGAGCACTTGGCTTGCGGTCCCACTTCACGGTGTACGTGGTGTCGCCGTGGGCGGGCGCTAGGAAGAGCCGACTGCCAGAGCCTATGGGGCAGTCGGCAGAGGACCAATAGGCGTCGGAGCTGTTGACCGGCGTGAGGGTCAGTACCGTCTTCTTAGGCCCGAGATCGACCTTGCAGTCGCTGCCGGTGATGTTCTTCGCGGTCAGCAGCAGGGTGGGGATGTCATCGGATCCGTATGCGTTGTGAAGGCTGCGCACGGTCAACTCCGCAGCGCTCGGAGTGCAGTCGGGCAGTGCGGACATGCTGGACGCGCTGGTCTCCCCTGATTCTGAACTGTCCTTGTCGTTCTTGCTGTTCGTGCTGGAAGGCCGCGCCCCGGAGGAGCTGGGCGTGAGCGAGGTCTCCGATCCGGGCTTGTTCGACTTCGCGTCGCCTCCCTTGCCATCGCCGTTGTAGGTGGCCGCGGCCCAGGCCGCGACGCCGAGCAGACCGAGCAGGGTCAGCGCGGAGAACACCCGTCGGCCCAGCCGAACGCCGTGCTGCGGATACGCCGGTCGGGGAGTGCCGGCCTCGACTCCCATCCCGGCGCTCTCATACGCCGTCGTATCGGCGTGCCTTCCCGCTGTGGAGGGCTCACGGATCACGGCGGAGGGCTCACGGACACGCCCCGACCGCCCGCTCGGCGACGGCAGGAAGAGAAAACCGTCGGATGGGATGTCGGTTATGACCCGCAGGGACTGTGGCTGCCCGCTCTTGCGGTACTCGCGGTGCAACTCGGTCATCCGGTCCTGGACGGCGTCCTGGAACCGACCGAGGGGGAGTGTGGCGGCACCGGGATGCGCGGCGATGACGTCGGACACCGACCGGGAGGAGATGCTGAACGAGTCGCCGAGCCGGACCCCGGTGACAGGGTTGATGGGGGAGTCGTGCGGGCGCACGAACAGCGCGTACTGTCCCGGCGAGCAGGCGTACACGTACGCCACCTTGCGGCGCAGCGCGGCGCTGATCTTCTGCCGGCTCCACTGCTTGACACTCGCGACGCCCATCGAGTCCTGCTCGATGCCCTCCCGGCAGGCGTCGATCAGGAAGACGACGTGCTCGGCAGGCGTCTCGTCGAGGTGCTCACGCCAGTCGATCGCCACGCACCCCGACTCGAAGGGATGAGTGTCCTCGTCGATGTCCTCGGGTACGAGGTAGTCGCGACCCTTGGCATGCACGCCGTGCCCGCTCAGCAGGATGAGCAAGGTGTCGCCCGGGCGGGCGCGCCTGAGGAAGCCGACCACCCGGGCGTTCACGTAGTTCGCCGAAACCTGCTTGCCGCCTTCGCGCCCGGCCAGGACCTGCACGTCGTCGAAACCACGGTCCTCGAGCGCCGATCCGAGCCGGGCGAGGTCGGCCGGAATGAAGGGGAGGGGCGGGACACCGCGCATCTCGTAGGCGCTGGCCCCGATGAGGAGGGCTCTGTGACGTACCATCACACGCCGGTCACTGCTTGAAGACCAGTGTGATGCCGTGGCTGCGCTGCATCTGCGCAGAGCCGACGAACTGCACACCCCCGCTCGCCGTCACCTGGAAGGACAGGTGTGCCTCCCGCAACGGCAGCGGTCCGCCTCGGGCGGCGGCCTCGGTGAACACCTGCTGCAACGCGTCAACGGCCTCGGCGAGGTTTTTGCGCCAGGCCCCCAGAGGTACGCTCCTCAGCCGCACCTCACCGTCCCCACCGCCGAACAGGCCCATGGAGTCGCCGTCGTCGTCGAGTCGACCATCTTGATCGTCGTACGAAACCCAGAAGGACAAGGCTGTTACTTCGGATGCATCGGCAGCTGAACTCACGAATCCCCCTTTGCCAGTGACGGTAAGTCAACTGTACGAAGACGGAGGGTGATTCATGGTCAGGAGCGAGAATCCGGTTCCGGTCAATGTCCAACAGCACCAATCGGTCCCGCTCCAGCCACAACTTGAAACCGACATGCTGACCGGTGGTGGCAGCCCAGAACCAGTTCGGAAAGTGACGTTCGCCCCGCGACCAGCGAAACGGCCGGACCGAAGCGACATCCTCGAACGGGCCGTCACGCAATCCTGTATCGGACGTCGAACCCGCTCGCGTACGGGGCTCATGTTCGTCAGCTCGACGTACGGCCCTGCGGACTCCACCCAGCAGGGACAGCCACCCAGCACCCCCAGCGCGTCTACCTCACACGACTAGGTTCGATGGCAAGGCAGCCCAAACGACTGGGTTCGCTGGCAAACGACTCGATTGGATGACAGAGGACAGCAGTTCGCCGGTGGCAGACAAGGAAGATCGCCCAAAGGACTGTTGGACGCTGCAACAGCATGTCAACCTGAACGACCTTCCGGAAAACACCAGGTCAGAGAGGTGATGCTGTGGCATTGGATGCGGCGCAACCCGGATTCGCCACCACGGTCGCGGCCCTGCGACTCCGCTCCTGGAAGCTCGGTGCCGGCCAGGCGATGGAGGTGATCGACCAGTTCTCGGAGGCCGATTTCACCCACATCGTCGATGACCGTGCCGACGTGCACGTCAGCTCGCGCGACGGCCGGTTCTACCTCGGCTACTTCCCGAACGGCCGGCCCGGCGGCGACGACGAGGACTGGGTGACGGGCGAGGGCTGGGTGATCGCGGTCACCGGCACCGCGAACGTCCCCGGCTACCGAATGGCCTTCGGCACGGACACGCCGGCGGAGATCGTCGCCGATGTCGTAGCCCGGATCCTGTCCACCTCCCGGCCCCTGTGACGGGCACGTCCTCCTCCCTATATACGTGCCGCGTACCCTGCCCCTGCTCTCGCGGCCTCGTCCGCTACCGCTAGGAGAACGCCTTGGACCCGCACTCGCCCGAGATGACCGTCGGCGACATCCTCGACCTGCTGTCCACCTGCGATCGCGACACACCCGTCCGTCTCGCCATCAACCCCTTCTTCCCCATGGCCCACCGCCTGGGCGGCGTGGAGAAGACGGTGGACGAGCACGGCCGGCCGATGGTCTACATCGCCGAATCCCCGGAGGCCGAGCAGTTCGGCCCCCTGCCGCCCGCCGTGGCCGTCGCTCTGACCTGGCAGGAGCCGGTCGAGGCACCCCCGCGCCGCCGACGCGGCGCGACCAGGCCGAACAACGGCCAGTGATTCACCCCCGAACTGACGGAGGCGCCCCTGCACCCGCACCACCCCATCGATCCCTCCCACCCCACCTCGCCGGACCCGATGTACTGGGTCACCCCGCGCCACCTGGCCGGTGACGACGGCGTCCTCGCCGAGCGGATCGGCGACACCTTGACCGACCTCGGCTGGCGCATGTGGCCGACCTCCCGCAACACTCTGCTCTATACGAGCCCCGACGGCCTGCGCGGCGCCGAGTGGATCCTCGCCGCCTACCCGTTCGAGCTGGGCGGCCTCCCGGTCGCCTGGCAGCTGTCGGCACGTCCGCACTGCGCCTCGGCCCTGACCGAGTGGAACGCGTACTTCACCTCCGGCGTACCGCACGAGGCCCTCACCGATTTCCTGCTCGCGCTCGACGCCAGCGAGACCCCCGATGCTGGGCTCGAGAACGCCGAGGCGGTACTCACCGCGCTCAGCGCCCGGGGCTGGCTGCGCGACATGGACCGTCCGCGCACGACCGCCACCGACCCCGGCTTCTCCACGAACGTCTCGCTGGAGATGCTGCCGCCGCTCATCCACGACGCCGACCCCCGTGACGACCTGCTGGGCTGGCAGGCGTGGGCGGAGCCCGTACTCGGGGCGCCGTATCTGTGGTGCGCGAGCTTCAGCGCGAGCACCCCGCACGAATTGGTCGCGGCCTTCGCCTCCTCGCTCGCCGCACCCGGACCGGTACCGCGCCTCATACTGCCCGAAGGCGCGGAGGAACGCCTCACCGTGGTCCGCCGCGGCTGACGAGCTGCTCATAGCCGGTGACCGAGGCGGGGGATCGACGGGGTGATGCCCCTTTTCAGGCCCGGTGGTTCCACTCTCTTCACGAGAGT
>NZ_JBHWWF010000040.1:0-63518 GCF_042736455.1 Streptomyces sp. NPDC060064
GGTTCGCTTCGCTCACCGCGCCCGGCTTCGCCGGGCAACTCCCTGCGCTTCGCTTCGGGAGTTGAGGGAGGCCGGCCGCGTCGCGGCCGGCGCGGCCCGGGGTTGACGGTGTGCCAGGTGCGGCTATTTGCGTTTTTATTACGGGAGTTGGGGAGTGCTTCGCACTCCTGAGGGCGGATCCGCTGCGCTCCCCCGCCCTGACAGTCCTTCAGGCTGCGCCTTGCGGTGCGTTAGCCCGCTGCCGCGGGCTGGGCTGGCTATCGGGGTGGGGGGTCGCTCGTCCGTGTTCTGGTTTCCGTGTAACGCATCGTCGATTTGATGCAGCATGTAGAGTTGGTGGAAACAGGAGACACACTCTGGCAGCGAGGGAGCTGGGCTCATGTCGGTCTACGAATATCTTCCGGCTGAAGTAGCCCGGCTTGGTGTGACGAGAAAGGCCGCCGGGCTCGTCTTAGGCCAGGTGCAGACGCATGCGCGGCTCTCCCGGGAGCGCGAGGAACGTGCACGCGAAGGACCGGCAGAGATCCTCAACTTGAGTGAGCTGCTGATCGCCATGTGGGAGTGCGTTGAATGGGAGCGGATCGCCCATGTGATGACGGAGCAGCAGATGCCTGTCTACGTACCGGGGCGGGATCCGCGTGTAGGCCGTCGTGAGGAGCAGCGGATGCAGCGTGTGGCTCTTGACGTGGCCGCTGCAGAGCAACACGGCGGGGCGCCGGCCGAGATGCTGCGTCATCGGGTCTACCGGATCGTCGCCCAGCGGGCCGGCTCTCCGGGCGAACCACGGCTCACCGTCCACATGATGGCCTCCTCTCTCGGTGAAGCCGCCCATCGGGCCTGGACCGTCTACGGGCGGCCAGGCGGTCTCTACCAGGAGGGCGCATACCGGATTACCTCGGTCGAGCAGGTCCTTCCCGAACCCGGAGAATTGCTGTGATTCAGCTTCAGAACACCAGGTGGACGCGAATACGCGTATCCGCAAGTGGGTGGGATTCCCTGCAAGATCATCTGTGTCCTCGGTGGGAGCGCGCGCCACGGTCGTGTCCGCCACCGGCTCCGGGAAGACGATCACTGCCGCTACGGCCGCGCTGGAATGCTTCCGGGGCGGGCGGGTCCTCGTCATGGTCCCCACCCTTGATCTTCTGGTGCAGACCGCACAGGCGTGGCGCCGGGTCGGTCACAACGCGCCCATGGTCGCCGTGTGCTCGCTGGAGAAGGACGAAGTCCTGGAGCAGCTCGGGGTCCGTACGACCACGAACGCGATCCAGCTCGCCCTGTGGGCGGGGAACGGGCCCGTGGTCGTGTTCGCCACGTACGCCTCCCTCGTGGACCGTGAGGACATCGACGCACCGATGGGCCAGCGGAAGGTTCGCGGGCCGCTGGAGGCCGCTCTGGCGGGCGGGGAGCGGTTGTACGGACAGTCGATGGACGGCTTCGACCTCGCCGTCCTGGACGAAGCCCACGGACTCGCCGGGGACACCGCCCGGCCCTGGGCAGCCATCCACGACAACACCCGCATCCCCGCAGACTTCCGGCTCTACCTCACCGCCACCCCGCGCATCCTCGCCTCACCCCGCCCGCAGAAAGGCGCGGACGGCCAGGAGCTGGAGATCGCCTCCATGGCCAGCGACCCGGACGGGACGTACGGCGAGTGGATCTACGAGCTCGGGCTGTCCGAGGCGATCGAGCGGAACATCCTCGCGGGCTTCGAGATCGACGTCCTGGAGATCCGCGACCCCTCCCCCGTCCTCGGGCTGTCGGAGGAGGCGCTGCGGGGCCGGCGCCTGGCACTGCTGCAGACCGCGCTCCTGGAACACGCCGCGCGCCACAACCTGCGTACCGTCATGACGTTCCACCAGCGGGTAGAGGAAGCCATGGCGTTCGCGGAGAAGATGCCGCAGACGGCCGCTCAGCTGTACGTCACCGAGGCGTCCGACCAGGCTCTGGCCGGCGCGGACGCATTGCCGAAGTCGCCGATCGACGCGGAGTTCTACGAGCTGGAGGCCGGCCGCCACGTACCCCCGGACCGGGTGTGGTCGGCGTGGCTGTGCGGCGACCATCTCGTCGCCGAACGCCGCGAGGTACTGCGGCAGTTCGCCAACGGCATCGACGCGGCGGCCCGCCGGGTGCACCGCGCCTTCCTCGCGAGCGTGCGCGTCCTCGGGGAAGGCGTCGACATCGTCGGCGAACGGGGAGTCGAGGCCGTGTGCTTCGCCGACACCCGCGGCTCCCAGGTCGAGATCGTCCAGAACATCGGCCGCGCCCTGCGGCCCAACCCGGACGGCACGACGAAGGTGGCCAGGATCATCGTGCCCGTCTTCCTGCAACCCGGCGAAGACCCCGACGACATGGTCGCCTCCGCCTCGTTCAAACCGCTCGTAGCCGTCCTCCAAGGCCTGCGCTCACACTCGGAACGCCTCGTCGAGCAGCTCGCCTCACGGGCCCTGACCAGGCAGCCACAGACCAAACGGCACCACCTCATCCGCGACGAAGACGGGCAGATCATCAGCGCCGACGGCGAAGGCGACGGCAAAGACCAGGAACAGGACGGCGCGCAGGGCGCGGTCGAATCGGAGCTGTTGCACTTCTCCAGCCCCCGCGACCCAGCGACCGTCGCCGCCTTCCTGCGCACCCGTGTCTACCGGCCCGAGAGCCTCGTCTGGCTCGAGGGCTACCAAGCACTCATCCGCTGGCGGACCGACAACGGGATCACCGGTCTCTACGCCGTGCCCTACAACGTGGAGACCCGGGTGGGCGTCACCGAGACGTTCCCCCTGGGCAGGTGGACACACCAACAGAGAAAGGCCCTGCGGGCCGGCGAACTCGACGACCACCGCAAAGAACTCCTCGACGCACCGGAAGCCGGAATGGTCTGGGAACCAGGCGACGAAGCCTGGGAGAATAAACTCGCCGCCCTGCGCAGCTACCACCGCGCCCACCACCACCTCGCACCCCGGCAGGACACCATTTGGGGTGACAACGACGCCGACCTGATCCCCCTTGGGCAACTGACCGCCAATTTGCGAAGGAACGGCGGCCTGGGCAAGAACGCGGAGCGGGCCGAGAAGCGCGCCGCGCAGCTCGCCGCCATCGACCCCGACTGGAACTGCCCCTGGCCCCTCGACTGGCAACGCCACTACCGCACCCTCGCCGACCTCGCCGACACCGAGGCCGGCGGCATCCTCCCCGACATCCAGCCCGGCGTGACCTTCGAAGGCGACGACCTCGGCAAATGGCTCGCCCGGATGAGAGAAGCCAGCACCTGGGCGCAGCTGTCCACCGAGCAGCAGGAGCGGCTGTCCCAGCTGGGCGTGAAGCCCGTCCAGGCGCCGTCTCCCGCCCCGGCGGCCACGCGTACGGCGAAGGGCCCGAGCAAGGCAGAACAGTCGTTCCAGCGGGGCCTGGCGGCCCTCGCGCAGTGGGTCGAACGGGAAGGCGCGGACCGGCCCACGCCGCGCGGGCACAGCGAGCAGATCGTGGTCGACGGCGAGGCGGAGCCGGTGGTCGTGAAGCTGGGCGTATGGAATTCGAACACCCGGGCGAGGTGGGACAAGCTCACCTCCGAGCAGCAGGCCGTCCTCGCCGCCTTGGGCGTGCCCTGGGCGAAGGCAGCGGTGCCGGCCCCGTCCAGCCCGGCATCGGTGGACGACGGTTCCGTGCAGCCCGCGCCGTCGGACGCGCAGGCGCAGGAGGAGGACGACCAGGCCGACACCGTGACGGAGGGCGAGGCTCAGGCGGCGCGGGGCAGGGCTCGGATGTCGCGCATGAACGAGCTGATGCGCAAGCACACCAAGGCCGAACTGCTGCGCATGGCCTACGCGGGCGGCCTGGTGAACCACAACTCCCCCGAGAAGTGGCGCAAGGACGAAATCGCCTCCGCCGTCGTGGACATCGAGTTCCGCGCGGCTGACCGGCCAGCCCTGGCTCGGCCCGCCGCAGTCACCGCGCGGCCCGTTCCGGCGAAGCCGCTGCTGGAGCGGGACCACCATGACGAGTGCGAGAAGGAGTTGTACGAGGGCGGCACCTGCACCTGCGACCTCATCGAGCAGTACGGGCCGCCCTCCGAACGGGACGACTACTGAGCCTTCCCTGACTGCACCCTCCCCACCACGCCGGACCCCGGGCCCTTTCTTCAGGCCTGGGGTCTCGTGCTGTCGGGTTCGGGCCGGGCGCAGTCGTACGGACCGCGTAGGCCGCTGGCAGCCGCGGGAGGAGACGTCACCAGCGACCGGCTCGAACCGGACTCGCCGCCGTGTTCTCCCAGGTACGGAGTCACGGCGTGAACTATCCAAGAGTTGGGCTCCAGAACATCAAAGATCACCTTCTGAAGCGTTAAAGGTTCCAGGTGCCAAGCAAGCACCTGCCTGCAGCTTCGGGCACCAATGGTTTCCTACTGGGGTCATCTGTTATCCCATGTTTTCCGATAGCCCGGTCTGAACGGGAGGCGGCCAAGCGGTCGCACCGGAATTCGACACCCGCTTCGTACGACCGATCGGTGAACATGGACTCCGTGAACACCGAACTGACCGTGCTCAAGAGGGACATGGCCGTGAGCCAGGACGACACGATACGGATGCTGCTGGAGCAGTCCAAGCGCACCGGCCGTGCCGTCCTCATCCGGCGTGCCTTCGTCCAGGATGCCGATCCCGGCCTCCGCCTGGTCACGCGGCCCGGCCCGTTCTCCAAGATGCTGCGCAGTAACGAGCGGCTGGATCTTTTCCTCCTGATCCACTGCGTCACCGCGCGCGCCGACTGGGGCGTCGCTCACCGGTCCGAGACCTGGGGCCGCGCTGCGGGGATCTCCTTCGCCACCAACGGCACGGCGAGCGCTGCGGTCTCCCGGCACCTGCACAAGCTCAAGGAACTGAAGCTGATCAGCACCGAGCCGTACGGCCGGATGACGAAAATCACCAAGTTGCTCGAGGACGGCTCCGGCGATCCGTACACGCTGCCGTCGGGCGACAAGGAGGGCTCCCGCAAGAGCACCTACTTCAAGGTGCCGTTCGCGTACTGGGAGCAGCACTACTACCGGTCGCTCTCGATGCCGGCGAAGACGATGCTGCTCATCCTCATGAGCCAGCGCAGCCCGTCCTTCGCCCTGCACAAGGCCAGGGAGTACGCGCTCTGGTACGGGGTCTCCCCGTCAACGGTCGGGCGCGGCATCGAGGAGCTGAAGAAGAAGCGCCTGCTGTACGAGTTCCTCTCCGAGCAGCAGTTGGACGGCTTCTCCGTCCTCGGGCAGAGCACGCACGTCCGCTGGGCTCTCGCCGCGCCATTCGACCTGAACGTCAACAAGACGGAGCGCGAGGCGGCAGAGGCCGCCTGGACTCCTGAGGGCGTCACCCGCACCGCGCTGCGGATCGGCTCCCGTATCCCCGCGCTCTCGGGGGCCGCGATTCCGCGATGAGCACCGCCGGGGCGCTACGGCCCCCGGCCCCACGACTCCCGGCCCGGCACACCCGGGTCGGGCGCGGCACAGGCCGCCGCCCCGCAAACGGGCGACGGCCCCCTGTTCCAGCAGGGAGCCGCCCAGTGAAGAAACCGACAGTCACTCGCCAGGGAGGCACCATCAGCATGTCCAACGATCCTAAGGGCACTGTCCAGCCGGCGTCGACCCGGCATCACCAGGGCAACGGCAAGCTGCGCCACATCTGGTCCGCGATCCGGACCCGGCTGCGGCAGCTGCTGAACGGCGGCCTCCGCCGTCGCCTGCGCGCCCTCGCCCGTACGGCGGGCCACGGCATCGTCCGCGGCTCCGCCGGCGCCGTGGGCGCGAGCGGGACCGGGTGGATCATCTGGTGGATCCAGCAGCGCTGACCCGGCGCACCCGCTGATCCCCTCTCCCCCGACCTGGTGGTCCCGGTCCCGGTCCCGAGGCCGGGGCCACCAGCGGAGCACACGCCGGTCGGTGACGGCACAGCGCCACCTATAAGGCTGTCGTCCAGCTCACCGAGCCGGACGGGTCGCAGACCACCGTAGAACTGGGGCTGTTCGTCGACAATTGCTGGCGCCGCGCCGACAAGCTCAGCCCGAGCGGCGCGCGGAACTCGACGCACTCGGCATGCGCGGGTAGCAGCAGCCGTCTACTGGACACGCCCATAGGCCACCCAGACCGGTGGATGGGAGTCTTAGCGATCTTCGACGATGAAGCACGCCCGCTGGTAGAGTTCGTCGAACGTGATGACCTCGACGTCCTGGATCGATGTCCGGTACAGCTCGAAGGAGTTGATCTTCTCCGGGTTCACGGCGCCGTTATGGGTGAACTCGCGCAGGCTCCCGATCACCACCACCTGCCGGGGCCGGGTGGTGGACAGTTCGACGCCGGTCGGGGTGCCGTCGTCGTCGTAGATGCGGGTGAGGAACTCGCGGGAGATGAGCTGCTGGGCCTTGCTGACCGTCTTCTGCACCTGCGCCACTCCGCCGCCCAGTTCTTTCGATGCCTGGTAAACGCCCGCGCGGTATGGGGTCTTGGCGAGCAGCTCCGTGTCGTGGGTCTTGATTTCGCAGAAGAGCATGCTGCTGATCAGGCCCTTGGAACGCATGATGGCGTCGATGCGTTTCCCGGCTCCGCCGAAGATGTTGGCACCGGTGGTGATGCGTTCCAGTTTGCCGTCGTCGATGGATTCGCAGGCGATGAGGTTGAGCCCGTAGCCGAAGATCCACTGGTTCGCCTCGAAAAAGGCCTGCCAGACCGCCTCCGCCCCGCGCGACGTTGCCAGGCTCTCCTCCTGCTGGAAGTAGTCCGGATCGGTCAGCAGCCGCTCGAACCTATGGAGCTGCTCTCTGCGGTTGCTGATCAACCGGATGTCCTCTTCGGTGAGCCCACCGCCGATCGCGGTCCTGACCGCACCGAGAACCATCGTCCGGTCCTGGCCGGTCAGCAGCTGGGTCAGCTGGGCCTGGTCCCCGGCCACGAGCTGGAGGGAGTCGCCTGGCGTGCTCAGCCCGGCGCAGCCCTGGAGGAAGTTGATGACCTTCCAGAAGTTCTCGTGGACATCCCCGGTGTCGACGAGCGCCTTGACGGCCCGGGTGGCCCCGGTGTCGGGCACCGTCTGCGTGGCGGAGACCTCCCCGGCCTTCTTCTTGTCCTTCTTCCACAGCTTGATCCTCGGCGTGAAGGTGTTGCCCTTCTTGATGATGGTGACGCTGCACAGTGTGGCCACCTGGGGCCGGTCGTCGAGGACGAAGTCGGTGATCATCCGGCGTGCGCGGGTGTCGTAGAGGTAGTGGAACCCGCTGCTGTCATGCGAGCCGCGGATCTCCAGGTCGGCGAAGTCCCCTCGGGTGACGTCGAACTCGGTGGTGGAGAAGGAGAGGCGCAAACCTCGAACGATGGGAGTGGCGGGTGCGGTGGCTTGGGCCCGCCAGTCCGGCGGGATGTTGGGCAGCGGCCGGGTATCGCCTTCAACCACGAGGTCCTGGACGTCGGTGCGTCCGAGCTGGCTGAGCAGGGTCTCCAGCGTCCGCCAGATCACCTCCTTCGTCTCCGGGGCGCAGGTGGGCTGGAGCTCGCGCTCCACGGTCAGGACCGCCGCGTAGGTGTCCGCCGTCCAACCGTCACCATGCATGGGGTGGAAGAAGCCGCCGTCGCGGCGCAGGGTCAGGACAGCTGTGCGCAGCAGGTCGCGTGCGGTCTCCTCGCCGGCGCAGTCCAGGAGGCTGTAGGTCTGCCCCAGGACCAGGTCGAGCTTGCCCGTGTCGTCGTCGTTCAGCGGCAGCGGGATCAACGGGCCCGTGGGCGGAAGTCGGACCGGCGTGTAGATAGGGCGGCCGGAGAGGAACTCGTAGGGACGCAGGCCCCATCCGTCCGGTGCCAACAGCCGGTTCAGCTCCTCGACCTGCTTCGTCGCCTCATCGACGTCGGCCGCAACCTCGGGATGGACGGTTCGTGCCAGGAAGGCGAGCAGCACCTCGTCCGGTCCGTCGGAGAGCTCCAACCGAGAGTCCTCGAAGATCCAGTCGTCGGGCAGGTCGTAGTTGTTAATCCGGTGCTGCTGGATGTCAGCGCGGACAGTCGGGAGCCGGCTGTTCTCGGACGTAGGTCGGTCCAAGTCGTAGAGGTCCTCCAGGAACGTGACCTCGTCCAGTTTCCCCCACCAGGGGCTCGATATCCCGCGCAGGTAGTTGAAGATGTCGTGCCGCGTCACCGTTGTGATCGATGGCTGCGCGTGTGCCGGGGCGGGGTCGCTGGACGTCATGTGTCCAGGATGGAGGGCAGGGCGGTCAGGCGCCGGTCGATCGGGACTTTCCATCTCCCGGACGAGACGTCAGGCGGCGAAGCGCAGCGCGATAGCGGGACGCTAGGGGATGTGTCCGTCGTAGGCGCAGTCCAGAGCGGTGGCGACAGCTGCGACGGTTTCGTGGGCGTACTTGAGTAGGCGGCCGTCTGACACGGAAAGCACACCAAGGCAGAACTGCTGCACATGGCCTACGCGGGCGGCCTGGTACAACTCCCCCCGACAAGTGGCGCAAGGACGAGATCGCCTCCACTGTCGTGGACATCGAACTGCGGACCGCTGCCCAGCCAGCCCCGGCCGGGCCCGCTGCAGACACCATGCGTCCCGCTCCAGCGAAGGGTTCTCATCCGTTCGAGTGAGCGGCAGTGATCGGAACATCTGCGCTTGTGCTCATGTACTTGGCTTCGGGTATGGAGCATCGCGGAGTTGTTGGCTTGGCCGGAGATGCGGCGGGCGATTTCGAGGTGTCCGCTGCGACCGTGGCTGCTGCCTGGGCAAGCGTCGGCGTCTGATCAAGGCGTACCGGAAACTCGCAACCTACGTACGGCACGACTACGTCGAAGGGCTGTTCGGCGAGCCCGCATGGGAGCACAAGCAAAGCGTCAAAGTGTATGGCGCCGATGAGCGCGACGAGGCAGTCCTTCGCGAGGTTGAGCTGACGGTGCGGGCCTGGCCGTTGGGCATGCTGGGGTACTTGGTGACCTGGTGCAACGAGGACGGCGAGGTGCTGATGCACTCCCTGACCACCCGCAGCCGGCTGTTCCGGCCACGGGTCACGGTCGGGCCGTACCGGATCACGCTCGGCAGGTCCCGGCTCGCCGATCTGCCCGCTACCGCACCCGAGGACTTCGGGCCCTGGCCAGCAGTCGGGGCACGACGGTTCAGTTACGCAGAGCAGCACTACTTCGGTAACCCGGGCGGCTATCTGCACTGGGTGGTCGGGGTCAGCGACGTGGGCTCGCCAGCCTCTCCGCCGGTCGGCTGCAATGAGTGGAAGCAACCGCAATTGGCGGACTACCGGGAGCATGCCCGCATCAACTCAGTACTCATCGTCGGCTCCACGATCGACCTCGACAGTGTCCTGCCGTACGGCATCGCACCCGACCACGACCGCGTCCGGCTCCTCGAACTACGCCATCCCTTCCGCGTCGCACTCGTGCGACGCGGAAGGGAAGCCCAGCAGTTCCTGCAGCGCTGGCGCTCGCGCACGCAGCCCACAGGCGCCCCTCTGCCCGGCCTGAATCGCACCGCCGACGCAGGGTCGGAGCCCGAGTCGGGCGGGCCGTAGCCCCACTACACGGTCCGGCGGCGCGTCAATTGTGACTGAGCGCTTCAGATGGCGGATGAGCGTGCGAGTCGGCGGACTGAGCGCCCGAGCGTCGGGACACCTGGCGAGCCGAAGCGCAGTCACACCGTTGTCAAGCAGCGTTCCTACTTCCCAAACCCTCGGCGGATCTCCTCGGCGAGGACGCCGTCCTCTTCGCTCAGACCGAGGTAGGCCCACGAGATCCCGGCGTCGGCGAGCGCCTCAGCGATGGTGGCCCTCCCGGGGTACCGGGCTTCGACAGCGTCCAGCTCGGCCGAGCGTTCTGCGATCCTTTGCATGGACGCGAGGCGAGCTTCGGCGGAAGCCGCCTCATCGACCCGCGCACGTGCCTCCTCCATGGCAAGGCGGGCGTCGATCTTCTCCCCCTCGAGGACGTCGAAGGCCATGTTCACAACCTCCCGCCCCTCCAAGTCGGGCCGTTCGGCGTGGATCTGGCGGAGCTTTGCCTCCAGGCGGAGCAGGGCACTCTCCGGCAGCATGTCGCGCACATTGTCGAGGGCCTTGTCGAGCTGGGCGTCGAACTGGTCAGTCATACCCAGGAAGCTAGCCCTGCCCGCTTTCCGACACCAGGACCGCTCTCGAAGCCGACGTCCCCGGGCACGCCTCAAGCCGCCAACTCAAACACTCAGTCACATCAATGTGGTCGACGGGGCTCGCTGTTCGGGGCCTACAGCTCGAAGTCGAGGTGTTCGATGTCGGTGAAGCGGACCTCTTCCAGACTGCCGGCACGGCGGCCACCGTCCTGGAAGTACACCTCTTTGAGCGCTTCGGCGGCGATTTCCTGGAGCTGCTGGTCGGTGGCGCCCTGCTCCTGGGCGTCGAAGAGACGGGCGGCGTATTGCGGCGGCAGGGCCACGGTGAGGTGGCGGAGCCGGTCCTGGTCGGTGCTGCCGATCGGGGCGGTGTAGCCGAGCCGTGCCTGGGTGTCGATGACGATGCCGCCGGTGGTGGCCGCCTTCTTCTTGGCCTGGGCGCGGATCTGCGGCTGCCACCGCTTCTTGACCTCGGCCTCCAGCCGGGCGGCGAGGTCCTTGCGGGGCTTTTTGATCTGGTCCTTGACGTACCGCTCGACGGTGCGCTGGGAGATACGCAGCATCTGGGCGACGGCCTTGGTGCCCTTGAGCTGCTTGACCAGGTACCGCATCTGCCCGCCGGCCGACTTCGGGATGGCGCGGGTGAACGCCTTCTGCACTGCCTTGTCGAGGCCGTCCCCGAACATGGTCATCGCGGTCTACTCCCCGTTGTCCTTGGTGGTGACCTGCCCGTCCTTGATGTACCGGGCGAGGTTGAGCTCCGGAGCGTCGAACTGCTCGCGTACGCCCTCGCCCCACAGCACGCTCTGGGTGCCCTCGTGCTTGACCATCCCCGGGCTGACACCCAACCTCCACCCACCCGGCAGCGGCTTGCCGTCCCGGTAGGGCAGGAAGTCCAGCGGGGACGGTCCATCAGCCGCGTACACAGCGCAGTCGGAGAGGATCGCGACCGGATACTGGCCCGTCGCCAGCGCGTGCTTGAGCAGCTTTCGGTGCATGTTGATCCGGGTTTTGGAGATGACGGCGGCGCGGATGTCCGGGCGCCACGTCGGCCGGGACAGGGCCCGCCACGGCTGGCCCGGCTTCCAGCCCTCGCCACGGGGACGCTCGCGCAGCTTGCCGATGCCGCCCTTCACGGTGGCCTTCACCGCGGACACCACGATCGCCAGCTGCTCATCGCGCTGCCGGTAGCCGTCCATCGCCGCCAGGAAATCGGCCGGACCAAGGTCGCCGGTGACGCCCAGGTCAGCCATCGTCGCCACGTAGGCGTCGCGCAGCCGGTTGTACCAGCCGTCCAGGTAACGCCCGTTCGCGTACCGCACGTATGCCTCGGTCGGGGCGACGGTGTAGCCGAGCTCCACCGCGTACGCCACGGTCGGTGTCGCGTACCAGGCCGGCCCCGTCGGTCTCTCGCCCTTCGGCGTGAACGGACTGGGCAGCAGGTCGTCTTCGAGCTGCTGCCACTCCTTGCCGACCAGCACGCGGGACAGGTCGACGTGGCTGAGGTCGACCAGCCACGAGCCGGGCAACTTCGGGTCGAAGACCGGGTTCTTGACCTTCGTCGGCGCGCCCAGGCCCACGATCGTGCCGTTCGCGCCCGCGGCGAACGCCATGTTCACATCGATGCCCACCAGGTTGCGCTTGAGGCACTCCGCGTCGGTGAGCGGCCGCGCCCAGTCGTACGCCTCCTCCATCAACACCTCGGCCGGGCCCCGCGGGTGGAAGCGCGGCAGGTCCTTGAGCAGCGGGTGCCCGTCGGGAGCCTCGCACGGCGCGCAGTCCACCGGGTCCTTCCCGAGAGAGCCGGGGTTGTGCTCGCTGTGCCTCACGCCGTACTCGTCCGGCTCGCTGGCCCGGGTCGGCGGGTGCAGCGCGGTCATCAGCTCCAGGCCGGTCACGGCCGTGGAGCCGCGCGGCGTCATCACCCGGGACGCATACGTGCCCAGGAGCCGGGCGAGTTCCGCCGGCGGAAGCTGCCCCGCCTCGCCCCAGTGCCGGGTGTCGAGCGCGCCCCAGGACGGGATGCACAGCTGCACACACAGCCGCTCGGATCCACGGGCCGGGCGGTAGATACGGGCCCACGGCCCGAAGCCGCGCTTCGTCAGCTGCCACTCCGCCCGCGCCAGCTGCTTGATGACCTTGTGGCCCTCCGGCAACCGTCCCGACAGGCGCTCCTCCTCACCGAGGTGCAGCGGCAGGCCGTAGCGCTCGCACGCGGCCTCCGTGAGCACGATCAGCGGGTCCGCGTCCTTGCCCGGCCCGGACAGCTTCGCCTGCCCGAGCCTCGCCTGGGACAGGGTCCAATCGACCAGGGAGGCAATGGACTTGGCGGGGACATCCAGGATCAGGCCGCCGACGCAGTACGCCGACACCTGCCCGTCGCAGACGTCGACGACAGCGAGCGGACCATGCTCGAACCGCGGGTCAACGGCGGCCGCCGAGGCAGGCTTTGCCGTCGCCCCCTTCGCTGCCGGGCGCCGCGACGACGACGTCCTGGAGCTGCTGCCCGCCCCCGGCCGGGACGGCGCCTGGGCGAGGGCGGACGTCTGCTCCGGCCCGGCTGCCGGGCTGGCGGCCGCTGCGGGCACGTACGGCTCAGGCTCTGGCCCCGGGGCCAGAGCCTGCAGTGCGGAGGACGTTTCGGGCACAGGGCCTTGCTCGTTGCCGGAGGACGTGACCGGCGCGGGGTAGCGGTGGGCAAGGCCCTCGAGCAGTCTGCGGTAGGCCTCCAGGCGCTCCCCCTTCGGCTCCGCCCGGCCTGCCTCCCACGCGGTAATACTCGGTACGCGCACTCCGAGCGCCTGGGCGATGGCGACCTGGGTCAGGCCGGCCGCTTCCCGCAGCCGTTCCCGCTCGGCCGGGGCGGGCAGCACGGTTCCGCCGTCGACGGCGGCGAGCAGCGAGTCGACGGCCGCGAACAGCTCATCGGGTTGGTCCGTCATCTGCCCTCCTTCACCTGACGCCCTGACGGATCTCTTCGAGCCGTGTCATCACGCGCTGATAGCGCTGCGAGGCGGCCTGGGAGGAGTTCAGGCCCTGGTGTTGAGCAATCTGCCGCCAGTCCATGCCGCGCCGCCGGGCCTCGATGACGACCTGGGTCTCCAGCCGGTCGAGCTGCTCCCGCATGTCCTCGAACAAGCCGAGTGCTGCGCCCACATCGTCCGCAAGCACATCCGGCGCCTGCCTGCCGCCGGTCTGATCGCCGGCGGCTGCCGACAGCAGCCGGCCCAGCAACGAGGCGTCGCGCTCCAGACGGCGCGCCGCAGCAGTGTCGGCCGTGGGAACGTCCGCCAGCGCGGACAAACGCTCACGGGCTTCTTGACGGGAGTCGCGTGCCATACCCGCACCCTACCGCAACCAGACAAGCAAACAACGGAGTGTTGTTTCATTGTTCATGGCCGGTGTGACCTCTGTGCCGCAGCACCACGGGCACGGTCAGGGTGGCGCGCAGGCGGCACCGGTCGGGTGCAGCCTCTCCATGCCGGCGAGGGTCGCGATGACGCGGTGGTCGCAGTGCCGCAGCAGATGCGCGAGGTCGTCCGGGAGTTCGGCATGGTGCACGAGGACCAGTTCCGCGTGGGTGGTGCGGTGCAGGTGAATCAGGTCTGCCCACAGGCCAAGCCTTATCCGGTGGGCGCGCAGGACCGTCAACTGGCAACCAGCCACGTCATGCAGGGCTGCGTGGACCGCACGCTCCTGTTCGTCCCTGGACCGGCGCCCCCAACGACTCTGCCGCGGCCCGGCACAGGTCAGCGCCCCGGAGCTGCCGGTCACTGGTGCCGTTGGTCCGCCCAGGACTCCCCCGATGTCCCCGCAGGCGGGTGCAGCGCCCGCACGGCGGCGTAGGCGGTGAGGATGCGGTGGTCGCAGTGGCGCAGCAGATGCGCCAGGTCCACGGGGAGTTCGGCGTGGTGCACCACGGTCACGTCCGTGCCGGTGGCGTGGTGCAGGGCCATCAGATCCGCCCATACGCCCAGTCCGATACGGTGCGCGCGCAGGACGGTCATCCGGTGCACGGCCGCAGCCTTCAGGGCGGTGCGCGCCGACCGCTCCTGCGCGGGTTCGGTACCGAGGGCTGCGCAGGACGGGGCTCTCAGGGGCCGGCCGTCGGCCACCGCGTGCAGGACGTCGTGCCACAGCAGCCGGTCGCCCCCACCGACGGTGGGATGGACCACGACCCGTCCCGCCGCCGGATGGTGGGCGGCCAGCACAGTGCGGGTGAAGCGCACGTCGTCTGCACGGTCCACGACCACGGTGAAGGGCGAACGGCCCGCCGTGCGCAGCGTCTTGCGGGGCGGGCAGCGCCGGGAGGCAGCCGGGCCGCACGCCAGCACGTCCACGGCGATCTCACCGAGCGCGTTGATCGGATCCAGCAGCCCCACCGCAGTCCGCCTCCTCGCATTCCACCGGTACTCCCGCACACGGGCGATGAGCCACGGGCCGCGCGCGGCCGGGCATCAGACGGAGCCGCCCAGCCGGCCGAACGCCCACCGCAGCACCTCCCGGTCCACCCGTGGCCGGCCCGTACGGGACAGCGCCAGACGCACGTGGGCCGTGAGGCGGCGCGGCGGTTCACCGGGCAGACCGAGCGCGGTGAACAGCTCGTAGCGCACGGCCCGGGCGGTGGGGCGGGCGCGGAAGGTGACCCGTCGGACGTCCTCGCCCGGTTCGAGTTCACGCAGGCAGGTGTTGACCGCGAGCGTCTTGCCGTGGCCGGCGCCGCCGTGGATGCACATCATGGCGCGGGCGGCGACGGTGTCGGTGATGTTCTCCCGCGCGGTGAGCAGGGCCCGGGTGGTGACGACGGCCGCGTCGGGCAGGTCGACGTACTGGTAGGCGTCCTCGGTCATCAGGCGTCTCCTGCGGGTCGGGAGCCGGACTCCGGCGCAACGTCCGCCGACGGGTCGGCTGGATCGGGGGCGGGCGGGGGCGGCGCTGTGCCGGCCGCCAGGGCGGGCGGGGTGCGCCAGTGCGCCGGAGGTGGGGCGGGCGGGATCAGGTCGGGCAGTGCCAGCCGTGCGACGTCGGTGTAGTCGGAGGCGGCGAGTTCACGCTCGGCCTGGGCGGCCGTGACGGCTCCCAGCCGCTGGGCGGGCTCCGCACGGGTGGTGGGGGCGAATCGCTGGCGGCGCAGGCGTTCGGCGGCCTTCGCGTCGGCGCGCAGGCGCCGGGCGCGCTCCGCGCGTGCCTCGCGCAGCGCCTGCAGCTGCTCGGGGGTGGCCGCGTCCGCGAGGTGCGCCGGGCCGAGGTGGCGGCCACGGGCATCGCAGACCTCAATCTCGTGGTCGTGGTGCGGCATGTAGCGCACGCGGACCTGGCGGCCGGCCTGGCCGGTCATCCACGCGGCGGTGTAGGTGCGGCCGCGCCAGCTCACGCCGTGACTGGTCAGCTTCCGGGGCCGGCCCTCGTCCTCGAGGGTGAAGGCCCACAGGTCGGCGGCGGCGATGTCGGTGACAGGGGTCGGATCGGCCTGCCACGCCTCCAGCGGCGTACGGCCCGACAGGGCTTTCGGGCGGTGCGCGGTGTTCCACCAGTTCGTCCACGCCAGGACCTCCGCGGTGAAGTCCTGGAACGACAGGGCGGACACCGCCCCTGCGGTACGTCCGCGCCGCTCCGAGCGGGGCCTGGTGGGCCCGGCGGTGTAGCCGGGCAGGGCGGCGAACAGCATCCGGTCCGCAGCCCGGTTGAGGCTTTCCACCGTTCCTTTCAGATGCGGGCTGTAGGCGGGCAGGTCCTTGACCGTCACGCCCATCGCGCCGAGCGCGGTGGTGACGGCGGCCGACAGGAAGTCCTTGCCCCGGTCCATCCTCACCAGTTCCGGCACTCCCCCGGCCGGGCCGTAGGGATCGTCCCGCACCACTGCGGCGCGCAAAGCGGCCAGTACCGACGCGCGGGAGGGATGGCCCGGGGTGACAGCGGTACCGGTGATGACCTTGGTGGCGGTGTCGATGAACCAGGTGATCCATGGGCGCACCAGGTCGCCGTCGGCGTCGACCAGCAGCGGGGCCTGGACGTGGTCGGTCTCCCAGGCGTGGTTGCGCCATGCCGCCGGCCGCTTGCCGAACACGTCATGGGCGCGGGCTGCCTCCGGTCCGATGGCGAGACCGGCGCGCTCCCCCGCCGTCAGGTCGCGGCGCAGCGCGCGCAGGAACGTCGACAGGGACGGGACCGGATCCAGCAGCGGCACCTGCGACAGGGCTGCCCCGCCCGGAACAGCCACCAGGTCCGGCGGGACGGACACGGCAGCGCCGGACGTCTGCGCGCGCACGCCCCCTGCCTCGGCCGCGGCGCGCTCCATGAGCTGGCGGTGGACTGCGGAGGCGTTGCCGTGCCAGTACGCCAGCAGCACCCGGATCTCCGCGGTGATCTCGAACCGGCCGGTGTGGCGGGCTCCGGGGTGCGCAGCCGCCGCCGGGCTCTGGGCCGCCTCGGCCAGCCACCTCCACACCGTGCGCTCCGATGCCCCCAGGCACTCCCCCGCCAGCCGCACGTGCTGCCGCGAAAGACCGCCCCGGGCCCGCAGCGCCAGCAGGCGGCGCACCGCAGGTGCCCGCAGCGCAACCAGCGACTGCTTCCCGAGCACACCAGCCGGATCCCCCGGCGGCGGCCACTGCCCTCCCGCGTCAACGCCGTGGCCGCCGTTGATGTCCTGCGGTCCGTTGTCCGTCATCGCGCCGTTCCTTCTCCTCGCCGAACGGGGTGAGGTTCTCTGCCGTCGGAACCGGTGCGTCCCGGGCGCGTGAGAGGGGCGGTCACGAGTACGGGCCGAGCCGGGCGCAGGCCTGGTCGATCGCGTCCCGCCCCACACCCGCACCGGGGTCGCGGCCCCGGGCTGCACAGACATGCGAGGTGATCTTCGCCCAGGTACGGAAGTTGCCGCGGGCGGTCTGCTCATCCGCCCGCCCCAGGTCGACCGGGTCAGCGTCCTCCCACACCGGGTGGAACAGGCGCAGCGTCCGCGGCACGTCCTCCGTGTCGAGGCGGCTGACCTGGTGCCAGGTCAGGACCCGGGAACGCATCGCCGCTGCCCGGGCGAGCGCCCGCTCGCTGCCCGCCCCGCACAGCACCAGGGCAGCCGCACAGCCCGGCGAGTCCCACAGCTGCCGCAGGTAGTCCAGCACCGGCGGCGACAGGCGCTGCGCGTCGTCGAGGAACAGCACACCCGGCTCGGCCAGCGCCTCCGCCAACGCCTGGTCGGCCGGTCCGGCCCGGTGCGTCAAGGACCCCGACGGCAGCCCCAGCGCCTCGCACAACGCGGCCCGCACCTGCGGCAGCCCGGGCCCGACCCCCACCACCGCCCGCCACACCGGCACCCGGCCGGGCAGCAGATGCAGAGCCTGCTCGACCGCGACCGTCTTCCCCAGCCCCGTATCCCCGTACACGCAGCCGATCCCCCGCGCGGCGACCGTGTGCCCCACCGCCTCCACCACGGCGGCCACCTGCCGCGTGGACACCAGCCGCGCCCCCGGCGCGTACAGGCGTACCCCACCGGACACCCGGGGACGCGTCACCGCGCCGGGCCGCTGTTCACCGCCCGTACTGGACGTCTCGGTATCCGGGCCGTCCGCCACCGGCGGGCCGTTCGCGCCATCTACGAAGCCGAGTTCGGCCAGTGCCCGGTCGTACCGGCTCGGCTCCACCCGGCCCGACGCCGCGCGGGCGACCTGAAGCACCCGGCCCGCCCGCAGTTCGTCCTTGATCGCACGGTGCAGCGTCGCCAAGGACGGCACCAACTCCGCCCCCCAACGCTCCAGCACGCCCTCGTCCTGCGCCCGGAGCATCCTGCGGCGCAACTCGGCGACGTTCCCGCCCACCTGGGTGAGCACCTCCCACAAGGCGTCGCCCACCATGAACCCGCCCTGCCACGGCCGCGCCTCCACCCGCCCCTCGCGCCCCTCGGCCAGCCACCGCCACACCGTCCGCTCCGTCACCCCCGCCAAACCTGCCGCGATCCGCACATGCAACGACGACAGACCGCCCTCACCCCGGTCCACCGCCAGCAGCCGCCGCACCACCACCGCCCGCTCCACCCGCCCGGCCACCGCCAGAACAGCCGGACCCGGCACCGTCTCCCCCACCGGGGTTCCCGAACCCGTCACAAGGCCAACCCCACCGCCCCGGCCGCCCCTCCACACGAAGACCGGCAAACCCAACACAGCCGGACCGCGATCTGCTAGCCGCACCGTGACAGCCACCTGGTCACCCCATGACAGCAGCCGGTCTGCACGTCGTCACCGATCCCAGACCGGAGCAGCTGCGCTGTCGGGCAGGATGGGCCGATGCCCGGTGAGCGCTTCTTCAACGATGACCCCGTCGACGGGAGCGCCGACGCTCCTGACCTGCTGGGGCGCCGGCAGTACGCCCGACATGCCGTCGAACTTCTTCACCAGGTGCGCGAGCAGAGCGAGTCCGGAGTCCTCGCGCTCATCGGGCCCTGGGGGTCCGGCAAGTCATCCGTCCTGCAGATGGCGATCCAGCACCTCAAAAACGCGGTCGCCGGTGCCGACACCAGCGTGTGGTCGGTCGCCGAGCTGAACCCGTGGATGTACTCGGACCTCGAATCACTGACGCTGGCGCTGTTCAGCGAGATCCGCGCCGCCCTCCCCGACGATGGCCAGTGGTCCGAACTGCGCAGGAAGGTCGGAGCGTTCGGCCAGGCGGTCAGTCCGCTGGGAAAGCTCACGGGACTGCTCGGTCTGGACTCCTCGGAGCTGATCAAGCTCGTCGCCGAACGCGTGGCCGGGGACACCAGCGCCTCGGCCGCCAAACGCACCGCCGAGACGGCCCTGCGGCAGGCGGGCCTGCCGGTGCTGGTGGTCATGGACGACCTGGACCGGCTCGCCCCCGAGGAACTGCTGGTCGTCTTCAAGCTCATCCGCCTGGTCGGCCACCTGCCGAACGTGTACTACCTGATCAGCTTCGACGAGCAGACCCTGCTGGACGTCTTGCAGCGGACCGACCTCGTCGGCTCGAACGACCAGCGCGCCCAGGAATTCCTGGAGAAACTCATCCAGGTCCGGCTCGATCTACCGGCCTTCCGTGACCGCGACATCGCCGCCATGACCACGCGTCTCCTCAACGCACTGCTGGACTCCCACGGGGTGTCCATGACCCCGGACCAGGAACGGCGCTTCTCCGAGGCGTATTTCCGCCACCTCCAGGACCGGCTGAGGACCCCGCGGGCCATCAAACGCTACTTCGGACAGGCCGGCGCGACGCTCGGCTCGCTGGCCGGGGAGGTCGACATCGTCGACTTCCTGGTCGTCACCTTCCTGCGGACCAGCGAGCCAGGCGTCTACCGGATGCTGGGACGCCACCGCGCCGAACTGACCGGCACCAGCACCGACCCGGCGCCGCACCTCAACTCCAGACCCAGTGAGCACGCCGACCGATGGAAGGAACGCCTGCGCCAGGCCGGCGTTGCCCAGGACAACCTCGACGGAATGCTCGCACTGCTGGCACTGCTGTTCCCCGCCGTCCAGCAGAGCATCGGCAACGGCAGCGACCCCCACGCCGCGGCCCGCCGACGCGGGATCGGCAGCCAGGACTACTTCGACCGGTACGTCGTCTTCACCGTCCCCGCCGACGACCTCCCAGAAGCCGTCTTCCAGCAGGCCCTCGCCCAAATGGCATCAGGGACTGAAGGCGATGAAGCTGCACAGTTGCTGCTCCGGCTCAGAGACGACACCCACCGCATCATCCGGCGCATCGACCAACTACGCGCCGACGGCATCCCCGTACCCGCAGCCGCACTGCTCCAGGCCATGGCCGACAACTACGGCCAGCTGACCGCCGACCCGGAAGCCATGGGCCTGCTGGGCGCCGACAGAAGAGTGCGCTCCATGACCCCGAGCCTCCTCCTCGACCTGCCTCCCGACCAGCGTCCCGCCATGGTGGCGGCCATGGCAGCCACACCCGATGGAGCAGTCCTCGCCACCCGAACCCTCCACAGCGCCACCAACCCCGACGACACCGCCTCCGAACACGTGACGACCACCGAACCGTGGGCGGCCCAGGCCCGCGACGCCCTCACCGGCCGCCTGGCCGAACACCTCACACCAGCCGCCGCACGGCCCGCCCCAGACCTCACCGAACAGGACGACACCCTGATCTGGATGTGGCGCCACACCGACCCCGCCGGCATCCGCACCTGGCTACGCGACCGCCTCGACCACGGATGGGAACTCCTCCCGCTCCTGGCCGCACTCATCACACCCCAGCAGTTCCCCTTCCCCCTCATCGACAACGACACCTGGACCGGCCTCGACGCCATGTTCACCCACGACGACCTCTACACCCGCCTCACACCCCACCTCAACAACTCCCCCGACACCTCACCCCCCACCGACCCACACCAGACCAACATCCTCCAAGCCCTCCGCGACCGCCGACCCGACCCACACCAAACCACCCCCGACACCCCCTCCTGAACCCACCCCGCACCCCCACAGGAACAGCCACCCCCACAACAGCCGACCCACCCCGCACAAATCAGAAAACAGCAGCCGCTTGGTCACCCCATGACAGCGAACCCACCCACGTACCGGCACCCGGACCAGGCACTCAACACCCCCACCCCGCTGACACCCACCCAATGCCACCAACGCGCCCACTCACACTTCGGGAAGGGTGTTCTCGGGCTTGGGTTACTGCTGGCTCTTTAGCCGAGGCCGCAGTTGGTGTCTTGGCTATGCCTGAACTGGCCGGGGATAGCGGCTTGGTGTGAGAGATCTGGGAAAGCAGACGGCCGCCGTGCACCAGCCATCGCGGTGGCAGAACGCTCGGGGGCGGGCATGGGTGAGATCGTCAAAGGGCTCGAGCGGGCGTTGCTGACCCGCCCCGTGCCTACGAGGGATGCCGCTGTGCGTTTCCTGCTCAGGGCGGAGAAGGGCTCCACGAAGAACGTGGCTGTCCTCCTGGGGATCTCCCAGCGCACGGTACAGAGGTGGGTCACCACCCGGCCGGGAATGCGCCGCCGTCCCAGTGCCGTGCATGCGGGGTTGATCAATGAGGCTGTCAGAGCACGGTGGCAGCCCCTGGTGCGCGCCCGCCGGCGGGCCCGGGCCGAGGCCGACGGGTTTGTCTTCCACACCAGGGCGCGGTTCGGATTCGCCGCTCCGGCAGGCTCGTCGGACGATCCGCGGGTACGGCTGATCACCCAGTACCTGTCGGGAGAAGTGGCCCGCGAGCTGTTCGCCGCCCGGGACGCCGGCGGGGGCGAGCAGCAGCAGTTGGTGATCCTCGCCCGTGCTCTGGGGCATGCCTACTTCCGGGACGGAGGCCGACGTGCTCACGGTCTCGGGATCGCCTTCACCGACGTGGAATTCGCCGATTTCTCCATCGACTGACGTGCACCTGGGGCCGGGTTCAGGACGAGGGCGGGATCTGGCGCCGTGTCAGCATCGCGTCATAGCGTTGTGCTTCCTTCCGTTCGCGCCAGTCCCACTGGATACGGCCGGTGCGCGGGCCGGCGGACGGCTGGGGCGGGCGGAGCCTGGCCGCCTCCGCTACGCGCAGCAGATGCGTGCGGTCGTGAAGGCCGGCCAGCAGATGCTGGTCCTGGCCAGGAGCGAGCCGAGCGAAGCAGACGGCGGCCTTCAGGAAAACGCGCGCCCACGGCGGCACGCGGTGGGTGGCACAGCCGTCGGTGTAGCGGGCGCGGTCATGCAGGGCCAGAGCGGCCGCCGCGTCGTCGTAGTCGCCGGGGCGGGCGGTGGCGAGCTGCTGGAAAGATGCGCCGGTGAAGAGCGCGGCGGCCAGGGCGGCGGCCAAGCGGGGGTGAGCGGTCACGGTGGCCAGGCGTCCGGCGATTTCCCGGGCTGTCTGCTCGGTGAGCGGTGCGGGTGGCGGGCGGTGCCGGAAGGTGATCGCCGGCGGCATGCACGGGGCGGTGCAGGGAGCAGGGCTGTCGTAGGAGACGAGGCGGTCCAGCACAGGCAGGGTGAGCCACCGGCCGGCTGGCCGGGCGGGCTCGTCAACAAGCTGGGGTACGGGGGCGGTCGCGCCGTAGTAGTGGCGGCGGGCGGCCTGGAAGTCGGCGGTGACGGCGTAGTCGGCCGTCTGCAGCGCCTGGTGCAGGGCGGCGGGCAGATGGGGGCGGTGGCAGACCAGGGTCAGGTGTATGCCGGTGAGGGCGCGCAGTTGCAGGAGGCGCATCGTGCGGCGGGCGGTGAGGCGGTGGGCGCGCAGGACGGTCAGCCGGGTGACGGGCAGGTCGACGTACTGGTAGGTGGCCGCGGTCACGAGGCGTCTCCGTCTTTGTCGGTGGTGGGACGTGCGGCCCGCCCGTCGGGGCCGTCCGGAGCGGGAGCGGAATCACGGCCGGACGGGAGCGGGGTGGACCGGTCCGGCGTGGCCAGCGCGGCCAGGGAAGCAGGGGTACGCCACCCGGCCGGCGGCGCGGCGGGCGGGATGAGGTCCGGCAGCGACAGCTGCGACAGGTCGGTGTCGTTGGCCTGGGCGAGTTCGGCCTCGGCCTGCGCGGTGGTCAACGCACCGAGCCGCTGAAGGGCCTCGGGCTGGTTCACGGCGGCGTAGCGCTCGCGCTGGGAAGCCTCCAGGTCCTTCTTGAGGCGGCGGGTGCGGGCGGCCCGTGGCCGCCCACTGTCCATCATCGGCCTCGCGGTCCACCGGCACGTAGGTGTGACCGTTCCACCGCCACAGACGGTTCGGGGCAAACAGGTCACGGGACAAGGCCTGCACAGCCTCACGGATCCACGGGGAACACTCTGGCCAGCCACCACGCTGTTTCATAGCGGCCGCCAGGCGCCAACGCATGATTCCGCTGATCACCGCCGCGCTGACGGGCACCGCGATCGGGTCGGCGTTCTACATCGTCTTCGCCGAGGCCGCCGAGGCCATCGCCGTCGGCATCACCATGACGTCCGTCGCGCTCCGCGTCGTGGAGATGCTGATCAGCCCGGTGCCCGTCTTCGTCGCCTTCTGCACCCGGGCCCTGAAGGCCAGGATGAAGGAACTCGCCGACGCGGTGCACGACCCCATCGACCGCTTCCTCAGCGGCTTCGGTGGTCCGGCGCCGTACGCGGTGAGGGCAGCCTGATGGCGACGACCCGGCCGCAGGGCCGCACGCACGGCCGGCCGCGGCGGCAGGTCCTGCCACCGATGACGCCCAGCCTGCAGCGCCTGGTGCAGGCGCTCGGGGACGGTCGCGGCGAGATGAAGCTGACCGACGTCGCCAAGATCACGCATTACTCGATCAGCGCCTTGTCGGATGCCACCTCGGGCAAGCGCATCCCCACGGTCACGCTGATCGAAAGGTACGCGGCCGCGTGCGGCATGGACCCGGCGCCCCTGCTGGCCCTGCGCCAGCAGGCCGTTCAGGAGAAGAACGCCGCGCCCGCGCCGGCGCAGGACGAGTCCGCCGCGTCGTCGGCCCTCGCGGTGCCCCACGCGACTGCCGAGGTCGTGCGGCAGACCATCGGCAGCATGTCGCTGCCGAAGATGCGCGGCGCCCGCCGTGAGGAGGACACGCCGCCGTCGGCCGAGCCCCCGCCGGGCGTGGTCGACGTGCACATGGCCACCCTCATCCAGCAGGCCATGGCGAGCGCGGGGCGCACCAGCGTCCCCGTGCACGTCGATCCGATCACCGGGGCGCTCTCGCTGTGCACCGTGCCCAAAGACCTCATGGAACTCCTGCGTGCCCTGTGGGCGCAGAGCGAGGTCAGCCTGCGGGAGATGGAACAGCGGGTGCGCCGCTTCGACCTCGCCATCTCCCGGAGCTCGCTGCAGAAGATCCTCAACGAAGACCATCTGCCTCCGGTCGACGTCCTCGCCGCCATCGTCGGCGCCTGTGGCAAGGCGCAGGACCAGATCGACGTCTGGCTGTACCACCGGGCCCGGCTCGAGATCGCCGAAGTACGGCACCGGCAGAGCACCGCGACCGCCAAGTCGGTCGACAGCCCCGGCAACACCGCGGCCCTCACGAGGATCTCGTACGGCACCGGCAAGAGCCTGCAGATCCTGATGGCCGCCTGCAGCCTCATGGCCGCCCTGGTGCCGCTCCTCATGCGCCGGTAGTCCACCCTCGCCCGCTCGCCGGTGGGCCCCGGAACCAGGTGGTTCCGGGGCACACCGGGTTTTCACAGAGCCCAGCGGCGCCAGTGCCGCCGGAGGTACATGAGCCGGAGGCGGTCGTCCAGCGGAAGAATCAATGCTGCACACGACCACGCTCCCGTCTGCGGCGTTGTTCCTCGAACTGCCTCGAACAGACGGTGCCGCGGGCACTCTCACGTCGCCGCAGCAGTTTGCAGAAGTCTCGATCCGCCTGCGTATCAGCTCCGCCCATGAAACGATTTCAGGTAGCGACGCTCGTGGGTCTGGTCCATGCAGTCGTCGGCGAGAGGAGCCATCCCCGCAGACTTTGTGTGTCTACCGTTGAGCACCGGGAGAGAGTGGCGTTGGGGCTCATTCTCTGGGCCGCGGCCGGCTCGTTCGACGAGTTCAGTCAGCAAGCGGGTGCCGGTGGCTCGATGATGTGCTGGGGTTCTTTCCGGAGGCCGTTTGCCTCGGCAGGTGCGTGCTTCTTCGGTTCAGGGAAGCGATGGAGTGGGGGCTGACGTTGGCCGCAGTGACTTTGGTGCACGGGATCGGGAACTTGCAGAAGGGCATGTCGTCGGATCGTGCTGCGACGCTCCTGGCCGGAGCGGCTCGGCCGAAGCTGGAGCTCGGGCTTCGCAAGGCGGGGCTGGCTCATGTCGCAATACCGGAACTGGTCATGGCCTATTACGCCGACCTGCTGGCCGATGGGATGGAGTCTCAGTCGGGGGCACCGGCCGGGGGGCTGGAATCCTTGTCGCCGGCCGAACTGAGTGTGGTGTGGGAGTGGCTGCTGGCCATGGGTGTACCGGAGCCTGAGGAGCCGCAGGCAGCGTGGCTGGCGCCGGTCCGCCAGGGCATGGCGTGGTTGATCCGCACGAAGGGTGGCGCTGAGCGGGCCCAGACATCGCGAGCAAAGGTGATGGATCGCCTTGAGCGTGTCGTCTGCGCTCTGATCCAGGAAGTGGACACCTATACGTCGCGGCCCCAGACGCGTGCAGCAGCCCGTGCTCGCGTCGCGGGTGCCCTGCAGGCGGGCGGCGGTTGTCAGGTTGTCGTCGCGCATTCACTGGGGTCGGTGGTGGCCTACGAGACGCTCCACGCTTTCCCCGAGATCAAGGTCGAGCTGCTGGTGACGTTGGGGTCGCCTTTGGGTCTTCCGGCTTTGAGTCGCACACTCGAGCCTGCCTTGCAGTACGGGAAGGGCGCCAGACCGCCGGGCGTGGGGCGTTGGGTGAATATCGCAGATGTGGGTGATCTGGTGGCGTTGCCGCCTGAGCTCGGAGGGCTGTTCGCTGTGGACGCGCATCACAGCACTGATATCGGCCTGTTCGACCCGCACACTCTCGGCGCCTACCTGAGCAACGGAATGGCAGCCGCCGCTATCGCCGCGTATCTTCAGGACTGACAGTTCATCACGCGGCATACTCCTGGGCGGTTACAGCTTGCTGGCAGGGCGAAGGCCGCAGCAGTGAGGAGGGCTGCCGCCGGTGCGCTCATTGGTCATCGGGGCCGGAGGCTCTGAAGCGGTCTTCGTCGATGAGGACGACGTAGCGCTCGGCGAGGAGCCTTTTACCTACTTGCCCAGTGTGGCCGGTGCTGTCGAGGGGGTCGCCCGTGCGCTGCACCAAGCCGGCATCGAAGCCCGTGCCCCAGTTCTGAATCCTACGGCCGACGACTTCACGAAACTGTGGGACACGGCATTGAGCAGCGCGGCTGGGCGGCCGTTGATTGTGCACTTCAGCGGGCACGGTGAGCAGCAGGAGGGCACTCTCTACCTGGCTGTTCGGGGAAGTCAGCGTGGCAGCAGACTACGGGCCACGAGCGTGGAGGTGAGTGCGCTCGTCAAAGACGCTCTGGCGGCTGCGTCGCCCGTCCTCTTTCTGCTCGACGTGTGCCAGGCGGGGCAGGCTGTCACCGAGCAGCTGGTGCGGGAGCTCATTCTGACTAGTGGTGCCACGCGTGGGGACAGGGCCCGCAAGGTGTGGATGATCGGGGCGTGCTCGGCGCATGAGATCACACAGCAGGCGGTCTTCAGCCGAGGTGCTACGGCCGTGCTGCACCGGCTCGCGGGAGGTCTGCTGGACGTATCCCCTGCCTTGGAATTCGTGCCGGTGGAGACCTTTGCGGCCGAGGTGGCACGGGAGGTTGCACGCTCGGGTGGGCTTGGCCAGTCCGTTGTGCGCACGCCCACCGATGTCGCGCTGGAGGAGGTTCCCGGGTTTTTCCCCAATCGTTCTTTCGCGCGGGACGCGCCGAGCCGATTCCTTGCCGGTGTCAGCATGGCTCTGCAGCAGCTCGCGCTGGCCGTTGACCCGGGTATTGACCTGCTGCACTTCGCGTCGCGGGCTGCTGGCAATCAACGAGTGGATGTCTGCCAGTTCTCGGGCCGCGCCACACACCTGAAACGCATCCAGGAGTGGATCGACAACGCACAGAGGGATCAGGCGAGGCTTCTGGTCATCACCGGCGGTCCCGGCACGGGCAAGTCTGCTCTGCTCGGCGTCACTGCCTGTCTCCTGCACCCCGAGCTGCGGCCGTTGAGGCGGCAGATCCGCGCGCGCCTGCCCGACTTCGATCCTCGCCCCGCGGCGAAGGTTCTCGCGGTACACGCCCGACAGCTGACGACCCAGCAGATCATTCAGTCCCTCTGCCGCCAGCTCGCGCCTCCCGCTTCCGAGACGGGGTCCGGCAACGGCGAGCCACGGCGAGAGGGCACGACCCATGCGCGAGGAGGCGTCGACGACCTTGTCACGCTGATGCGCGACAGCGGCGCGGTCGTCATCGTCCTGGACGCCCTGGACGAGGCCACCGATCCTGCTGCCGTCGTACGTGACCTCATCACGCCTCTGGTGGGCGACTCCGAACAGGAGGGCGTGCCCGGCTGCCGCGTCATGGTCGGCACACGCCCGTGGTGGGAAATCCTGAGCCAGCTCCACGAGCGCGCTTTCAGTCCGGTCGGCGACGTGCTCGCGCTTGACCCGACGACCCCGGCCGACCGGGAACGTCTCGCCGACGACCTGGCTGAATATCTGAAACAACTGCTGGACGAGCGCTACCCGGTCACCACGCCACGCGCTGTCGCCGACCGTCTCGCCACCCACGCGCAGACCGGCGCCTTCCTCATCGCTGCCCTCTTCGCCGACCATCTTGTCCAGCAGGCCACGGCCGGCCGGCCCCTCAGCGATGCCGAGATCCGCACACGTCTGCCCTGCAGCATCACCGAGGTCTTCGATCTACATACGCAGAACCTTGCCGCCACCGACCACTGGTTCCTGCCGGTGCTTCAGGTCCTGGGACAGGCCCGCGGCATGGGGATGCCGCTTGCGCTGCTCCACGAGGCGGCCCTGGCACACGCCGCTCCGGCCAGCGGCACCGGGCTGGCCCCTACGCAGGACGACACGCGCCAAGTCCTGCTCAAAGCCTCGTTCTATCTGCGAACCGCTCCGGACAGTGACCATCGTCTGCTCTATCGGTACTTCCACCAGGCCCTCAACGATCACACGACGGCTGCCATCGACCCGGTGACCATGCACAAGGCACTGGTGGCCAGTGTTCCGCTGTCTGCCGACGGTAGGCCGCAATGGGAATTTGCTCATCCGTATCTCAAGCGTCACGCCGCCGCGCATGCTCTGGCAGCAGGTGTGGAGCACTTCGATGAGCTGCTGCGAGACCCGGGATTCCTGCTGCACGCCGACCCTGACAGTCTGGTCGCCTACCTGCACCGTACGGCGACGGACACGGCCGTTCACCATGCCCACGTCTACCGCAGCACACTCCCCCAGCACCCCAAGCGCGGTGACGTCTCCAGCCGACGGGGGCTTCTCGCCCTCGATGCAGCCGCCTGGCACGATGCCTCGCTGGCCGCGGCACTTGCGCTCCGCCCGCTCGAAGACGGGAGACTGCCGGCCGTTCCGGTCTGGGCGACCAACAGCACCGCTCACCCTGCTCTCCTGCATACGTTCAGTGGACTCGCCGGGACGGCGGGGGCAGTGTCCGCCGTGGGCCCGCACCGGCGTTCAGTGGACTCGCCGGGACGGCGGGGGCAGTGTCCGCCGTGGGCCCGCACCGGGGCCGCGCTCTCGCGGTCAGCTCCGACGGTGACAGCGTCCAGGTGTGGGACATCACCACCGGCGAGCGGATCAACCGTGTCGACCAGCCGGCCCGTGCCCTCGCCACCGTCGCCTTACGCGACGGCAGCGCCTTGGCGGTAACCTCCGACGGCGGCAAAGCACAGGTATGGAACATTGTCACGGGCGAACGGGTGAGTATTCTCGACGGGGCAACTCGCTCCATCGCAGCGGTGGCCCTGCCCGACGGCCGTGCGCTCGCGCTCACCACGGACGGCGGCCGGGTCCGGGTGTGGGACCTCAGGACGGGGCAGCATCAGCGTTTCCTGCCTGCTCGCGGCCGGCCCGGTGCCGCAGTGGCCGCAGTAGCCCTTCCCAGTGGCCGTGCACTCGGCATCACCGTCGACCGCACCCGAAAGGCACTGGTGTGGGACCTGTGCACCGGTCAACACCTGATGACCCTGAGCAGCCACTCCGCCGCGGTCCGTGCGACGGCGGCCGTAGCACTTCCCGACGGCCGCGCGTTCGCGGTAACCGCCAGCGCCGGAGGGGCTGCCGTCGTGTGGGACCTTCTGACGGGCAAACAGCAATACAAATTCAACGGCCATGCCGCTGCCGTCCACAGCGTGGCAACAGTCGTGACCGAAGACGGTCGCCCTCTGGCCGTCACCACCGACCGCACCCGAAAGGCACTGGTCTGGGATCTGAGCACCGGCAAGCGTCTCATGTCGTTGACCGGCCAGCATCGCGCGGCGGATGGGGTCACCGCCATCGCTCTGCCCGACGGGCGCGCCCTCGCCATCACCGCGGATCGTGCCGGCCTTGCAACGGTGTGGGACCTGGCCTCCAGTGCCCACCCACAGCGGCCGGTGCCCGGCCACAGCAGCCCGGTGCACTCGGCACTGCCGACTACCTTGCCGCACGGCCAGGAGATCGCCATCACGTCCGGAGGCAGCGTCACCTATGTCTGGGACCTCAAAACCGGCCGCAAACTGCACACGCTCCATGGCCACGAAGGACTTCACACCGCCGAGGCGCTTGAAATCGACGGCCATGCGCTGGCATTGACCACTGACCGGCAACGGCCGGGCAACGAGCTGATCTGGGACCTTGAGACCGGCGCCTGCCTCAATCCTCGCAAGAATGCTGTCCCCGGCACCAAGCCCGGCCCACTCCACGTGGCCCTCCCCAACAAACCCGTGCTCACCATCACCACCGGGGCCGGTGGCGTGGCTCGCGTTGAGGACCGTGTCACCGGCGAGGTCGCGCGCACAGCAGCGCGTTCCCGGAAGGCGATCGATCGACGGGTGATGCTCCGCGATCCTCAGCCTGACGGGGGGTGGATCTTCTGGGATCCCGACAGCGAAACGTTGCTCAGGGCCGTGATCGGATCACCCCGATCACAACCGGTGGAAGACCTTCTCGAGCAATGGCAGAACCACCCGGCGCAGCAAGGTGCCGAGATTCGACGATGGCTGGACAGGGGCGACTTCAGGCGGGGCCTGTACGAGAGGTTGCAGGATCCACGGACGCGAACCCTCTTTCTCGAGCGTCTGTGGTGGAGCCACAACCGCTACGCCCGGTACGTCCACCGCATGGTTGAGGCCGATCTCAGCGACCCCGAAAGCATTGATGACTTGCACCGTTACCTCCACTGGGACGCTCTGGAGGCGGCACAGAGCCGAGTCTTCGCAGTCGTCGAAAACGTGCATGATGCCGAGGTCTGGGAGCTGCCGGGACATCGA
The DNA here is from genome assembly GCF_042736455.1 of Streptomyces sp. NPDC060064. NCBI lineage: Bacteria > Bacillati > Actinomycetota > Actinomycetes > Kitasatosporales > Streptomycetaceae > Streptomyces > Streptomyces sp. NPDC060064. Next base: position 29,968 of record NZ_JBHWWF010000040.1, read on the forward strand.
GACGTCTACCGCCTGCGGCACTACACCAGTTCGGTGAAAGCGATGACCGTCACGCATCTCCCTGACGGACGCCCTGCAGCCGTCCTTGCCGACCAGGAAGGGGAGATACGCCTCTGGGACCTGACCGAAGATCGCCAGATCGGCTCCCCCCTCACCCTGCCCAGGCCAGCGCAGGTCGTGACCGCGACAACTGCTGGGCTCATCGCGGGATACGGGTCCGAGATCGCTTACCTGTCATGGAACACGAACAAGGACGGCCCGCTGAGCCCACGCTGATCACCTGGTCGGCACGCGTCAACACTTCCCGACCGTTCCCTTCAGTGCGCCGTAGCAGCGTGGGTGGCTAGCTGTATTGATCACGAGCGTTGTTGACACGCACGGTCTTGATCATGGCGAAGGCCTCCGTGTGTGGTGGAGGTGTCGAATCTTCACCGCCCGGAGGCCTTCGTGTCCCACCGTAATGCCCGGTTGACTGTCTTCGGGAGGCAGTTGCTGGTTGAACGTGTCTGTTCCGGACGGCCGGTCGCTCACGTGGCCGCCGAGATGGGGATCTCGCGGGCCACGGCTCACAAGTGGGTGCGCCGGTGGCGGGCGGAGGGCGATGCGGGTCTGCAGGACCGCTCCAGTCGGCCGCACACCGTCCCGCACCGCACGGCCGCCGCTGTCGAGGCTCGTGTCTGCGAACTCCGCCAGGCCCGCAAGCTTGGCCCGGCCCGCATCGGCCCGATCCTCGGCCTGCCGGCCTCGACCGTGCACCGCATCCTCGCCCGCCACGGTCTGAACCGGCTGGCCTGGCTGGACCGGCCGACCGGCGAGCCCATCCGCCGCTACGAGCGGGCCCGGCCCGGCGAGCTGGTCCACGTCGACATCAAGAAACTCGGCAACATCCCTGACGGCGGCGGCTGGCGCACGGTCGGCGGGACGGCCGGCGACCGCAACCGGCAGGCCACCACCGACCGGCGCAAAAGCTGCAAGCCGGTGATCGGCTACAGCTACATCCACTCCGCCGTCGACGACCACTCCCGCCTGGCCTACAGCGAAGTCCTGACCGACGAACGCCAGCACACAGCGATCGGCTTCTGGCAGCGGGCCCACGCCTTCTTCACCGACCACGGCATCACCGTCGAACGCGTGCTCACCGACAACGGCGCCTGCTACAAGTCCAAGCTGTTCACCCAGACCCTCACCGCGGCCGGCATCACGCACAAGCGCATACGGCCCTACCGGCCCCAGACCAATGGCAAGGTCGAACGCTTCAACCGCACCCTGCTCGACGAATGGGCCTACCTGCGGCCCTACACCAGCAACACCGAGCGGACCACCGCCCTGGCAGACTTCCTGCACACCTACAACCACCACCGCTGCCACACCGCACTCGCAGGCCAGCCACCCATCAGCCGCGCGAACAACGCTGCAGGTCAATACAGCTAGCTCGCTTGTCTGCCTACCGGCGCCACTCAGCACTGGGCTACCGCACCCCGATCGAGTACGAACTACTCTTTGAGCAAGACACCATCCCCGCCGTCAGTTAGCCACTGCGGCTGGAACCCAAACCGTGGGGCACGTCAACCTGTCACCCGATCGTGCAGCAGACCCGGCTGTGCCCCAGCGGTCGGTGACCGCGGTGGCGTGGCCGACCAGTCAGGGACGCATATCCGCTGCCAGGCGGGCCGAGCCTTGCACGAGTGAAGCGGTGAACCCGTGCCGCGGCACGGTGAGCACCTGTTGCGCCGGTCCCTGCTCGATGAGCTCACCGGCGTCCAGTACGGCGATCCGGGCGGCAGTCGCGGCGGTGTCGAGGTCGTGGGTGATCAGGACCAAGGCCAGTTCGGGTTCGTCGCGCAGCAGCCCGGCGAGTGTGTCGAGCAGGCTGCGTCGGGTGACCGCGTCGAGGCCGGAGGTGATCTCGTCGCAGATCAGCACCCGTGGCCGGGCGAGCAGGGCGCGTGCGAGCGCGGTCCGTTGGAGTTCGCCGCCGGACAGCCGGCCCGGCCTGCGACGTACCAGCTCTTCCGTGAGGCCGAGGCCGGTCAGGGTGTTCAGGGCCTCGGCAAGAGCCTCTTGCGGGTCCGCTCCTCGCAGGCGGACCGCTGTGCGTGCCACCTGGTCCAGGACCGGTCGGAATTCGTCGAACGCGGCCTTCGCGTCCTGGAAGACGTACTGGACCGCGGCCAGTTGCTCACGGGTCCGGGCGCGCAGGCTGCGCGGGAGCGGGGTGCCGTCGAGCAGGACATCGCCTGTGTGATCCCGGTGGAGTCCGGCCAGGCAGCGGGCGAGCGTGGTCTTGCCGCTGCCGGAGCGGCCGACGACGGCCAGGCACTCGCCCGCGCGGAGGGTGAGTTCGGGGATGCGCAGTACCTCCTTGGTGCTGCGGGTGCCGTCGCGGTGCCGCGCGGTGAGGCCACGTACCTGGAGTGCCGCGTGTCGTTCACGCGCGGACGGGCTGTCACCCGTCTTCCTTTCTGCTGCCAGGAGTTCGGCGGTCCAGGGGTGCCGCGGTGCGAGCCACAACTGCTCGGCGGGAGCCGACTCGACCACTCGGCCGCCGCTCATGACCAGAACCTCGTCGGCAAGGGCCCGGACGACGTCCAGGTCGTGGCTCAGCAGGACCACGGCGATGCCCTGCCGGGCAACCGCCGCGAGCTGGTCGACGATGCGCCGCTTCGTCAGCACGTCCTGCCCCGTGGTCGGCTCGTCCGCGACCACGGCCCTCGCACCCAGCAGTAGTGCCTGTGCCAGGACGAAGCGCTGCTGCTGGCCACCCGAGAGCTGGTGCGGATAGCGGCGCAGCAGGGACTCGCCCTCCGGGAGCTGGGCGACGGCGAGGGCCTGCTGGATGCGCGTTCGAGCGGCTGCCCGGCGCTCGGGCCTGGGCAGCGTCCGCACCTGGTCGCGGGCGATGTCCCGCAGCAGTAGGCCGACCCGGCGTGCGGGGTTGAGGACGGCGCCGGGGTGCTGGGGTACGTATCCGACGAGGCCGCCTGGTACGCGTACGTCGCCTGTCACCCGGGCACCCGCCGGAAACTCGCCGAGCAGTGCGAGGCCCGTGGTCGTCTTGCCACTGCCGGACGCGCCGACGAGCGCGGTGACCTTGCCGGGCCGGACCTGAAAGCTCACCCCATCGACGATCGCCCGGCCGCCGATCTCGACTCGTAGGTCCTTGACCTCAGCGACCGCGTTCACGCCCGTCTTCTCTCTTCCGGTGAGGCTTTTCCAGTACGGCGTCGAAGAGCAGGTTGCTCCCCATGGTCAGGGCGACGATCAGCAGGGCAGGAACCACCACGGCCCAGGGCTGGACGAACAGCCCCGTACGGTTGCGGTCCACCATCACCGCCCAGTCGGAGGCGTCCGGCGCGACTCCCACGCCGAGGAACGCCGCCGTGGCCACCAGGTAGAGCACGCCTGTGAGCCGTACGCCCGCGTCGGCGGCGAGTGTGCGCGCGATCGACCTGCCGACATAGCCGACGGCCATGCGCCACCACGTCTCTCCCTGCATGCGCAGCGCCTCGACGGCCGGGCGTGAGGCTGCCTCGGCCGCGGCCGCTCGGACGATCCGCGCGGCGTCCGGGAAGTTGACCAGGGCCACCAGCAGTGAGAGGCCCATCGCCCCCGGCGAGAAGACGGCGGCCACCAACAGGATCAACAGCAGTGACGGCACGGCGAGCAGCACGTCCACGGGCCGCATCAGCAGCTCTTCGAGCCATGTCCGGTGGGTGAGCGCGCTGACGAGTCCGAGCGGCAGGGCCACGAGGTAGGCCAGGGCCGTCGCGGCCAGGGCGACGAGGACCACGGACCGCCCGCCGAGCAGTACCTGCTGCCACACATCCCGGCCGACGAAGTCGGTGCCGAGCCAGTGTCCGCCGCCGAGCGTGAAGGAGGGCGCTCGTGGCCCGGAATCGCCCGCGAAGAGCGGCCCGAGCAGCGCGAGGGCGAGCGGTACGGCGACGATCACCAGGCCGAGCGTGAAGCGTCCCGGACGGGCGCCTGCGAGCGTTTTCATGCCGCCACCCCCGCCCGGGGTGCGAAGCGGTGGGCGACCAGGTCGGCGCCGAGGTTGAGGACGACGGCGGTCAGCCCGAAGACCACGGCGAGGCCCTGCACCACCGGAACGTCCCTTTCCGCGACAGCATTCATCAGCACCGTTCCCAGCCCGGGGATCACGTAGAGCGCCTCCACGACGATGACCCCGCACAGCAACCAGTCGACTGTCCGGGCGAGTTGCTGAGCAGCGGGCGCGATGGCGTTGGGCAAGGCGTGCACGTAAAGGATGCGGGCGCCGGAGATTCCGTAGCGGCGGGCCTGGGCGACGTACGGCGAGGCCAGCGCGTCGATCATCCCGGCGCGTACCAGGCGGGACAGTGAGCACACCGGCCGCGACAGCAGGACGAGGACGGGCAGGACCAGCGCCGCAGGGTGGGCGAGCAGATCGGTGCCGTATCCGACAGCGGTCGGCGGCAGCCAGCCAAGACGCAGGGCGAACACGGTGATCAGCAGCACGCCAAAGGCGAACTCCGGGACCGCGTACACCCCCAGCGTCACCGAACTGACGATCCGGTCCACGAACCGCCCCTCGTGGCGGGCGGCCAGTACACCGAGGCCGACCCCGGCCGGCACCAGCAGCACCATCGTGAGCACGGCGAGCAGCACGGTCGGCCCGAAGCCGTCCGCGATGTACGAGCTGACCGGCCGCCCCGAGGCCAGGGACGTGCCGAAGTCGCCGTGCAACAGCCCGGCCGTCCAGTCCGCCAGGCGTTCGTACGCGGGCCGGTCCAGGTGCAGCGCCTCGCGGATGGCCGCGATCCGCTCCGGGTCGGGCTGGTCGCCGGCGAGCGCCACGGCGGCGTCGCCCGGCAGCGCCTCGGTGAGGGCGAAGACGAGCAGCACGACGGCTGCCGTCTGCGCCACGCCGAGCAGCAGCCGCCGGGCGACCCAGGACCGGAGTGCGATCACGCCAGCCAGACCTTGTCGAAGCGCGCCCAGTCGAGGGAGTTGGCGGGCGCCTTCTGCTCGATGCCCCGGACGCTGCGGGCGGTGCCGAGGATCCAGTCGGCGAAGCCCCAGATCAGGAAGCCGCCCTCGGTGTGCAGGCGGCGCTGCATGCGCTCGTAGACGGCGGTGCGGTCCTTCTTGTCCTTGGTGGACTGTGCCTGCTGGTACAGGGCGTCGAAGTCCTTGTGCCGCCAGTTAGTTGCGTTGGTGGTCGACGCCGTGAGCAGGCGCTGGGAGATGTGGGACTCGATGGGCATGGCGCCGGAGCGGTAGGAGGCCAGGGTCCCGGAGTCGAGAATGTCCTTCCAGTAGCTGTCCTTGCTGCCGGTCCTGATCTCGATTCTCACTCCGGCCTTGGCCGCCTGGTCACGGAAGATCGCCGCGGCCTCGGTGAATCCGGCGGCAACGGGGGAGGTGTCGAGGGTGACCTTGAGCTTCTCGGCGCCGGCCTCTTTCAGGAGCTTGCGGGCCCGGTCGAGGTCCTGTTCGCGCTGCGGCAGGCTGTCGGCGTAGTACTCGTAGCCCTTGCCGAAGAGGTCGTTGCCGATCTCGCCCGCGCCGGACAGGGCGCCGTCGACCAGTTCCTTGCGGTCGGCGATCAGGAAGAACGCCTCGCGGACCCGCTTGTCGTCGAACGGCGGCCGGTCGGTCTTCATGACGAAGCCCTGCATGGCGCTGTTGCGCAGCCGCACGATCTGGATCTGCCCCTTGTTCTCGTGGGCGCGGGCGGTGGCGGGGTTGAGTTCGTGGGCGTACTCGACCTGCCCGCCGAGCAGGGCGTTGGCGCGTGCCGATTCCTCGTTGGCGACGACGAACTCCAGCTCGTCGAGGTGGGGGGCGCCGTCCCAGTAGGCGTCGTTGCGCTTGAAGACCGCGGACTTGCCGGGCGCGAAGGACACGAAGCGGAACGGGCCGCTGCCGACCGGCTTCTTGTCGAAGTCCTTAAGCCCGTCGGGGACGATGTACGCGCCGAACGCGGCGAGCACGTTGGGGAATTCGGCGGTCGGGCGCTTGAGGACGAACTCGATGGTCCGCTCGTCAAGGGCTCTGCTGGCCTTCAGGTCGATGGGCTCCAGCGACGCCTTGGCCCGGAACGCCTTCGCCGGATCGGTGATGCGGCGGTAGCTGTAGAGGACATCCTGGGCGGTCACCGGCTTGCCGTTGTGGAAGGCGGCCTTGCGCAGGGTGACCTTCCAGCGGTCCAGGCTCGCGTTCGGTTCCCACGCCGAGGCGAGCCGGGGCTGTGCGGAGAGGTCGGGGCCGTAGTCGGCGAGCTTGTCGAAGAGGGCCTTGGCGCGGGCGGCATCGGCGAAGAGGTTGGCCAGGTGTGGGTCGAGGGTCTCGCTCGCACCGCCACCGGCGAAGGCGGCGCGCAGCCGTCCGCCGCGCTTGGGCTTGCCGTCTGCCTTGGCGGGGTCGGCGGAGGTGCCGGAGCCGGTGCAGCCGGCGAGGGCGAGCGCGCCGAGTCCGGCCGCGCCTCCGGCTGCGGCGAGGAAGCCCCGACGGCGCAGGCCGGGGAAGCGGGAGTCGTTGACGGGGACGTCGTTCATGTGGGTGTCCTTGCTGTGCGAGCGGTTGTCGGCGTGGGGGGCGACGGCGTGTGGGGTTCAGCGGGCGCGGCGGGCGACGAGATGGAGCCGGTCGGCATCGGCCGTGGCGGCCGGCAGGTCCCCCTCCCGCCACGGCGGCTCCGTACGAGGACCGGGCCCGTCGTACAGGGCGATCACCTCGAAGCCGTGAGCGGCAAGGAGGTGGCGCAGTTCTTGAGGGAAGAGCAGCCGCCACGCGGAGCGCTGCTCGACCGGCGGCGATCCGTCGTCGGCGGTCCATACCCGGGTGCGGCGCAGCAGTTGCGCGGCCCGGTCCACGTGCAGGGTGGTGGTGGACCGGTAGGAGGTGCCCTGCCAGGTGAAGCCGTTGAGGGACGGGCGGTCGAGGAGTTCCGTACGGCCGAGGAAGAAGGCCCCGTTGCGCATCTCCGCGACAAGCAGCCCGCCGGGTGCCAGCGAGCGGCGACAGGAGCCCAGGAAGCCGTCGAGCTCCTCGTTGGTGTGGCAGTACAGCAGGGCACTGTCCAGGCACACCACGGCGTCGAAGGACCGGTCTGCGAGGTCGAATCCGCGCAGGTCTGCCCGGACGTACTGAGGACCGGGGTGGTGCACGCGCGCGTGCGCCAGCATCGCCTCGGACAGATCCGCGCCCACGACCGTCCGGCCGGCCCGGTGCAGATATGCGGCGTCACGGCCGGTGCCGCAGCCGATGTCCAGGACCCGCGGACCGGCCCCGTACCGCCGCAGACAGTCCTCCGCCCAGCGCCCTGCCAAGCGCGCCTCGTCGGGGAAGCGGGCCTCGTACAGGACCGGGTTGTCGGTCAGCAGGTTTGCGCTGCTCATACGTGTCTCCTCATGCCGGCACCGGTACGGGCGCCACGTGGGCGGGAAGCACTCGCCTGCGGTGCAGCCAGGCGACGCCGGTGGCGGAGGCGAATCCGAAAGCCAGACAGCACGCCCAGGGCAGCCACTGCGCGCCCGCGCGCTCACCGGCGTCCATGGCCCAGCCGACGACCGTGTTGCCCACGGCCGCGGCGATGCCCGAGACCACGTAGAACAGCCCGAAGTAGGTGCCGGTGAGCTCCGGGCGGCCGAAGCGGGGGATCAGCTCCATCACAAAGGGCTGGGCGATCATGACGCCCAGGTAGAGCAGCAGCGCTCCGGCCAGGACAGGCAGCGCGCCGAGCACCGCGTCGCCGACGCCGCCGTGCGCTGTCCCAGCCCCCGCCACCGTCATCGGCGGTATGAAGGCCAGCCCCATCAGCGTGAGCCCTGCGCTGATCCATCTCGCCCTGCTGCCCCTGCTCTTCAGCGCCCGCGTGATGCGCAGTTGCAGCCAGAGGTTGGTGAGGGTGCCGACGAGGAAGACGATGCCTGCCGCGCCGTCCCAGCCGGTGGCCCGGCGCGCGCCGTCCGGCAGCAGCAGATACAGCTGGTTCTCCATCGTGAACATGCCGACCATGGCAACGGCGAACGCCACGAAGCCGCGGTTGGCGGTCACCTCGCGCCAGTCCCCGAGGACGCTGTTCGCGGAGGGTGTGACCTCGCGTGCCGGAATCACAGCGGCCTGGGCGACCGTGAGCACCGCGAAGATCCCGGCCGCGGTGAGCGCGGAGACGCGGAAGTCGACCAACAGCAGGGCGCTGCCGAGCAGCGGCCCTATCAGGGCGCCGGTGGTCGCGAAGACGTTGAACAGGGCGAACGCCTCGGCCTTGCGCTCCCCTGCCTCCAGGGCGAGATACGCCCGTACGGCCGGGTTGAACAGCGCCCCGGCCAGTCCGCTGAGCACGGAGGCGGCCAGCAGCACCGTCAGTCCGTCGCCGAGTGCGAAGAGCCCGAAGCCGACGGTGCGCAGCGCGCATCCGGCGATGATGACTCCGCGCGCTCCCAGCCGGTCCGATGCCGATCCGCCGATGAGGAACAGGCCCTGCTGGCTGAGGTTGCGTACGCCGAGCACGATGCCGACGACAGCGGCCGACAGCCCGAGGTCTTCGCTCAGATGCACGGCGAGGTACGGGATGAGCAGGTAAAAGCCGGTGTTGACGCCGAGCTGGTTGACCAGGAGGAGCCGTATCGCGAGGGGGAAGCCGCGTATCTCGTGCCACGTCCTCACGCGCGTTCACTCTCCGCTTCGGTGCGCGGGCGCACACCGAGGCCGGGGTGGCGGCTTACCCGTACGGTGCCGTCGGCGCCGCCGATACCGGTCCACGGGTCCTGAGCAAGCAGCAGATGCCCGTCGAGGTCGATCCACCGGGCTCGGTCGGCGAGATGTACGGCGGGGGCGATGCCGAGTGTGCTGGCGGTCAGGCAGCCGAGCATCAGCTCGGTGCCGGTGCCCTCGATCAGTTCGGCGATCCGCAGTGCCGCGGTGACGCCGCCGCACTTGGCGAGCTTGACGTTGATGCCCTGCACCCGCCCGGCAAGTCGGCGAGCGTCCTCGTAGCCGACCGCGTCCTCGTCTGCGATGACCGGCAGCGGCGAGCGTTCGGCGAGTTTTGCCAGCGTTTCGGGGTCGCCGGGTGCGATCGGCTGCTCCACGGCCTCGATTCCCAGCTCCGCGAGGCGGGGCAGCAGCCTCTCCGTCGTGGAGACGGTCCAGGCTCCATTGGGGTCCAGGAGCAGCCGAGCGTGGGGAGCCGCGGCGCGCACTGCCCGTACGCGCTTCAGGTCGTCCTCGGGGTCCGGTGCCCCGGCCTTGATCTTGAGTACCGAGAAACCGTCCCGTGCCAGGCGGGCGGCCTCGGCTTCGGCCTGCCCCGGCGACGTGATGCCGATGGTGCGGGCTGTCGCCGCGGAGGGCGGGGCAGTGGTGCCGAGTAGTTCGTGGACCGGGACGCCTGCGCGCTTTCCGGTCAGGTCGAGCAGCGCCGACTCGACGGCAGCGGTCACGGCGGGGGGCATGCGGTTCGCCGACAGCGCGCCGGTACGCAGAGCACCCAGGGCGGTCTCGGGATCGCCGAACCGGGCCAGATCCAGAGCCACTTCATTCAGCAGCCGCACGATGGTGCGTGCGTCGAGGCCGTAGTACACGCTGGTGACGGCTTCTCCGCGGCCGAGTTGCCCTTCGTATTCGATGAACAGCCAGACGGCGTCACGGGCCGCCATCGTCGAGCGGGATATGCGCAGCGGCTCGGTGAGTTCGAGGTGCACGGTGCGCTGACTGACCTTCACGGGCTCTCTTCCAGACATGGGGTTCGGCGCTCCAGCGGATCGGTGACGGCGCGGCAGCGGGCCCAGCCGGTGGCCTCCACGGCCCGCGGATGCGGGATCTCGACGGGGCGCCTGGCCGCGGTGGACGGGTCGAGCCCGTGGGCGGCGGCGAAGTCGTCGTCGTAGACGCTGCCGAGATAGCGATGCGGCCCGTCGGGGAAGACGGTGGCGACGACGGCTCCCGGGTGGACGCGAGCGGCCCAGGCGGCGACAAGCGCTACGGCTCCGGTGCTCCAGCCGCCGCTGACGAAGTTGCCGACAGCGAGCCTTCGGCAGGCGTCCGCGGCCTCGGCCGGGCCGACCCAATGGACCTCGTCGAAGGCGCTGTAGGCGACGTTGCGTGGATGGATGCTGCTGCCCAGGCCGCGCATCAGGCGGGGTCTGGCGGGCTGGCCGAAGATCGTCGAGCCGGTGGCGTCCACGCCGATCAGCCGGAGCCCGGGCCAGTGCCGCCGCAGCGGTCCGACCACACCGGCGCTGTGGCCGCCGGTGCCGACGCTGCACACCAGTACGTCGAGGTGGTCCAACTGAGCGGCGAGCTCGGCAGCGAGGGAGGCGTAACCGGAGATGTTGTCCGGGTTGTTGTACTGGTCGGGCCAGTAGGCGTGCGGCAGCGTCGACAGCAGTTGGCGCAACCGGGCCAGCCGGGCGGCCTGCCATCCCCCCTCGGCCGCCGGGCGGTCGACCAGCTCCAGCCGGGCGCCGTATGCGCGCAGCAGCTGTCGCATCGAGGGCTCCAGCTCGGTGTCGCCGACCAGCACGATCGGATGCCCCAGGGCCTGACCGGCGAAGGCCAGCCCGATGCCGAGCGTTCCGGAGGTGGACTCCACCACCGGGGCCCCGGGCCGCAGTTCGCCGCGCTCCTTGGCCCCGAGCAGCATGGAGACTGCCGCTCGCGCCTTCATGCCGCCTACGCCGAGACCCTCCAGCTTTGCCCAGAAGCCGGGCTGCGGGCAGGGCAGGTCGACGGTGATACGGGCGAGCGGGGTGCGGCCGAGCAGGGCAAGCAGTTCGCGGTTGCCGGCGGGGCTGAGGACGGCCGTGGTCACAGGGCGGCTCCGGAGCGCTCACCGGCGCCGTAGCGGTGGATGATTCCCGGACCGCCGTCGAGCCAGAAGAAGGGGTACGGCTCCGCGCACACCGCGCTGACTCCGGCGCCGATGAGGCGCGGCAGCACGGCGCTGCCGGTCTGTGCGAACATCACCAGCGGCTTGCTGTGCAGCAGTGCGTGCTTCCGTAGCGGCTCGAAGCTTCCGTTGCCGAGCGTCATGCCGGAGGCGAGGACCGCGTCACAGCGCTCCAGTTCCGACAATGCGTCGGTCCGTACCGGCTCGCCCCACTCCGTGGTGCCGCCCTTGAGGTCGCAGGGTATGTACGCAAGCCCACGCGCCCGCAGCGCTTCCAGCAGCGAGTTGACCACGCCCACGACGAGCACGGTGCGTCCCGGGGTGACATCGAGCAGATCGACAACAGCCGCAGCCCTGGCCCGGGACTTGTCCAGGGAACTACCGGCGGGCAGCGGACAGGGGTGTGCTCCGCTCGCGGGTACGTGGGGCAGGACGTGCATCAGGTAGGTGTCGAGTGCGGCCACCCGCACCGGCAGCAGTTCGTGTGCCAGCAACCGCGCAACGTCCGCGCCGACGCAGTCGTCGATGGTGCTGTCGGGGAGTCCACCGGGCTCGACCGCGCACGAGCCGACGGCTTCGGCCAGCCGCAGGCTCAGCACTTCGTTGCGGTAGCCGCCGCTTCGCCCGTCGTGCCGTACGGCCTGGCGCGTGGTGAACGCCACGGCGATCCGCTCAGTCCTCGGATCGGGGCCGAAGGTGCCGCGGAGCACACGGTCGACGAGTTCGTCGTACGAGGGCGCGGTGACATCCGTGTGGGTGATGGTGGTCATCGGCCGACCACCTTCGGACAGAGCGCCGAGAGCAGCGTCTCGACCCGATCGCGGGCCCCGAGGCCCTCGGCGTCGCCGGCCATGACGTGGCCCAGGTATTCGTTGTTGCTGCCCGCTGCCTTGACCACCTTGCCGGGTTCGGAGAGCTGGAGCTCCAGCAGGCCCGCTGCCGTGCGCACGTCGTCGGCGCCGTCGATGGACTCCAGCACTCCCCCGGTGTCCGGCACCAGGAACCCGATGGCGGCGCTGCGCAGACCGGTGGCTCGTCGGCGCAGGTCCGGTTCGCGGCCGAGGGCCACGTCGACGCAGGCGGCGGCGAGGTCGATCCCCGTCACATGACGGATGAGTTCGGTGATGCGGTTACCGGCGGGGCGGGGGTTGACCTCGACCACACGCGGGCCGTCGGCTGTCAGTTTGATCTCGGTGTGCGCCACGACCCCGTCCAGGCCGAGGGCCTTCAGCGCGTGAATTGCCGTCTCCGCAGCTGCCTCGGCATCAGCGGCAGCGAGCGCCGCGGGGAACATATGGCCGGTCTCGATGAAGGCCGGTGCCCCGCTGACACTCTTGTCGGTCACCCCGACCACCTGCGCCGCCCCGGCGAACGACACGGTCTCGACGCTGACTTCCGGCCCCCCAAGGAGCTCTTCGAGTAGGACTACAGGCTCGCGGCGCTGGCCTCGCGCGTTGACGTGGAAGTCAGCGAGCGCCCTGTAGGCGCGGGCCAGCTCCGACTCGTCGTCGACGCGGCGTACGAACATCCCGGCGCACAGGTCCACGGGCTTGAGCACGAGCGGGTAGCCGATCTCCCGCGCCGCATCGGCGGCCTCGGCCCAGTCCGCGCAGACCGCGAACCGCGGCCCCGGCACTCCGGCATCGGCAAGGACACGACGGGTCGCGTCCTTGCGGCAGGCGTTCTCGACCGCCGCGGAGGAGGGGCCAGGCAGCCCCAGACGTCCGGCGATCCGCGCAGCCGTCGGAAGGTAGTAGTCGCAGGAAGTGATCACCCCGTCGAAACCCAGTGCACCGTGGGCGCGCTCGACAAAGGGCAGCAACGGCTCAATGTGGTTGGTGTCGGCAGTCAGCACGTTGTGTGCCGCGAGCAGCGGGTGCCCCGTGCCCTCAGGGGCGGAGCGCAGGTAGTGGTGCAGGTCACGGGTGAGGAAGGTGAACTCGTGCCCGCCCTCGCGGATCGCTCTTGGCAACAGCCTGCTCATCGATCCGACCCAGCTCTCGACCATCAGCAGATGGGCCACGGCTTCCTCTTCTCAGAACGCGGGTTGAACGCAGGACGCCTCGGCGGCACCCGTCCGGATGGCCCGCCTTGACGAAGCGACACGTTATCGACAATCGTTTTCATTGTCATCTGATCCAGTGTCGATTCTCTGAATGCGAGACCCGTGACTCCCGCTGTTCGCCACCGGGGCGTGCTCTGCGCCCTCGTGGCCACCGCCGCCGCCCTGGTCCCGGCCGCCCCGGTCCACGCCGCCACTGCCCCCGATCCATCTCTGCGTTTTGGTCCCTGTCCGGAGTCCATGCCGGTCCCGGCCGCCCCCGACCGGGTGGAGTGCGGATGGCTGAGCGTCCCGCTCGATTGGGAACACCCGGACGTCGGGCGTATCCGCATCGCTGTCTCGCGTGTACGCGCGTCGGGACCATCCGAGGGGCGGCGCGGCATTCTGTTGGTGAACCCGGGCGGGCCCGGCGGGCCGGGATTGGCCTACGCCGTCACCAAACGGGCCAAGCTGCCCGAGCGTGTGCGCCGCTCGTACGACGTCATCGGCTTCGACCCGCGCGGCACGGGGCAGAGCGCGCCCGCCGACTGCGGGCCGATGGGCGGCCTCTTCGACAGCCCGGGACCCGAGCCCGTACCGTTCGGCCACACTGCGGAAGAGGCGTACCTCGACTCGTTGAGGCGCATGGCGGACGACTGCGCCGCAGGCGCCGGCGACACGCTGGCGCATCTGTCGACCACTCAGACCGCCCGGGACATGGACGCCATACGCTCCGCACTCGGCGAACGGCGGATCGGCTTCCTGGGTGTCTCCTACGGCAGCTACCTCGGCGCCGCCTATGCCGCACTCTTCCCGCAGCACGTGGGGCGCATGGTGCTCGACAGCGTCGTCGGCCCAGGGGGGTGGTACGACTTCGACCTGCGGCAGAGCCGGGCATTGCTGCGCCAGCGCGACGTGTTCTTCACCTGGGTTGCCCGGTACGAACAGCGCTTCGGTCTCGGCGGCAGCGCCGGTCTGGTCCGTTCTGCCTACAGGCGGGTGCGCCAGGAACTCGCAGCCCGCCCCGGGGAGGGCATCGGTCCCGCCGAGTTCGACCGTGCCGTGTACCGGGCGCTTGGCCGCACAGAACGCTGGGAGGGCCTCGCGGCAGGCATCCGTGCGTACCTGCACGACGGCAGCACCGAACTCCTGCGCCCCGCCGCCCCCTTCGACGGTGCCGCGTCACGTACCTATGAGTCCGCGAACCGCGTCGTGAAGTGCGCGGACGGGCCCGGCCCGACGCCGGGTCGGGTCACGGCCGACCTCCGGCGCCTGCGGCGTCTCGACCCGCAGCCGATCGTCACAGGAATCGAAGCCTCGGCTTGCGCCTACTGGCACCACATACCCGCCCAGAGCACCCGGCTCGGCAGCCCCGAGGCGCCTCCGGTGCTGCTGATCGCCTCCGAACACGACCCCGTCACACCCGTCGAAGGCGCCCGACAGCTACGGCAGTGGCTGCCGGGCTCGCGCCTGGTCACGCTCCACGACGACTACTCGCACGGCATCTTCGCCAGCCGGGGCAACGCGTGCGTGGACAGCGCCGCCGCCGCGTACCTGGTCGACGGGACCGTCCCCGCGACGGATGTGCACTGCGACGGACCCGGCCTGCCGACACCCCGAGTCCCCAACGAATGAGTTCTCAGCGAAAAGGAGTTACACGATGACCGACGCCCTGCAGAACCCCGCGCACACCGCGTACATCGTGCGCCCCGCCACGGTGGCCGACGTGGAAGGAGCGCGCCGCGTGATGCTCGACACCTTCTACCGGGAATTCGGCTACGGCTACGTACCCGAATGGCACCGCGACGTCGTCGACATCGTGGGCACCTACCTGGACGACCCCCGGCATCTGCTGCTGGTGGCGGTGCACGGCGGCGAGGTGGTGGCCACGACCGGCGTGCGATCGGTCGGTCCGGCCCATCCGCCGCACCCACGCTGGCTCGCTGAGCGCTACCCGCCGGGAACGACCGCGCAGATCGTCCGTGTCTACGTCAAAGCCGAGCACCGGCGGCACGGTCTCGCGCGGACCCTGGTGCGCAGGGCATGCGGGTTCGCCGCCACAACCGCCGGCTACGACAGCATCTATCTGCACACCAACGTCCATGTGGAGGGCGCCGAAGCCTTCTGGCGGAGCATGGCCAAGGAGGTCTTCGACGCCCGGACGACCGGTGAGCACGGTCCCGGTGTCGGCACGGTGCACTTCGAGATCCCGATGCCTGAGTGACGCACGCCTGGCTGCATTGGAAATGGGATCCATTTTCATATAACGTCGGCGTCGCGCCACCAGAGAGGACCCGAACCCATGGCCGTACCCAAGCGGAAGATGTCCCGCAGCAACACCCGCCACCGCCGCGCCCAGTGGAAGGCCAGCACACCGCAGCTCGTGCCGATCACGGTCGACGGCGCCGCCTATCTGGTGCCACAGCGGCTGGCCAAGGCGTACGAACGCGGTCTGCTGCGCCCCGAAGGCTGACGGGCATGACCGAACGACTGCCCGTCACCGTCCTGTCCGGCTTCCTCGGAGCGGGCAAGACCACTCTGCTCAACCACGTTCTGAGCAACCGCGAGGGCCTGCGCGTCGCGGTCATCGTCAACGACATGAGCGAGATCAACATCGACGCCGCACTTGTGCGCGGCGGCGAGGCCGCCCTGTCGCGGACCGAGGAACGCCTGGTCGAGATGACCAACGGATGCATCTGCTGCACCCTGCGCGACGACCTGCTCGAGGAGGTCGACCGTCTCGCCCGCGAGGACCGCTTCGACTACCTCCTCATCGAGTCCAGCGGGATCTCCGAACCGATGCCCGTCGCAGCGACTTTCGCCTTTCCCCGCGACGACGGCGCCACGCTCGGCGATCTGGCCCGCCTCGACACCATGGTCACGGTGGTCGACGCCGCGAACTTCTTGCCGGAACTGGAAGGCGGGGACGGGCTCGCCGAGCGCGGACTCGACCAGTACGAGGACGACGAGCGCACGGTCAGCGATCTGCTGATGGACCAGATCGAGTTCGCCGACGTCATCGTCGTCAACAAGCTCGACCTCGTTGATGCGGCGAGCGTCGACCGGCTGCGCGCAGCCCTCACTCGTCTCAACCCGGCGGCCCGGATCGTGGCCACCACCCGAGGGCGCGTGGAACTCGGCGATGTTCTCGGTACCGGGCTGTTCGACCTGGAGCGTGCACAGCAGGCCCCCGGCTGGGTCATGGAACTCAACGGCGATCACGTGCCGGAGACCGAGGAGTACGGCATCTCCAGCACGGTCTTCCGCTCCCAGGCGCCGTTCCACCCGGGCCGCCTGTGGAGGTTCGTCACTGAGGGACTCGACAGCGGGACCTTCGGACAGGTCCTGCGCTCCAAGGGGTTCTTCTGGCTCGCCAGCCGCCCGGGCGTGACCGGCCTGTGGTCACAGGCGGGTGCCGTCGCCCGCTTCGAACCCTCCGGCGCCCGGGACACGGACAGCGCACAGGGCCAGGAACTGGTCTTCATCGGCACCGGTCTGCGCCCCGAGGCACTTCAGGCCGCGGTGGCCGACTGCCTCATACAAGAGGGCGAACGCCTCCCGGCCGTCGATCCCTTCCCTGCGTGGGACACCTACGGCATCGACGACGTCTGCGAGCACGAGCACCCCGAACTCGTACCGCAGATGTGAGGACTCCGGGTTGGGCAGTGGTCGCAGCCACGGTACTGCCCAACCCGGTATGCCCGATCAGCCATCGCCGGACTCGCGGCACACGAGGGCGGTGAACTGCCATGCCGACTCGACCATGTGTCCAACGATGGCGAGCTCAGCCAATCTCCGGGATGAGCGGATCCCGCGGCTATCGTGATGTCTCTCTCAGACAACCGGAGCCGATGTGAACAAACCGGATGGGTTGGTGAAAGACCTTCGGGTCGACACATCCGCGCAGCCCGGGGCGGGCACCAGCCCGGGGCGCCCCGCCCCGGCATCCGTCCTCGCCGCGGGCTCTGCCTCGGTACTGGCCGTCGGCGGCCTCGCCTGGGCCGCGGGAGCAGCGGATTGGCTGGCTCACCCCGGCTTCCGTGCCTGGCAGACGATCTGTGTGGCCGTCACCGTTCAGGCCCTTCCGTTCCTGATCCTGGGCACGCTGATCTCCGGAGCGGTCAACGCTTTCGTACCGGCGCATGCGTTCAGTAAGGCGCTGCCGCGCAACCCCGTCCTCGCGGTGCCGGTGGCGAGCGCGGCCGGGATCGTGCTGCCGGGCTGCGAGTGCGCCTCGGTGCCTGTGGCGGGGAGTCTGATCCGGCGGGGTGTGACACCGGCTGCCGCTTTCGCGTTCCTGCTGTCCGCGCCGGCCGTCAACCCGATCGTGCTGGCCTCGACCGCAGTTGCCTTCCCGGGAAAGCCGGAGATGGTGGCCGCCCGGCTCATCGCCTCACTTGCCACCTCCGCGGCGATGGGTTGGCTGTGGCTGAGGCTCGGCCGCTCGGAGTGGCTGCGGATGCCGGCCCGGCACACCGGTCACCAGCAGGGTCACAGTCGTTGGGAGGAGTTCCGGCTCGGCTTCCAGCACGACTTCCTGCACGCCGGCGGGTTCCTCGTCCTCGGCGCCATGGCCGCGGCCACCTTCAACGTCACCGTGCCACGATCGGTGCTGGACACCTTCTCCGGCTCGCCCTGGATGTCGGTGCTGTTCCTCGCCGGGCTCGCGATCG
This sequence comes from Streptomyces sp. NPDC060064, assembly GCF_042736455.1. Classification (NCBI taxonomy): domain Bacteria; kingdom Bacillati; phylum Actinomycetota; class Actinomycetes; order Kitasatosporales; family Streptomycetaceae; genus Streptomyces; species Streptomyces sp. NPDC060064. The sequence continues at coordinate 47,558 of NZ_JBHWWF010000040.1, forward strand.
TCCTCGCCGTCTGCTCGGAGGCCGACGCCTTCGTCGCCGCCTCGCTGACCGGCTTCTCGCCCACCGCCCGTCTGACGTTCATGGTCGTCGGCCCCATGGTCGACGTGAAACTGATCGCCCTGCAGGCAGGCACGTTCGGCCGGTCCTTCGCCGGCCGGTTCTCGGCAGCCACCTCAGTGGTCGCCATCGTGTGCAGTGCCCTCGTCGGGTGGTGGCTGCTGTGAGACGCACCTTCCAGACCCTGCTGCTTCTGCTGATCGGAGCCGGGCTCCTGCGGGTATCCCTGTTCAGCGACGTCGGCCTGCGCTACGTGAAGGAAGGGCTGCAGCCCTTCCTCGTCGCATCCGGGATCATCCTGTGCGCAGTGGGGCTGATCAGCGCTCGGCGTGCCGGGCTCCGCCCTCGCGAACGCCACCAGGGGCATGACGGGCCCCACAGCGAAACCGCCACGCAGTCAGAGCATGGACACGACCACTCCCATGGCCCTCGGATCGCCTGGCTCCTGCTACCGCCCGCGCTCGCACTGCTCCTCTTCGCCCCACCGGCCCTCGGCTCCTACACGGCGACACGTGACAATCCGAAGATCGTCGAGGATTACGAGCGCTTCGAGCCACTCCCCGCTCACGGCCCCGCCCCGCTCTCCCTGACCGAATTCATCGCCCGGGCGCAGCAGGACGACAAGCAGAGCCTCAAGGACCGCACCGTACTCATGCAGGGCTTTGTCACGCCGGGCAAGGACGGGACCTGGGATCTGACCCGGCTCCTTGTGTCCTGCTGTGCGGCCGACTCACAGTCGTTGACCGTAACGATGCACGGTACGAAAGCGCCGCCTGCCGACACCTGGGTGAAAGTGACCGGCACCTGGCACCCGCTCGGCGCTCTAGGGACCACCTCCGCAGCCCTGGCACTGGACATCGCAACCATCCAGAGAATCCCGGAGCCGCCCGTCCCGTACATCGACAGGGCCCCGGCCGGCTGACAGCACGAAACCGCACTGCCCGGAGAGGCGCCTGCTTCGATGAGCGGATCCATTCGAGGACGACCTGTTTCTTCCTCAAGGAGCACGTCGGCGGCGACCTCCTTGCGTACTGCGCACACCCCTCGTGGGTGCGCTCAGGAGCAGGGACTCGCCCGTGGCGATCTGGAGCCGCACAACCAGCACATCCTGCGCCAGCTCCGCGCCGCTCTGTCGACGGCCGCACCAAGGACTGGGCGGCGTTCGAGAAGCATGCCGTCGAATTCCACTTGCGCAACGCCACAGCCTGGGCGAATGAGGCCACCGGAACCGACCTCGTCGCACAGATCGACCCCGGCTCCCAGCACGGCCCCACCGCCCTGACGCCCGGCGCGTGAACCGGCGCAGGAAACAGGCCCGGCGGCGATGCGCTCCATGGCGACAGATCCTCCCCGTCAGTCCATGCTCGGGAATGAATGGTGTTCGTGCGCCACAACCCAGCGTCCGCGTTCCTTGCGCAGCCCGACCGTCAGCACGCCGCTCACTTCTCCGGGGAAAAGGTGCGGCTTGGCGTTTTGCAGTCCTGCCGTGAGATCTGAACCGTGGCTGGGCCTACGCCCTCATCCACAAGCGGGCCCGATCGGCTGTTGGCCGTGACTCCGCCGAGTCACGGCCAGAACAGCCAATCCGCCGCCAGGGCGGCACCATCACCAGGACGACTTGGTGACTCCGGGGAGGAATCCGGCGTGGGCCTGCTCGCGCATGCGGACGCGGGACAACCCGAACCGGCGCAGGTGTCCCCGGGGCCGGCCGTCCACGCTGTCCCGGTTGCGTACTCGGGTTGCGCTGGCGTCGCGCGGCTGGCGCCGAAGCTCCGCCAGAGCAGCAGCCCGCTCCGTGTCCGGGGTGCCCGGACGGCGGATGAGGTCCTTCAACTCGGCCCGACGGGCGGCATACCGCTCGACGATCGCCTTGCGCTTCTCGTTCTTCGCGATCTTGCTCTGCTTGGCCATCAGACCTTCACCCCGCGGGCGCGGATGCGGGCCACGGCCGCCTCGACACCGATGCTGTCGATCGTCTTGATCGCCTTGGTGCTGAGCGTCAGGCGTACATGCCTGCCCTCGCTGGGCAGCCAGTACCGCTTGCGCTGGATGTTGGGGTCGAAGCGCCGGGACGTACGCCGGTGCGAGTGGGAGATGTTGTTGCCGAAGCCCGGCTGGGCGCCGGTCAGTTGGCAGTGGGCGGACAAGGTGTTACCTGCCTCTCTTCAGACGGTTTCTTTTTGGTAATGGAAACCATTGTCATATACTAGCGCCCATGGCTCGCAACGAAGTACGCCCGATCATCAAGCTCCGCTCCACCGCCGGGACCGGCTACACCTACGTCACCCGCAAGAACCGGCGAAACGATCCCGACCGCATGGTCCTGCGCAAGTTCGACCCGATCGCCCGCAAGCACGTCGACTTCCGCGAAGAACGCTGACCCAACCACCCCTGCACTGAAGGACCACACCATGAAGCCCGGAATCCACCCCCCGTACGGCCCCGTCGTCTTCCGCGACAAGGCCGCCAGCTCCGCCTTCCTCACCCGCTCCACCGCCACCAGCGACAAGACCATCGAGTGGGAGGACGGCAACACCTACCCCGTCATCGACGTCGAGATCTCGAACGTGAGCCACCCCTTCTACACCGGCACCGCCCGCGTCCTGGACACCGCCGGCCGCGTCGAGCGATTCGAGCGACGTTACGGCCGACGCGAGGCGAACTGATGCACGACAAGCCCCGGCTGCCCGTCGTGATCGTCGGCGGGCTCCACTCCGACGCCCGCAAGGAAGTCGTGGACCGCCTCCTGCGAACCGTCCCCGGCAGCGTCGCCCTCCACCACGACCTGGCCACAGCGGCCGAAGGCACCCTGCGGCGCCTGATACGCGACTCCTCGGGCGAGCTGTCCTACGGCGATGCCCCGCTCGTCAACGACTGCGCCTGCTGCGCGCTGCGCGAAGACCTGGTCCCCGAGCTGGAGCGCCTGGCAGCCGGCGGTCTGACCCGGCTCGCCATCGTCGAACTGTGGGACTCCGTCGAACCCAAGGCGATGGCAGAGGTCGTCGTCGTCGCGCACGGCGGCGACACCCTCGATCTCACCAATGTGATGACCGCCGTCGACCCCGCACTCGTGCTGCCCTACCTCGCCAACGGCGACGACCTGGCCGAAGTCGGTCTCGCCGCTGCCGCCACCGACCAGCGCACGATCGGCGACACCTGGGCCCACCAGCTGGAGTACGCACCCGTCCTCGCTCTCGTCGACAGCGAAGACACCGACGACGAGGACCGCGCGCTCCTCGCCCAACTCCACCCGACCGCACGCCAGGTGCCCGCCGGATCAGGCTAACTCGCCCAACTGGCCTTCGTCGGCTTCGACGTGGAAACGGCGTCCGCCGCCCAGCACCCGGCCTGCGCCCTGCTGCCCCAGGAGGCGGACGAAGCGGGGGTCGCCACCCTCGTCTGGCACCGCCGCCGCCCGTTTCACCCCGAACGCCTCTACCAGGCACTGGAAGACCTGTGCTGCGCCGCCGCCCGCAGTCGCGGCCGGTTCTGGCTCGCCGACCGCCCCGACACCCTGCTCGCCTGGGATGCCGCCGGCGGCGCGCTGCGCGTGGAGAACGCCGGGCCCTGGCTGGCCTCCCTGCCGGACGCCGCCTGGGAGATGGTGCCGCCGATGCGCCGAGCCGCTGCCGCACTGGACTGGCATCCCGAGCACGGCGACTGCTGCCAGCACCTCGTCTTCACCTCTCCCGGCCTCGACCGCGACGGCCTGGCACAGCTTCTCGAATCCTGCCTGCTCACCGACGACGAGTACGCCGCCGGTCCCGAGGCGTGGAAGCACCTGCCGGCCGCGTTCGACTCCCTCCTCGACCCCGTCTCGTAATCCCGGCACCAAACACCCGTCCGAAGTCAGCACCGAAGCAGGAGCACTCATGGCCCGCCGCCACAACCCCCACAAGCCGCTCAAGTCCCGCCCCAACCCCCTGGACGCCGCCAAGATCACGTACATCGACTACAAGGACACCGACCTGCTGCGGAAGTTCATCTCCGACCGCGGGAAGATCCGCAGCCGGCGCGTCACTCGCGTCACCGCCCAGCAGCAGCGGCAGATCGCTGCAGCGATCAAGAACGCCCGGGAGATGGCGCTCCTGCCATACGGTGCTCGCGTCGGCGCGCAGTAAGCCGGCGACGCTGCGCGAGAGTGGTCTTGCCACAGCCCGAGGGGCCAAGCTCGGCGGCCAGGGAACTGCTGGGGACGGTGAGGCCCCGTGACGCCAGCCGCGACGAGGCGGTAGCGAGGGGACCTCAGTCCTCGATGTGCCCGGCCACGTCGGAGGCCGACGCGTTGGAGCGCAGTAGCCGATTCGCGACGGAGGCAGCCGCAGCAACTCTCAGCGGATCAGTCCACGGGGCGGGTTCCTGTGTCAGGCCCGGTCCGCGGCGTGACCGGAGATGGCACAGGAGTGCCGGGTCCTCGCCGCGACGACGCATCATGGCCGGAGTTACGAGCATGAGAGCGGGCCGAGCAGCGGGCGCAGCAGCTCGCCGCCATCGACCCGGACTGGAACTGCCGCTGGCCCCTGGACTGGCAACGCCACTACGCCGTGCTGCGTGACCTGGCCGAAGCCGACGGCACCCTGCCCGAGATCCAGCCAGGCGTGCTGTTCGAGGGTGACGATCTGGGGCGCTGGACGGAGCGGCAGGCGAACAGCTGGGCGCAGCTGTCGGACGAGCAGCAGGAACGGCTGTCCACGCTGGGGATCCAGCCCGCTGAGCGACCCTCTGCGGCCCCGGCCCGCAAGGGCGCGGCCGCTGGGGCGGGGAAGGTGCCAGCGGCCTTCCAGCGGGCGTGGCCGCCTTGGCGCAATACGTCGCACGCGAGGGCGCCGACAAGCCGGTGCCGCGAGGACACCTTGAACCGATCGTGGTGGAGGGCCAGGAGGAGCCCGTGGAGCACCGGCTTGGCGTATGGGTCTCGAACACCAAAAGCCGCCGCGACAAACTCACCGATCCCCAACGCGCCGCCCTCGCGGAGCTGGGCATGGAATGGGCGTAGGCCTGGGGAGCGTCAGCTGCGGTTCTCGTTACGGATCATTCTGCGGAGGCTGGTCCGGGCGGCGGCCAGGTCCTCTTCCAGGCTCGCGACGCGGGCCTGGAAGGCAGCATTTTCGGAGGTGGCTTGCTGAAGTTGGCTGGCGAGCTCGTGGTTGTGGTGAGTGAGTTCGTCGACCCGGGCGGTGAGGTCTTTGGTGGTGATCGCGTCAAGTCGCTGCCCAAGTTGGTGCCGTACGGCCTGATGCAGCTGCTCTTTCTCCTGCCTGAGTTGCCGAATCTCTTGGCGAGCCGCAGGGACCTGTTGGCGGCTTCGATGTGCTCGCGAATGCCTTAGCTTGGCGGGGCGGCGCCTGCGGGGTCCACGGCGGGAGCGGATGTGCGGGATGCCGCGGATCAGCGCCATCAGGGCTTGGCTGCCGTGGAGGTTAGCCCCGGAGATGCCGACCGACAGGGGAAGACCGTTCCGGTCGGTGACGAGGTGGATCTTCGGTCCTCACTTGGCCTTGGCCGAGTCAGCGATGGCAGGGTCATACTGCATCCCTACGTAGCTCGCTACGACGCTACGCACAGCCCCTCGGCCTGCTCGATCGCGCTTCCATCGAGGCGGAAGCGCCGCGGCTTGCTGCGGCCAGGGGGCGGTTGTCAGCGCCTGGATCAAAGGGTGCCGTGACGATCCTCCAGTCGCCCCAGCCGGTACTTGACCGATCATCGACTTGCTACCTGTGAAGGCGCTGCGCTCCTTTGCCAGGAAAGACTCGGGTTGCCGGTGGAACATGGGTAGGAGGAAACAGGTAAGGGGTTCTCCATGGCTCACGCTTCCACCGTCGCTGTTCTCGGAGCCGGCGCACTGGGCGCCGCGATGGCAACGCGGCTCGGAGATACTGGCCACGAGGTAAGGCTGTGGAACCGTACGGAGGAGAGAGCCCGTGCGGTGGCGGATGGCGCTGCCGGGGTCACAGCAGTGAGCGCGGTGGGCGATGCGGTCTCCGGGGCGTCCGTCGTCATGACTGTGCTCCGTGACGGCGATGCGGTCGCGGAGGTCATGTCAGACGCCATCGACCGGCTCGACAGAGATGCCGTCTGGGTGCAGGCGAGCACGGTAGGGCCACAGAGCGCCGGCGCCCTGGCCGATCTGGCGCGTGATCACGGTGTCGCCTACCTCGACGCACCAGTTTCGGGAAGCACCGCGCCCGCTCGGCAGGGCAAACTTGTCTGGCTGGCCGCCGGCACCGAGGACGCCCTCGCGCGGGCGCGACCCGTTCTCGACGATCTTGGCTCGTCCGTGCTCCACGTCGGGACGGGGACCGAGGGCAGCGCCGTCAAGCTTGCAGTCAACGCCTGGATGGCTGCCTCGACGGTCGCCATGAGCGATGTCCTTACGTTGTGTGACGCTCTCGGCGTCGACCACGCGACGTTCGTCCGGGTGCTTGAGGCGGGCCCGCTCGCCATGCCGTACGAGTTGCAGAAAGTAGGCCTCATGGACGACGCCTCTTACGCGCCCGGATTCGCGGTGCAACTCGCACTGAAGGACATCGACCTGGCCGCGGCAGCTGCCGCCCCCAGCCCGCTGCTCCAAGTGGTCCGGGACCGCCTGGAAGCAACCGTCGAGGCCGGCCACGACAACGACGACCTCGCCGCCGTCGACTACCTGCGGAAGCCGCCGCCGTAGTCCGCCTGCGGGCCGTCATTCGCTGAGGCCCGTTGAGGAAGGCACCGCATGCGCAAACTGCTGACTGATGCCGTTCATACGCTCGTCCCGCCGCGCGAGGATCCTCATGGGCCCCTCCCGCCGCTGATGCTCACACTCACGGTGGTGACAGGCCTGGTCGATGCGGTGAGCTATCTGGGACTCGGCCACGTTTTCGTCGCCAACATGACCGGCAACGTCGTATTCCTCGGGTTCGCACTGGCCGGTGCCCAGGGCCTGTCGGCGCCCGCCTCCGTCACCGCCCTTGGCGCCTTCCTCGGTGGTGCGTTCGCCGGAGGCTGCCTGCACGCCCGGCTGGGCACGCATCGCGGTCGGCTGCTCACCCTCGCCCTCGAGGCACAAGTGCTCTTGGTGGCCGTGACGGTGGTCGTGGCTGCGGCCACCGACGACAAGGTGACTTCGGGCGTCCAGTACGTGCTCATCGTGCTCCTCGCGATGGGCATGGGGGTGCAGAACGCTGTCGTCCGGCGCCTCGGCGTCCCCGACCTCACCACGACCGTCCTCACCCTGACTCTCACCGGACTCGCCGCCGACTCCAGGGCGGCAGGCGGCACAGGACCGCGACCCGGCCGTCGCGTCCTGTCCGTTCTGGCGATGTTCCTCGGTGCCCTCATCGGTGGCCTTCTCCTCCTGCACGTCGGCCTCACCACGCCTCTGGGCCTGGCACTGCTCCTGCTCGTTGCCACCGCTGCATTCACCCATCGGCTCTCGACTTCCGACGCCGCATGGACCCGGCCTCCCACGTCATGACTGGCGAATCGGGAGCAAGCACCATGATCCATACGTCTAGGACCGCAGCGTCGATCGAGGCCAACGGGGGCGGACGTCGGCCCGAACGCCGCTATCGATCTGCTACTTGGTCCTGCGATATATCGGCTGGTCACCAGGCATTCACTGCTGGAGAACGCGGCTACGGGTCGCGTGGGATTGGAAGTATTCGATCTGGCCTAAGGAGGTAGCTATGCACACCACCACGTTGGGCAGGTCCGGCCTGAAGGTGTCCCGCATCGCGTTCGGCACCTGGCAGCTGGGCGGGGACTGGGGAGGCTTCGCCGAGGAGGAGGCCAAGGCCGCCATCCGCCGGGCGCGCGAGCAAGGGGTCAACTTCTTCGATACCGCCCAGGCTTACGGTTTCGGCGCGTCAGAACGGCTGCTCGGCGACGCCCTGCGGACCGAGCTCGGCAGGAATCGCGACGAGCTGGTGATCGCCACCAAGGGCGGGCTGCGCAAGACGGACAACGGCGTCGCTCGCGATGCCGGCCCCGATTCGCTGCGCAGGGGCGTGGACGCCAGCCTGGCGGCACTCGGCATCGACTACATCGACCTCTACCAGGTCCACTGGCCGGACCCGAAAGTGCCAGTCGCCGAGACCGCCGGTGCGCTACGTGAGCTGGTCGAGGCGGGCAAGATCCGGCATGTCGGCGTATCCAACTACAACACCGAGCAGATGTCGGAGTTCGCCGAGACCCTGCCGGTGGAGACAGTCCAGCCGCCGTACCACCTGTTCCGCCGCGACATCGAGGAGGCGATCCTGCCCTACACGCGCCGACACGACATCGGCGTGCTGGTCTACGGTCCGCTGGCTCACGGACTGCTGACCGGAACGTTCGACGAGAACACCGTCTTCCCCTCCGACGACTGGCGCAGCAAGAGCAGTGTGTTCCGTGGTGAGACCTACCGCCGGAACCTTGCCGTCGTACGAGAACTGCAACAGTTCGCGTCCGCCCGAGGCATGACGGTCAGCCAGCTGGCCATCGCGTGGACGCTGGCTCATCCGGCAGTGCACGTGGCGATCGTCGGCACTCGGCGGGCCGAGCACGTCGACGAGAGCCTCGCGGCAGCGGACATCTCGCTGAGTGAGGAGGACCGCGCGGACATCGACAAGATCATGGCTGCGGCCACGCCGGTCGCTGGCCCATCCCCGGAGGGAATGTGATGGCCGAGCCCGCCTCATGCATCACTGGTACTGGGCGCGTGCCAAGGTGGGCGACTACACCGTGATCGCCGATGCCCGACCCCTGTCGGCCACCGCGCAGGCGCTGCAGCAGCCGATGGGCCTCATCGCCGAGGCGGTCGCCTGGACCAGCAGCTCACCGGCGCCGGGGCCTTGCCGGGGGCTCGGCCGGACACCCACCCATGTCGACGCCCTGGGAGAACTTCCCCAGGGCTGAACCGCACACCTCTGCGGCGTGCCCGGGCAGGGCTGCGCCACGGCTCCGAGGAGCACCAGGGAGAGGGGTGCCCGCCCCAGCAGGAAGGCGGTGCCGCATGCATGGCCTGGAAGTCACCGTGGTGATCCTCGCGGCTGTGGTGGCCATGACGTGGCTGGCTCGCCGCCTGCGCTGGAACGAGCCGGTCCTGCTGGTGGCGGGCGGCTGCCTGCTCGGTCTCATCCCCGACTTCCGCACGCTGGTCCTGCCTCCCGAGGTCGTCCTGCTGCTGTTCCTGCCTCCCCTGCTCTACTGGGAATCGCTGACCACCTCGCTCCGCGAGATCCGGACGAACGTGCGCGGCATCATGCTGCTCGGCACCGGACTGGTGCTGGCCACGGCCGCCGCCGTGGCTGCGGTGGGGCACGCGCTGGGCCTGTCCTGGCCGCTCGCGTTCGTCCTGGGCGCCGTCGTGGCCCCCACCGACGCCATCGCTGTGGCTGCGGTGGCCCGGGGCCTGCCCCGGCGGGTCCGGACCATCCTGCGGGCGGAGAGCCTGATCAACGACGGCACCGCGCTCGCCCTCTTTGCGGTGGTGGTCGGTGTCGTCGTGGAGGGACAGGTGTTCAGCTGGTGGGGCACGGTCGCGCGCTTCCTGCTGGCCTACGCGGGCGGTGTCGCGATCGGCACTGCCTGCGCCGCCGTCGTGGTGGCCTTGCGCAGGCGGCTGAACGACCGTGCGGTGGAGAGCGCCCTGGCTGTGCTCACCCCGTTCGCCGCCTATCTGCCCGCGCAGGCCGTGGGCGTTTCCGGCGTCCTGGCGGTGGTCACCTGTGGTCTCATCCTCAGTCAGCTCGGCCCCAGGGTGATCGGCGCGGGCGCGCGCGTGCAGATCATCGGCTTCTGGGAGGTGAGCACGTTCATTCTCAACAGTGCCCTGTTCGTCCTGGTGGGCATCCAGACACCCGCCATCGTGAGCGCGATCAGCTCCGTCTCCCTGGGACACGCCGTGGTCACCGCGTTGCTGGTCAGCGGCGTGGTGATCGCCACTCGCCTGCTGTGGCTGTACTCGGTGCCGTACCTCATCCGCGCCGTCGACCGCCGCCCCGTCCAGCGCACGCTGCGCTCCGGCGCCCGGCAAAGGTTCCCCGTCGCCTGGAGCGGGGTGCGCGGGGCCGTGTCGCTGGCGGCCGCCCTCGCCGTTCCGGCCACCACGGCCGCAGGCCGGCCACTCGAGGGACACAGTCTGCTGGTCTTCACCGCCGTGACCGTCATCCTGGTCACGCTGGTCCTCCAGGGGACGACCATGCCCGCGGTGGTCCGCTGGTCCGGACTGCGCGGTGACCCGGACGAGACCGCAGAGGAACGCCACGCCCATCGCCAGATCGCCGCCGCGGCGCTGGAGGCCCTTCCCGACCACGCCGGCCGCCTGGAAACACCGCCGGAGACCGCCGACGCCATCCTGGGCGAACTGCGCCAATACGCCGCCGAGGACGCGCGGGCGACCGAAACCACCGTTCCCGGCATGCGCGCGGGACTCGAACTCCGCCTCGCCCTGATCGGCGTCAAGCGCAGCGCCCTGATCCGCCTGCGGGACGAGCGCAGCATCGACGACATCGTGCTGCGTCGACTGCAGGCGGGCCTGGACAGCGAGGAGATCAGGATCGAGCTGGCCCTGCACGCCCTCACCGACCAGTCGCACCCACCGGGGGACGGCACGGCCGATCCGCGTGGCCAGGCCCCGGGGGAGTGAGCGACGTGTGGGCTCGTCCGAAAACGCTCGCGCCTGCACCAAGACGACAAGTAGCGCCGACTGGTCTGGGCACGAGGCATCAAACCCGTGGTGGCAAGACGAGGAACGCCGCATGGCTCGGGCCTGGGAGACCACCGCTGGGTAACGAACTATCGCCTGGCTGCACGGCTTCCGCCGCATGCGCATCGGCTGGAGCGACGCGACGACATGGACAAAGCTTCCTCGGCCCTGCCACCTTCCTCAGCACCCACCGACACGTCGAACGCCTGTGTTGGGACCCCTTATCCAGCGACCGCTGTGCCCAGGAGCGCGCCCAGGCCGATGCTGACCCCGGAAATGAGCGCGCCGCCAAGCGTGACGGTGGCGAGGGACCAGGCGAAGGAGACGTCGAAGAAGCGATGGCGCAGCCACGCCAGGGTGAGCAGTTCGATGACGACTACCGCCAGTGCGACCATGAGCGCGGGCAGAAAGTCCGGGATCAGGAAGGGGAGGGTATGCAAGATGCCGCCCAGGAAGGTGCCTCCGCCGACGATGACACCGCGCTTCCAGGCGTTGCCGCGTTCGGTGACCGTTCCGGTATCGGACAAGCCCTCGGAGAAGGCCATGCTGATCCCCGCTCCGATCGCCGTGGCAAGCCCCGCGATGAACGCGTAGCCCGGCTTTTGCGTGGACATCACCACGGCGAAGATGGGCGCCAGTGAAGACAGCGAACCGTCGATGAGTCCGCTCAAGCCAGGCTGCACGCGCTGAAGCAGGAGATCACGCTCATTTTCAGACGCCTTTGTCACCTCATGCTGCGGCGCCGGTCGCCTGATGGTGCTCGGTGAGTTGGGATCCTTCGGTGTTTCTGAGCGCACATTTCGAGTGTTCTCCTGGTCAGGACCGTGGTCAAACGGCCGTGTACCAGCTCGTGCTTTCGAGGATCGCGGTGGCCGCATGCAGTGGGCGGGGCCAGCATGTAGGAATGCACCCCCACGCGGGCCAGCAAGGCGGCGTCCTGATAGGGATCCGTCGGCTGCGTTCACCCGGGCACTCCCTTTCACCTGCCGGACCCACACTGCGATCCGTGGCTCGTTCCGTTGTCATGGGCGGGTTCTCCTTGTCGTGAACGGGGGCGGCCTGCTCCGTGTCGTGTTGAGCCGCCCGGTTGCCTGTCGGTTCGGCGGTGCGTCAGAACGGTGGTTCGTCGGGGAACGCGGGCAGCGGCAGGAGCCGGATGCCTAGCTCGCGCCGGTCGGACCGACACGGGCACGCCTCCATATCCGGGTTGGCGCCGTCGAGCCACCCGCCGCCGGCGCCCCGGAAGTCGGAGCAGGAGCGACAGGCGAGGGGGGTGAGGTGGATCCGGTGTCGGTCGGCGTACAGGCTGCCAGTGGCCGGCCTTGAGGACGACGGCGGCCGCGCAGGCCGTGACCGGCACGGCGGCCGCGAGCAGCGCGGCGGTTTGGGCGCGCACCGCGTCAGGTCTGGGCCGGGAACGGCTGGACCAGGAAGCGGGAACTGAGGAGGTTCACCGCTTGGTACCGGGCGGTGGTGGTGCCGTCGCCGAGCTGTCCTTCGCCTTTGTGGCCCAACCGCCCACTCTCCTGCTGTCCAGCCAAGATCGCCCACCGGCAATCGGCCAGACCCTGCAGTAGCGCCTTTGGCCTGCCGCATGATCACACCAGGGAGAGGGAGTTCGTCAGGATGGCCCCGCGCCGGGGCTGGATCCGGGCCCGGGGTGTGCGAGTTGCTGCCGCAGGGCGGCGATCTCCGCTCGTAGCGCGGCGACGTCGTTCTTGTCGGCGGCCTGGTCGCCCTTGCGCAGGCCGACCAGCAAGGAGCCGCCCGGCTCCAGGCTGACCGTGGTGGTCTCGGAGACATCGTCGCCGCCCTGCCGTTTCACCGCGACATCCAGGTCCGCGCGGCTCAGTCCGCTGCGCCTGACCGCCGTAGGCAGCCACCGCCCGTCGCGCGCGAGAACGACGGGCGATCCCTCGAGCAAGCGGCCGAGCCGGCTGGACAGCGAGGCTGCCCGGACCATGAGTGTGTTCACCGCGAGCAGTACGGCAGCCGCGAAGGCGGCTCCGGACACGGAATTGTCGGGTCCGATGATGGCGTTCTGCACCACGTTGGCCAGCAACAGCATGACCACCAAGTCAAAAGTGTTGAGCTGAGCGATCTCCCGTTTCCCACCCCAACGGAGCAGCACCAGGATCACCAGATAGACCAGCACGGTGCGCACCGCCTTCTCGCCGTACGAGATGCCCGCAGTCATCAGGTCGTGCCACATCGCGTCTCCCGTGCCTCTTCGGTCCGCCGACTTGCTCATCGGCAGCTGTCCCCCACCCTCTTGACCCGCCGTCAGACGCTGCCCGACGAAATCCTCCTCGGTTACGGCTTGTGACTCGCCGACCGCTTGGGCCGCTCGCCCCGCCAGGATGGGCCAGCTCACCCGAAGGCGCCGCTTGGGCTGCTCAGCACAGCGTCTGCAGCGCAGCCGGATCGTAGGGCCCTCAGCTCTCCGAAGCGCCCCTGCCGCTCGCCCGACCGAGCATGTCGGAAGAGCTGTCACCGGGTAGTGGCAGGGTGAGTGCACGCCGGCGCATTGGTCTAGCCCGACCAGTCTCAGTTTTGGGTGGCATGGCAATGACTGTGGGCGACTTCGGGCGGGCACGAGGCCGCTGTTGTGCCGCGGTCAGTACGCCACTCGATCAGTGCGATGCCCAACGCCGCGAAGATGGCGGCGATGCCGACGCCGACGGACGCTGCCACGGCCCGCCGGTAGTCGTCCCCGCTTGAGGCCAGAACCAGGTAGTACGTGCCGGGCAGCGCGGCCGTGCCCACTGCCCCGCCCAGCCGCTGTCCGGTCTGCAGCGCGCCGCCTGCGGAGCCCGCCATCCGCACGGGAACATCCCGCAGCGTCATCGTCACATTCGGGGAGATGACGAAACCACTGCCGATACCGCCCACGAGGAGGGCGGGGACAGCGGCCCAGACGGCGACTGATGGCGGGGCGAACCTGAGCAGCAGGGCCGCTGCGGCGAGCCCGACAATGACGCCGACCAGGCCGAGCACAGTCAGCAGCCTGCCCATCCGCTCCACGAGCCGTCCGGCTACGACGGCCGCGCCCGCGGAGCCCACCGCGAACGGTGTCACGGCCAGTCCGGACTGCAGGGGTGAATAGCCCAGGCCGTTCTGGAAGAACAGTGCGAACACGATCCACACACCGCTGAATCCCATGAAGTAGAGCGTCGCCAGGCTGGCACCGGTGGCGTAGCCGCGGGTTTCGGTAATCAACCGTGGATGCAGCAGCGGTTCGCCGCCGTGCGTTGCGACTCGGCGCTCCCACCACCCGAAGCCGACCAGCAGCACTGCCCCTGCTGGGAAGAGCCACCACAGACGGCGCACGCCGCCGGAGTCGGCCAGGACCAACGGCAGCATGACCGCCAGGACACCGCAGCCAAGCAGGGCAACACCCGGCAGATCGAGGTGTCCCCTCTTGCCCGGGGCGACGCGGGGCAGCAGCCGATAGCCGAGCACGAGTGCCACGGCACCGATGGGAACGTTGACGAAGAAGATCCAGCGCCAGCCCTGGGGTCCGGTGGCCAAGGCGAGGATGAGGCCTCCGGTGATCGGACCGACCGCACTGGAGATACCGACGATGGCGCCGAACAGGCCGAAGGCACGAGCACGCTCGGCTCCGGTGAACATCTGCTGGATCAGCGCGGAATTCTGAGGAGCAAGGCAGCCGGCGGCGATCCCTTGCGCCATGCGGGCGATGACGAGCACGGTGATCGTCGGTGCCGCCCCCGCTGCGACGCTGCACAAGACAAAGGCCGCGAGCGCCCCGAGGAAGATCCGGCGTCGGCCGATCGCGTCGCCAAGACGTCCGGCCAGCACCAGCGCAAGGGCGAACGTCAGCGCATACCCGGACACCACCCATTGCACTGAGGCCGGGGAGGCGCCCAGATCCCTTTGCATCGAGGGCAAGGCGACCGCGACAATCGTCACATCGAGAAGGATCATGAAGCCCGCCACCAGGGTGACCCACAAGGCATGCCACCGGCTCGGATCTGGCTGGCCTGCCGACGTCGCCGTGCCTGGTTGTCGCCTACTCGGTTTCACGGGGGCTCCTTTCGACGGAGTCACGGCCCAGTCTCCCTGGGATATCCCGCATCCCGGAGGATTCGTACGCCGGTCTCCACCGACATAACCCCGCCGCGGCCTTGACCACCTCATCGAGGACAGCAGTCGGTCGGTCGGCGTGTGTGGACCCCACACGAGTCGGGCGGAAGCGACTCCACTCCCCGTACGGGCCAGCCCTCGGCCTGTCCGGCTTAGTGGTCGGCTCCGGAAGTCCTTCGAGGGTTGACCGAGTGTCAGGTGGATGCGACGTTGAGGAGGGTTTCGGCTGCGGTGGTGCGGGCGTAGAGGACGGAATGGCCGGCGCGGTGGGCGCTGACCAGGCCCGCGTTGTGTTACGCGGTGAGGCATTGGGATACCCCGGCCGGGGAAGTGCTCAGCAGCTGATCTCTGGTCAGAGCGCGTAGGGGTAGAGACTGATCTTCTCGCGCTCGATGAAGAGCTCGACCCACGTATTGGCGACATCTTCGGGCAGCGGATCAGCGAGATCCAACAGGATCAGAGTGCCGTCCAAGTCCAGCACGGCGGCACCGTCCTCTGTGGCGTTCAGCCGTCCTCGCAGGACAACGCAGTGCCCGCCAGGCCGGACTCCCGGTCCGGAATCGGCAGCCGGTTTCACATTCCGCCCCCAGACCATGTCCTCATCGACTGTCCACTCGACGTGGTACTCGCCCGGCTCCGCAGCCTGGTCACCGCACCAGCGGACCACGGTCCCTCCGAACGGGGTCCGGATCTGAGCCAGCCAGGGACTCCAGGGAAACTTTGCGACCTTCTCCAGTTCGACCAGCATCGTTCGATCATGCAGCAACTCGTGCCGGAACCCGTGAAGTTTCGGCGCTGCCTGGCACAGGTTCGCCGGAACCAGGTTGGCCTCGTCCCGGTCGAGCGGGAGATAGCCCACTTCATCGACCACGAGGACGTCCGGCCGCTGGTAGCGCCGCATTCTGCCGGGCAATCGTCCGATGCTGTCGGCCCCTTTGAGCTGGCGGACCATTTCATCAAGGCTGGTGAAGTGGATAGTGAAGCCGGCCCGGCATGCCGCGACCGCCAGGCCGACGGCGATATGGGTCTTGCTGACGCCGGGCGTTATCGCCGGTTCGTTCGCGATCTGAGCGTGTTGTTGCAGCTCAAGACGGTTCTTCGATCGATGGAGCGTGGTCAGCAGGGGCCGAT
>NZ_JBHWWF010000041.1:0-62661 GCF_042736455.1 Streptomyces sp. NPDC060064
GGCTGAAACTCAGCCCGTCCGGCGATTGAGGACACTCCGGGGGGACCCAGGAAGGGCGTGCGGGGTCCGGGGGCGGAGCCCCCGTTACGGCAACCAGGCAGAGCCCTGGCTCACCACAGCACCGGCAGCCTCTCCGGCAGCCGTTTGATGAAGCCCGTACGCCACACCAGTTGCTCCTCGGGCACGGCGAGCCGCAGCCGCGGCACCCGGTCCACGAGCGCGGCCAGTGCGGTCTCGGCATGCAGCCGGCCCAGAGCCGAGGCGGGGCAGAAGTGTCGGCCGCCGCCGAAGGAGAGATGCGGATTGTGCGCACGCTCCAGGTCGAGACGCCCGGGGTTCTCGAAGACCTCGGGATCGAAGTTCGCGCCCTCGACCAGGACCAGCACCAACTCGCCCTTGCGGACCAGGACATCACCGAGCTGTACATCGTCGAGAGCGAGGCGCGGCAGTCCGTCGCCGATCGACAGATTCCAGCGCAGCAGCTCGTCGACGGCGCCGCCCATCCGCTCCGGGTGCTCCCGCAGATACCCGATCAGCTCCGGGCGCTGGAGCAGCGCCAGTACGGCCAGGACCAGGAAGGCGGAGGTGGAGACCGCGCCCGCGCCGAACAGCGACACGGCGACGGTGGCGAGCATCTCGTCCGTCAGATGCGCCGACTCCTCGTCCTCGCGCAGCGCCGCCAGCCGGCCCAGCAGTCCGGTGCGTTCGGACTCGGGGACGTTCAGCCGCTCGACCATGTAGTCGAGGTCCTTGTACCAGTTGAGCTGCGAGCCCTCGAAGGTGTGCGAACTGGTCATGAAGGCGATGTCCAGGCCGGACATCAGCCGTCGCCAGTCGCTGAAGGGCACCCCGATCACCCTGCAGTGCAGTGCGGCCGAGAAGGGGTCGGCGAAGCCGGTCCGCAGATCGACCGGCGGGCCCTCGGCGAGCAGCCTGTCGATCAGCTCGTCGGCCGTGGCACGCAGCCAGCCGTGCAGCCCTTCGTCCGCACGCGGGTTGAGTGCCTTCATCACCGCGCCGCGCAGCCCCGCACTGCTGATGTTCCCCATGTTGTTGACGACCTCGGGCGGGATCGTCAGCGCGTACTGGCGTGGCACTCCGGGAGCGGCCGTCTCCTTGAGGCTGAACCGCTTGTCCTGAAGAACCTGGCCGGCCAGCCGGTGGCTGCTCACCAGCCAGGCGCTGTCGCCGGTGAGCGTACGCACCCGGGCCACCGGCTGCTGCTCGCGCAGCCGGGTGCACTCCACGGGGAGCGCATCGCCCCGCCGGGAGAGCGGGAAATCAAGCTGCTCGGGCTCGGTGGTCATCGTCCACGCTCCTTTCGGGGGCTTCGGGCCGTACGACGGCATAGCCCTGATTGCGGGCGGCTCGCAGCCCGCCGCCCTTTCCGTAGAGAAGTTCCGTCAACGGCATCAGCGCGTGATAGCAGGAGACGGAGGAGGGGACGCCGAGAATCCCCGGGGTGTCGAGGAAGAAGGGGAGTTCCGCGGCGATGTAGTCGAGACATGCCGATCTCTGCTCGGAGGTGATGGATTCACCGGCGGACAGTTTGGGCGCCAGGAACTGCTGGACCATCCGGTCACAGCTCTTCCGGAATTCCTCGTCCGTGACGAGGAAGTGCTGTACGCGCCGGTGCAGCAGCGCGTACACCGGATCGCCGGAGAATTCCGACAGCGCCCGCACCCCGATCCGCCGGCCCGGCGGCCCGGCGGCCTCCACGCCGCCCAGAATCCGCCTGCGTACGGCCTTGAGCTCCTTGGTCGCACGCCGGGCGGCCTGCTCCGGGGCGTGTCCCAGCGCCGCGAAGACGGCTGACACATGCAGATCGGCATAGACGAAATCAACCGCGGTGAAGCGCGGCGCCGCCCAGCGGGCGAGTTCTGTGATGCGTGCGGCGGAGAAATAGCTGTTCCCCGGGGAAACCCCGATCAGGACATGGTCGGCCTCGTCCCAAATGATGTGGCAGTTACGGGTGAAGGGCCGGACCGTGAATGAGTCGGTTGTGATCGTCACTGTTGACATCACCCTTGCGCCGCTTGTCCCTGGGAGCCCTGCGCTCCTGGTGTGGCGGCGACGCCATGAAGTTATCCGGCCGCGGCGAAGAGTGACGAAGCTCCCCCGGGAATTTGGCGAGAACTGATTCCAGCGGGGCGGAAAATCAACTTCCGTGCTACGGAAAGGTAATTGAAGCCTTTTCTGTCGCCCGGGTCATGCGGCTCATCGGGCCTCGAACAGAGCTTCGGAACCCACCGGCCGGAAGCCCGCCGCCTGGAACGTCCGCACACTGCGGGCGTTCCCCGGCGACTGCTGGGCCCACACCACCGAGTCCGGCACCAAGTGGCGGGCCGCCACAGCGAGTTCCACGCCGAGGCCCCGGCCGCGCGCCTGTTCGTCCACCTCGATCGCGGCCTCCCAGCGGCCCGCGAGGCCCCGGCCGAGGACCAGCACCCCGCCTTCCGCGGCCCAGACCCGCACGCCGTCGCGGAACTTCAGGGCGCGTGCCACCCGCGGGTGCTCCGGGTCCTCGATCTCGCGCAGCTCAAGCCCAGGTCTGCCCGGCAGCGTGCCGGCGACCGTCACCAGGTCGATGGTGTGCATCGAGCGGCCGGTACGGGCCATCATGGCGGCCAGGAACACCGGGTTCATCGCGGCGGCCAGCCGGTCGGAGGCGGTGGCGGCGAGCTCGGCCCGTACCCACTCCGGATCCTCGTCGGTGAAGACCACGGAGTGCGCGGTGAACGCCACCACACCGGCGTCGCGGACGCTCGGCTGCCCGATCACGGTGATGGATCCGTCCGGCGGCGGGAACTCCCCGCGTGCCGCCGCGGCCAGGATCTCCGCCAATGCCTTGCTCATCCCGTGTCCCTCTCCTCTGCCTCAGTCTCCACCTGCTCTTCCTGGAGGACGTACGCAGCGTGCTCGAGGGTGAGAGGAGAGCCGCTGTCGCCCTCGAACGACTGGCCGCTGCCCTGAGGGCTCAATCGGGCGGCTAATCTGACCCCGTCAGTAATGCACCAAGGAGGGGCGGAAGCAGTGGCGGACATCGAAGAGGCGCGCAGGGCGTTCGAGCGCTACGACCTGGACGGCGACGGCCTGATCACGGCGAGCGAGTACAAGAGCGTGATGGCTCAGCTGGGCGACTTCCATGTCACCGAGACGGTCGCCGAGGCAGTGATCAA
Source organism: Streptomyces sp. NPDC060064 (assembly GCF_042736455.1). Taxonomy (NCBI): domain Bacteria; kingdom Bacillati; phylum Actinomycetota; class Actinomycetes; order Kitasatosporales; family Streptomycetaceae; genus Streptomyces; species Streptomyces sp. NPDC060064. Next base: position 3,180 of record NZ_JBHWWF010000041.1, read on the forward strand.
GACGAAGGACGCCAACGGCGACGGTCAGCTGACCTTCGACGAATTCTGGGCCTCGCTCAACAAGGCCTGAACAGAACTGAGCAGGACCTGAACAGAGCTGCTCAGGGCCTGAACAGGGCCTCGTCAGGCCTGCGCAAGGTCTGACGCACCGGAGCGGCTCCCCGGCCCGGTCGGGGACCGCCCGGATTTCATCCGTCCTGCGCCGCCAGAGCCTCGTCCAGCGTCGGCAGCGTACGGAACACGTCCAGCACGCCGCCCGCCCTGAAGACGCGCAGAGTCGCGGGCCGGGAGCAGACCACCCACAGCCGGCCGCCGAACTCCGTGGTGCGCCGTCGGGCCCGGCAGAGCAGCGCCAGCCCGGAGCAGTCGAAGAACTCGACATGCGTCAGATCGACGATCACCTCGTGGGCGCGCACCGCGGTGACCACATCGAGATAGGCCCCGATCAGCGTGACTGCGGCGATATCGATCTCGCCATGGAGCTCGACGACGGTACGTTCCTGGCGCCGGTACACCCGCCCGTACGGTCCCGGGAGCGGGACGAGTAACTCGTACGGCGTGGACGTCACCCCCTCGGACATTACGGTGTCTCCTTGCTGCGTCGAGCCCGATCTGGTCACCGGGGGCTTGGGTGAACAGGCTGTGAGATTAATGCGGACATGGGGGCCCGCGGCGGAGAAGAAACGTTCGGAGCTCGGAAAGCTCACACTTGCGGGTGAATCTGTGTGAACTGCCTTGACGTGCGACGTTCTTGATCCGTGGAGACGACCAGGAACCGATGAGGCTCAGCGCTCGACGGCCGGTTCAGCCCTCGACGGCCCGCGGCTCAGCACTCGATGATGTTCACCGCGAGGCCGCCGCGCGCGGTCTCCTTGTACTTCACCGACATGTCCGCACCGGTTTCCTTCATGGTCTTGATGACCTTGTCGAGCGAGACCTTGTGGCTGCCGTCGCCGCGCATCGCCATCTTCGCCGCCGTCACGGCCTTGACCGCCGCCATGCCATTGCGCTCGATGCACGGGATCTGCACCAGGCCGCCGACCGGGTCGCAGGTCAGGCCGAGGTTGTGCTCCATACCGATCTCGGCGGCGTTCTCGACCTGCTCGGGGGTGCCGCCGAGCACCTCGGCCAGCGCGCCCGCGGCCATCGAGCAGGCGGAGCCGACCTCGCCCTGGCAGCCGACCTCGGCGCCGGAAATCGAGGCGTTCTCCTTGAAGAGCATGCCGATCGCGCCGGCGGCGAGCAGGAAGCGGACCACGCCTTCCTCGTCGGCGCCGGGCACGAAGTTCATGTAGTAGTGCAGCACGGCCGGGATGATGCCCGCGGCGCCGTTGGTGGGCGCGGTGACAACGCGGCCGCCCGCGGCGTTCTCCTCGTTCACGGCCATCGCGTACAGCGTGATCCACTCCATGGAGCGGGCCAGCGCATCGCCCTCGGCGCGGAGCTGGCGGGCGGAGTTGGCCGCGCGGCGGCGGACCTTGAGGCCGCCGGGCAGGATGCCCTCGCGGGACATACCGCGCGAGACGCAGGCCTGCATGACCCGCCAGATCTCCAGCAGACCCTCGCGGATCTCGTCCTCGGTGCGCCAGGCCTTCTCGTTCTCCAGCATCAGCGCGGAGATCGAAAGACCGGTCTCCTGAGCCAGCCGAAGCAGCTCGTCGCCGGTGCGGAACGGGTACTTCAGCACGGTGTCGTCGAGCTTGATCCGGTCCTCGCCGACGGCGTCCTCGTCGACCACGAAGCCGCCGCCCACCGAGTAGTACGTCTTCTCCAGGACGAGTGCGCCCTGGGCGTCGTACGCGAAGATCGTCATCCCGTTGGCGTGGTACGGCAGCGCCTTGCGGCGGTGCAGGATCAGATCCTTGTCGAAGTCGAAGTCGATCTCGTGCATACCGAGCAGATTGATCCGGCGGCCGGTGCGGATGCGCTCGACCTGGGCGTCCGCGGTCTCGACGTCGACGGTACGGGGAGAGTTGCCCTCAAGGCCGAGCAGGACGGCCTTCGGGGTGCCGTGGCCGTGGCCGGTCGCGCCCAGCGAACCGAAGAGCTCGGCGCGTACGGCGGCGGTGTGGGCCATCAGGCCCTCGTTCTTGAGCCGCCGCGCGAACAGGGCGGCCGCGCGCATCGGGCCGACCGTATGGGAGCTGGACGGGCCTATGCCGATCGAGAACAGGTCGAAGACCGAGATGGCCACGGAAGACTCCTAGAGGGGTTGGTAGACGCCGTTGTCTGCCGAGGTGGTGCAGAGGGCGGTGCGAGGGCGATACCAAGGCGGTACCGGGTGCGGGGCACCGCACGCACTGTCCAGTGTGCGCGGTGCCCCGTCGGTTCGTACAAAAGCGTACGTAGTTACTTCAGGCCAGGGTAAAGCGGGTGCTTCGCGGCCAGGGCCGAGACCCGGGCGCTCAGCGCCTCCGTGTCGTACGACGGCTTCAGCGCCTCGGCGATGATGTCGGCGACCTCACGGAAGTCCTCGTCCTGGAAACCGCGGGTGGCCAGCGCCGGGGTGCCGATCCGCAGACCCGAGGTGACCATCGGCGGCCGCGGGTCGTTCGGGATCGCGTTGCGGTTGACCGTGATGCCCACCTCGTGGAGGCGGTCCTCGGCCTGCTGGCCGTCCAGCTCGGAGTTGCGCAGGTCGACCAGGACCAGGTGCACATCCGTACCGCCGGACAGGACGGAGACGCCGTGCTCGGTCACATCGGCCTGGACGAGACGCTCGGCGAGGATACGGGCGCCGTTCAGCGTGCGCTGCTGGCGCTCCTTGAACTCCTCGGTCGCCGCGACCTTGAAGGAGACCGCCTTCGCCGCGATGACGTGCTCCAGCGGACCGCCCTGCTGACCGGGGAAGACCGCGGAGTTGATCTTCTTGGCGAGCTCCTGCGTCGACAGGATCACACCGCCGCGCGGACCGCCGAGGGTCTTGTGCGTGGTGGTGGTGACGACATGGGCGTGCGGCACCGGGTTCGGGTGCAGACCGGCGGCGACGAGGCCCGCGAAGTGGGCCATGTCGACCATCAGGTACGCGCCGACCTCGTCCGCGATCCGGCGGAAGGCCGCAAAGTCCAGCTGGCGCGGGTACGCGGACCAGCCGGCGATGATCAGCTTCGGACGGGACTCCTTGGCGAGGCGCTCGACCTCGGCCATGTCGACCTGGCCGGTCTCGCTGTCCACGTGGTACGCGACCACGTTGTACAGCTTGCCGGAGAAGTTGATCTTCATGCCGTGGGTGAGGTGCCCGCCGTGGGCGAGGTTCAGACCCATGATCGTGTCGCCCGGCTTCAGCAGCGCGAACATCGCGGCCGCGTTCGCCTGGGCGCCCGAGTGCGGCTGGACGTTGGCGTGCTCGGCGCCGAAGAGCGCCTTGATGCGGTCGATCGCGATCTGCTCGACGACATCGACGTGCTCGCAGCCGCCGTAGTAGCGGCGGCCCGGGTAGCCCTCGGCGTACTTGTTGGTGAGGACGGAGCCCTGCGCCTCCATGACCGCGACCGGAGCGAAGTTCTCCGAGGCGATCATCTCGAGGGTGGACTGCTGGCGGTGGAGCTCGGCGTCGACAGCGGCGGCGACGTCCGGGTCCAGCTCATGGAGAGGGGCGTTGAGAAGCGACATCTCGATCCCTGTCGTGGTCGTGGTCAGTTGCCGGAGAACTCGGTGTACTCGTCGGCGGAGAGCAGGTCCTTCGGCTCCTCGCTGACGCGCACCTTGAAGAGCCAGCCGCCCTCGAAGGGGGCGGAGTTCACCAGTGACGGGTCATTGACGACGTCCTCGTTGGCCTCGGTGACCTCACCACTGACCGGGGAGTACAGGTCGCTGACGGACTTGGTCGACTCCAGCTCGCCGCAGGTCTCGCCCGCGGTCACCGTGTCACCGACCTCGGGGAGCTGGACGTACACCACATCGCCGAGCGCGTTCGCCGCGTGCTCCGTGATGCCGACCGTCGACACGCCGTCCTCGGCGGCCGACAGCCACTCGTGCTCCTTGCTGAAGCGCAGCTGCTGGGGGTTGCTCATGGCCTGAATTCTCCTGTACGCGGGGGAGTGCTGGTGAACGGAGTGAAGGTGCGGACGATCACTTCTGGCGCTTGTAGAACGGCAGCCCGACGACCTCGTACGGCTCGTGGGTGCCGCGGATGTCGACGCCGACGCCCTCGCGGCCCGGCGCGGCGTGCGCCGCGTCCACGTACGCGATGGCGATCGGCTTGCCCAGGGTCGGGGAGGGCGCACCGGAGGTGACCTCGCCGATGACCTGGCCGCCTGCGACCACGGAGAAGCCGGCGCGCGGGACCCGGCGGCCCTCGGCGATCAGGCCGACGAGCTTGCGCGGCGGGTTGGCCTCGGCGCGCGCGGCGGCGGCCTCGAGTGCCTCGCGGCCGACGAAACGCCCGTCGTTCGTGGTCTTCTCGAACTTCACGACCCGGCCGAGGCCCGCGTCGAACGGGGTCAGCGCGGTGGTCAGCTCATGCCCGTACAGCGGCATGCCCGCCTCCAGGCGGAGCGTGTCGCGGCAGGACAGACCGGCCGGGACGAGACCGACGGGCGCGCCCGCCTCGGTCAGCGACTGCCAGAGCTTCTCGGCGTACTGCGGCTCGACGAAGAGCTCGAAGCCGTCCTCGCCGGTGTAGCCGGTACGGGCGATCAGCGCCGGGACGCCGGCCACCGTGCCGGGCAGGCCCGCGTAGTACTTCAGCCCGTCCAGGTCGGCGTCGGTCAGCGACTTGAGGATGCCGGGGGACTCCGGGCCCTGGACGGCGATGAGCGCGTACGCGTCGCGGTCGTCCCGCACCTCGGCGTCGTAGCCCTCGGCGCGGGCGGTCAGCGCGTCCAGCACCACCTGGGCGTTGCCCGCGTTGGCGACGACCATGTACTCCGTCTCGCCGAGGCGGTAGACGATCAGGTCGTCGAGGATCCCGCCGTCCTCCTGGCAGATCATGGTGTAGCGGGCGCGGCCGACGGCCACTCCGCCGATGTTGCCGACCAGCGCGAAGTCGAGGAGATCGGCGGCGCGCGGTCCGGTGACGGTGATCTCGCCCATGTGCGAGAGATCGAAGAGACCGGCCTTGGTGCGTACGGCGTTGTGCTCGTCGCGCTCACTGCCGTACCGCAGCGGCATGTCCCAGCCCGCGAAGTCGGTCATGGTCGCGCCCAGCGAGCGGTGCAGGGTGTCGAGGGCGGTCAGACGGGGGACGTTGCTCATAGATGTGGCTCCCAGGGCAGGCCGACGAGGACATTCCTCCCCATCTGTCATCGGAACCTGAGAGGTTCGTCGCGACCACGCGTATTGGTGGTCGTGACTTGCACCTTGGGTGGAGCCACTCGACAGCGGCTCGCTTTTCAGATCTGCCTCATCACACGCGGTACGGGGCCTGAGAGATTCAAGGGAGGGACTTGCTCCTTCGGCGCCCGGCGCACACAGTGGCCAGGACTCTCCCGCGTGGATTCAAGCGGCCGGTATGCAGTTGGCGCGCACATCATTGCACGCATCGCGGCAGAGTGGTGCGTACGGTCCGGAACGCGGCCGCGCCTGCCCGCAGTGGCCCGCAGCTGCAAATAGGTTGTGTCGCATTACCAACTCTTTACACTTCATGGGCAAGGGTGAGGGTGACCCGACATGGGGGAGGGTGATGACGTTGCAGCAGTCCGGTGTTTTTGCGACGACCGCGGGGGTGCCCGCCCGGCCGGAGAGCTCCGCTCGGGAACGGCTCGGGGCTCCCACAGCCATACTGCGCGACCTGAGAGACCGCTCGGGGCGCAGTCCGCGCAGTCTGGTCTTCGCCGCCGGTGATGTGGTGGTCGTCTCCGGCCTGCCCGGCAGCGGAAAGTCCACGTTGATCCGGCGCGCGGCGCGCGGTCGTGGCATCGACTCGCAGGACACCCGGGACCGGTGGGACGCCCGGATGCCGCGGCTGCTGCCGTACGCCGTGTACCGCCCGCTCGTGCGGATCGCCCACTACGCCGGGCTGCGGCGGGCGCTGCGCTCCGGCGAGAGTGTCGTCGTCCATGACTGCGGTACGCAGGCCTGGGTGCGGCGCTGGCTGGCCCGCGAGGCGCGCCGCCGCGGGAGCGGTCTCCATCTGGTCCTGCTCGACGTCACGCCCGAGGTTGCCAGACAGGGCCAGCGCGAGCGGGGCCGCGGTGTGTCCGGGTACGCCTTCGCCCGGCACCGGCGCGCGGTCGGGCATCTGATCGGCGACGCGGAGGCGGGCCGGCTGCCGGCGGGCTGCGCCTCGGCCGTGCTGCTGGACCGGGACGCGGCGGGGGTGCTGGGGCGGGTCGGCTTCGAGAAGCCATAGGGCGGCGCGCGCTGAAGTTCAGCCCCTGCGGCGCTTGAGGAGCGGGGTCCGGGGCGGAGCCCCGGTTCATGTCCGTCGGTCGGCGGCGTTAGGGTCGTGGCGCGCAGCCGTGGAAGCCCGGGGGAGAAGGACCGCACATGGAGACACCGGAGCAGGCCCATCCGCATCCAGCTTTCGGCTGGCCGGGTAACGAGCTGGAAGAGGTGCTCGCCGCCTCGCTCGGCAACCCCTCCGCCGGGGGCCGTCTCGTCGAGGTGCTCGGCCGCAGCCATATATGGGTGCCGCTGCCCAACGGCGGCGGAGCCGACAGCCCCGATCTCGATCTGCCCACGATGGAGATCGACGGCGCTCCCTATGTCCCGGTCTTCAGCTCCGAGCAGCAGTACCTGCAGTGCGTCGGCAGCCATATCTCCTTCACCGTCGCGCCCGCCCGCGAATTCGCCCGCGGGCTGCCTCCGCAGCTCGGCATCGCCGTGAACCCCGGCGGTGCGGTCGGCGCCCCGCTGCCGCCGCCCGCGGTCGCCGAGCTGTGCCGAGTGGGACGTACACCGTTGGACGGACCCGCGAGCGGCGGCCGGGTGCGGCTCTTCGAGCCCGACTGGCAGGAGGAGCCGGTCGACTTCCTCGCCGCCGCGGCCGGGGAGTTCGAGGCCTCCGGTGTCGTCCTCACCGCCCGCCGTGCGCTCGCCTCCGTCGAGGGCGACCCGCCGACCCTCTTCATCGGTGTCCAGCTCTCCTCCTGGGAGGCCGCCGAGCGCAATGCCCCGATGGACGCGCTCGGCCGGGCACTCGGCCGGGTCCAGGTGGGCTGGCCGGTCAATCTCGTACTGCTGGATGTTGCCCAGGACCCTGTCGGCGCATGGATGCTGGAGCGGGTGCGGCCCTTCTACGAACGGCAGCACGTGTAGTCGTCAAGTCGGTGTCAGGACTGCCGATTAAGCTGGTTTGATGGCCTTACCGCAGCACTTGTGTGCCCGGGGCGGCTGTGCTGTTGCTGCATCGAAGAGGCATCGAAGAGGGGCGGAACCCAGGGTGAGCGCGTCAGGCACCGCGGCGGCCGGGCAGGTCGAGCACATGCTGCGCCAGGTGACTCCCGGACGCTACGACGCGTACGAGGCGCTGCTGCACGCCATCGCCGACCCGTCGAACGGCCAGATCTGGATGCTGCTCTGGCACGGCCAGGCCGGATCGCCCGATGCCCAGTACGGGAACATGGAGGTCGACGGCGTCGGCTACGCGCCGTGCGTCACCTCCGCCCAGGAGCTCTCCGTCTCCGGCTGGAACCGCGCCCACGAGGTGGTCACCGGCCGTGACATCGCCCGCGCGCTGTACCCGGACCGCTGGGGCATCTGGCTCAACCCGCACGCGCCGGGCGGCGGCGTCGGCATCCCCTGGCTCGATCTCCGCCGGATCGCCACCGGCCTCGACCGGATGCCCGCAGGACCGCTGCGACTGTCCGAACCGGCCATCGAGCTCCCGCACTTCTACGGCCTGCTCGCTCAGAACGCCCACCGCACGTCCGCGATCCGCTCGCTGCGCCGCGCCTGGGTGCAGCCCGCGCTCGGCGCTCCGTATCTCGCCATCGGTCTCGATCTGTACGACACGAGCAGGCAGTCCGTGGACACGGTCCGCGCGATGATGCAGCAGTCGATCGCCGCGGTCCCGGACGGGCTGCCGGTCTCCACCGTCGCGATGTCCGACGAGTACGACCCGGTCACGGTGTGGCTGCGGGCCAACGCCCGCCCGTTCTACGACCGCGATGCCCATGCCGGCGGCGCACCGGCCGGCGGTGGCTACGGCTATCCGCCGCCGGTCGGCCACTGAGCCGGTCACTGAGTCGGCCGCAACAGCACAACTGACGGCCTGACCTGTCTATTTCCATGCCCCACACCGATGTTCGGGATGGGATTGTGCGCTCTCGAGGCTTCGAATGCCTTGCAATCAAAGAGCGGCTAACGTCCGCATGGCGGCGCATCGGTCAACTTTCGCCCCATATGCAGTATTTGGCGTTCCGCTCAGTCGGTGGCTCCGTCCGTATAACGGAAACCCCCTCGCCTCATCACGTTTGAGCAACCATTCCCCGAGGGGGCTGGCGGGTGATCGCGGCAGCGTTGAAGACTCCCCGCATCAAGGACCCTTCGGTCCTGTGTACGACCTGCTTCTTCAAGCATTCCTCGCAATACACACAACTGCACCACTGAGTGAACGAAGCCGCTACAGCGGCGGGCATGGGTCGGTCACCGCCGGCCGAGAGGGGTCCCCACCACGATGACGGCACCACTGCACGACACGAGCGCGGCCGAAACCGCTGCCGTCGATGTCGCCGCCGATGTCCCGCAGAAGGCCATCGAGGGGCGTTCGCCCTGGAAGATCGCCTGGATCCGGTTGAAGCGTGACAAGGTCGCACTTGTCGGCGGTTTCGTGGTGCTCCTCCTGATCGTGGTCGCGGTATTCGCTCCACTGATCGTGAGCCTGCTCGGCCACCCGCCGGAGGAACTCCACGAGGATGCGATCGACCCGCTGCTGGGCACCCCGATCGGTGACTGGGGCGGCATCAATTCCGACTTCCTTTTCGGAGTTGAGCCGGTCAACGGCAGAGACGTTTTCAGCCGAGTCGTCTACGGCGCGCGCATCTCGCTTCTCGTCGCCTTCCTCTCCGCCTTCGTCGCGGTCAGCCTGGGCACCGTCTTCGGCGTCGTCGCCGGCTACTTCGGGGGCTGGATCGACGCGGCGATCAGTCGGGTGATGGACCTGCTGCTGGCCTTCCCGCAGCTGCTCTTCATCATCGCCCTGATCTCTGTCGTCCCGAACGAACTCTGGGGCTTCTCCGGTTCGGGTCTGCGGATCGCGGTCCTCGTCCTGGTGATCGGCTTCTTCGGCTGGCCGTACATCGGCCGGATCGTGCGCGGCCAGACGCTCTCGCTGCGTGAGCGGGAGTACGTCGAAGCGGCTCGCAGCCTCGGTGCGGGTCGTGCGTACATCCTCTTCCGGGAGCTGCTGCCCAACCTGGTGGCCCCGATCACCGTCTACACGACGCTGATGATCCCCACCAACGTCCTGACGGAAGCCGCCCTGAGCTTCCTCGGCGTTGGCGTCAAGCCGCCCACCCCGTCGTGGGGCGAGATGCTCTCGACGGCCGTGCGCACCTACGAGGACGATCCGCTGTTCATGATCATCCCGGGCCTGGCGATCTTCGTCACCGTGTTGGCCTTCAATCTCTTCGGCGACGGCGTACGAGATGCGCTGGACCCGAAGGGGTCCCGCTGACCCCCACACGTCCCTGCGGACACACCGCCCCTGCCGAAGCCGTCAGGAGCAATAGCCCAGAACCACGACCCTCGAGGGCCGTGACTACTACGGAGGTTGCGAGCATCGTGACAACCAATCGCACGTCGAACCGCAGGCTTGCCGCAGGCACGGCTGTCGTGCTCGCGGCCCTGCTGACCACCACGGCCTGTGGCGGCAAGGACGACAAGAAGGACGGGGCCGGTGCGCCCGGCTTCAACGCCGGCATCGGCAAGGTGGCCAACGCGGCCGACACCAAGGGCGGCACCCTTAAATTCGTCGGCACGCAGGACGCCGACTCGTGGGACCCGCAGCGCGGTTACTACGGCTTCATGTGGGACTTCGCCCGCTACTACACCCGCCAGCTCGTCAGCTTCAAGGCGGCGCCGGGCCAGGCCAGCACCGAGCTCGTCCCGGACCTCGCGACCGCGAAGGCCGAGATCTCGGACGGCGGCAAGACCTACAAGTACACCCTGAAGGATGGCGTGACCTGGGAGGACGGCACGCCCATCACTTCGCAGGACATCAAGTACGGCATCGAGCGCACCTGGGCCCAGGACGTCATCTCCGGCGGCCCGGTCTACCTGATGCAGGTGCTCGACCCGAAGACCGAGTACAAGGGTCCGTACAAGGACAAGTCCGCGGACAAGCTCGGCCTGAAGGCGATCGAGACGCCGGACGCGAAGACCATCGTCTTCAAGCTGCCGAAGCCGAACGGTGACTTCGAGCAGATGCTCGCCATGCCGGCTGCCTCTCCGGTGAAGAAGGAGAAGGACACCGCCGCCAAGTACGGCCTGAAGCCCTTCTCCAGCGGCCCGTACAAGATCGACTCGTACGCGCCGAACAAGTCGATGTCGCTCTCCCGCAACACCAACTGGAAGCCCGCCTCGGACACCATCCGCAAGGCGCTTCCGGACAAGGTGACGGTCACCTTCATGACCAACGCGGACGACATGGACAAGCGCCTGATCAAGGGTGACTTCGACGTCGACATCAACGCGACCGGCATCGGCCAGGCGGCTCGCACCACGGCTCTGCGCAAGCACAAGGACAACCTCGACAACGGCCAGACCGGCTTCATCCGCTACGCGGTCTTCCCGACGACGGTCAAGCCGTTCGACAACGTCGAGTGCCGCAAGGCCGTCATCTACGCCGCCGACAAGAAGTCGCTGCAGACCGCCCGTGGCGGCCCGCAGGCCGGTGGCGACATCGCCCCGAACATGCTCCCCGCGGGCATCAAGGGCTCGGACCCCACGTACGACCCGTACGAGGTCCTCAAGAACGACAGCAAGCCGAACGTCGCGAAGGCCAAGGCGGCGCTGAAGGCCTGTGGCCAGCCGAACGGCTTCAAGACCACCATCGCGGTGCGTAACAACAAGCCGGTCGAGGTCGCCACGGCCGTCTCGCTGCAGAACGCGCTGAAGCAGGTCGGCATCGACGCCCAGGTCGACCAGTTCGACGGCGCCCAGACGTCCGGCATCATCGGTTCGCCGAAGGTCGTGAAGGACAAGGGCTACGGCATCATCATCATGGGCTGGGGCGCGGACTTCCCGACCGGCCAGGGCTTCTCGCAGCCGCTGGTCGACGGCCGGTTCATCCTGCAGAGCGGTAACAACAACTTCTCCGAGCTGAACGACCCCGCGGTCAACAAGCTCTTCGACCAGGCCATCGCCGAGACCGACCCGGCCAAGGCCGGCGAGATCTACAAGCAGATGAACCAGAAGGTCTCCGAGGCCGCTGTCTACCTGCCCTTCGTCTACGACAAGACGATCACCTGGCGCAGCACTCGTCTGACCAACGCCTACACGGCCGACGCCTACAACGGCCGCTACGACTACGCCTCGCTCGGCGTCGTCAAGTAAATCCCAGTCAGTTCACGTTCCAGTGCCACACCCGCTAGGCACGAAGGGCAGGTGATGGCCGCGAGCGGTGGCCCGGAGCCCTCTCCATAAGAGAGGGCTCCCGGGCCACCGTCGGGCCGAGCGCAGTGCTTGCATATCTCATCAGGCGATTCTTCGCCGTCATCGTCATGCTGATGGTCATCACGCTGGTGACCTTCGGAATCTTCTTCCTCTTCCCCAAGATGATCGGGACGGACCCGGCGCTGTACTTCGTCGGCAAGCAGTCCGACCCCGCCTCCATCGAGGGCATCCGGCAGAAGATGGGCCTGGACGACCCGATCCTGGTCCAGTTCGGCAAGTTCGTGGTCGGACTGGTGGCGGGTCGTACGTACGCCAACGGCTCCGACGTGACGCAGTGCGCCGCGCCCTGCTTCGGGTACTCGTTCAAGACCGAGCAGGAGGTCTGGCCGCTGCTGCTCGAGTGGCTGCCGGTCACCCTCTCGCTCGCCGCGGGCGCTGTCGTGCTCTGGGTGATCGGTGGTGTCTCCACCGGCATCATCTCCGCCCTCAAGCGCGGTACGCCCCTGGACCGTTCGGCGATGGGCATCGCCCTCGGCGGTGTCTCGCTGCCCATCTACTTCACCGGCATGCTGTCCCTGGCGCTCTTCTCCGACCAGCTGGGGTGGTTCGACCGGCCGGACGCGGCGTTCAGTGAGGATCCGGCGGCCTGGTTCAACGGCATGGTTCTGCCGTGGGTCACCCTCGCCTTCCTGTATGCCGCGATGTACGCCCGGCTCACCCGCGCCACGATGCTGGAGGTCCTCAACGAGGACTACATCCGAACCGCCAGAGCCAAGGGCCTCACGGAACCCGTGGTCATCGGCAAGCACGCAATGCGCTCGACCATGACCCCGATCCTGACCGTCCTCGGCCTGGACCTCGGAGCCCTGGTGGGCGGCGCGGTCCTGACCGAGAGCACCTTCTCCCTGCACGGCCTCGGCTACAACGCGGTGAAGGCAATCAGCGACCACGATCTGCCCGTGATCCTCGGAGTCACGCTCATCGCGGCCTTCTTCGTCGTCCTCGCCAACCTCGTCGTGGACCTCATGTACGCAGTGATCGACCCCCGAGTGAGGCTCTCATGACCACGGTGCCAGTCCCGGGAGAGACCCCCGGATCCCCCCTGACGAAGACCGGCGCCGTCGGCGAGCCCGTCTCCGCGGGCTCGGCCCCCTCCACCGCCTTCCTCGAAGTACGCGACCTCCAGGTGCACTTCCCGACCGACGACGGTCTCGTGAAGTCGGTCGACGGACTCTCCTTCACGCTGGAGAAGGGCAAGACCCTCGGCATCGTGGGCGAGTCGGGCTCCGGCAAGTCGGTGACCTCGCTCGGCATCATGGGCCTGCACCGCGTCGGCCAGTACGGCCGGCAGAAGGCACACCTGTCCGGTGAGATCTGGCTGAACGGCAAGGAACTGCTGACCGCCGACCCGGACGAGGTGCGCCGGCTGCGCGGTCGCGACATGGCGATGATCTTCCAGGATCCGCTGTCCGCGATGCACCCGTACTACACCATCGGCAAGCAGATCAGCGAGGCGTACCAGGTCCACAACAAGGTGGACAAGAAGACCGCCCGCAAGCGGGCTGTCGAGCTGCTGGACCGGGTGGGTATCCCGGAGCCCCACAAGCGGGTGGACAGCTACCCGCACGAGTTCTCCGGCGGTATGCGCCAGCGCGCGATGATCGCGATGGCGCTGGTCAACAACCCCGAGCTGCTCATCGCGGACGAGCCGACCACCGCGCTGGACGTCACCGTCCAGGCGCAGATCCTCGACCTGATCCGGGATCTGCAGAAGGAGTTCGGCTCCGCGGTCATCATCATCACCCACGACCTGGGCGTCGTCGCCGAGCTGGCCGACGACATCCTGGTGATGTACGGCGGCCGCTGCGTCGAGCGCGGTCCGGCCGAGAAGGTCTTCTACGAGCCGCAGCACCCCTACACCTGGGGCCTGCTGGGCTCGATGCCGCGCATCGACCGTGACCAGACCGAGCGCCTCATCCCGGTCAAGGGCTCCCCGCCCAGCCTGATCAACATCCCCAGTGGCTGTGCCTTCCACCCGCGTTGCCCGTACGCCGATGTGCCCAAGGGCGGGATCACCCGCACCGAGCGGCCCGAACTGCGGGAGGTCGGCAGCCGGCACCACTCGGCCTGCCACATGTCGCAGGAGGACCGCACGCGGATCTGGACCGAAGAGATTGCGCCGAAGCTGTGAGTACTGCGTCTTCCCCGGGGGCAACCCCCGGACCCCCGGCCGGAAAAGATCGTAAGGATTCCGAGATGGCGATCCCGGAGCAGGCCACCTCCTCGCCCGAGCCACTGCTCAAGGTCACCGGACTGGTCAAGCACTTCCCGATCACGAAGGGGCTGCTGCGCCGGCAGGCCGGTGCCGTCCAGGCGGTCGACGGCATCAGCTTCGACGTACTTCCCGGCGAGACGCTCGGCGTCGTGGGTGAGTCCGGCTGCGGCAAGTCGACGATGGGCCGGCTCATCACCCGGCTGCTCGAACCGACCGGCGGCAAGATCGAGTTCGAGGGCAAGGACATCACGCACCTCGGTGTTTCGGGCATGCGCCCGATGCGCCGGGACGTCCAGATGATCTTCCAGGACCCCTACGGCTCGCTCAACCCGCGCCACACGGTCGGTTCGATCGTCAGCGCGCCGTTCAAGCTGCAGGGCGTCACGCCCGAGGGCGGGGTCAAGAAGGAGGTCCAGCGGCTGCTGGGCCTGGTCGGTCTCAACCCCGAGCACTACAACCGCTACCCGCACGAGTTCTCCGGCGGCCAGCGCCAGCGCATCGGTATCGCGCGGGCCCTCGCCCTGAAGCCGAAGCTGGTCGTGGCGGACGAGCCGGTCTCGGCGCTGGACGTGTCGATCCAGGCGCAGGTGGTGAACCTGCTGGACGACCTCCAGGACGAGCTGGGCCTCACGTATGTGATCATCGCGCACGACCTGTCGGTCATCCGTCATGTCTCGGACCGCATCGCGGTGATGTACCTGGGCAAGATCGTCGAGCTGACGGACCGCAAGTCGCTGTACGAGGCGCCGATGCACCCGTACACGAAGGCCCTGCTCTCCGCGGTGCCGGTGCCGGACCCGAAGCGGCGTGGCGCCAAGAGCGACCGCATCCTGCTCAAGGGCGACGTCCCGTCACCGATCTCCCCGCCGACCGGCTGCCGGTTCCACACCCGGTGCTGGAAGGCGACGGATATCTGCAAGACGCAGGAACCGCCGCTGCTGGCACTGAAGACGGGCCACCAGGTGGCCTGCCACCACCCGGAGAACGCACCGGACCTGGCCCCGGGCGACAAGGCCCTGGAGTCGGCGCGCGAGGCGATCGAGATCGTCGACGTGTCGAAGAAGCCGGAGTCGGCGGAGCCCGCGGAGGCCGCTGCGGTCGCGGCGATCACGGTCTCCAAGACCGGTGGCGAGGCTGCGGACGAGACCTCTGCCGAGGCCGACTCGGACCAGGCCGTTCCGTCGGAGGGCGAGTCCGCGGACGCGGCCGCCGAGGAGACCTCCACGGAGGCCCCGGCCGAGGCTGAGGAGAGTGCCAAGGAGTAGAACCGGCACAATTGCCGGGTGCTCCATGAACTGTTCACGCCCTCCGTCCAGCATGCGCTCGACCTCGTCGGTATCTTCGTCTTCGCGATCTCCGGCGCACTGCTCGCCGTACGCAAGAATTTCGACGTCTTCGGCATGGCGGTGCTCGCAGAGGTGACCGCGCTGGGCGGAGGGATGTTGCGGGACCTGATCATCGGGGCCGTCCCGCCCGCGGCCTTCAGCGATCTCGGGTACTTCCTCACGCCGCTCGTGGCGACCGCCCTGGTTTTCTTCTGGCATCCGCACGTCGAGCGCATCCAGGTCGGGGTCAATGTCTTCGACGCCGCGGGCCTCGGGCTGTTCTGCGTCACCGGCACCACCAAGGCGTACGAGTACGGGCTCGGCCTCACCGCCTCCGCGGCGCTCGGACTTGCCACCGCCGTCGGTGGCGGTGTGCTGCGTGACGTACTCGCCAACGAGGTGCCGTCGCTGCTGCGCTGGGACCGCGATCTGTATGCCGTCCCCGCCATCGTCGGCGCGACCATGGTGGTGGTCTCCATCCAGTTCGACGTCCTGAACGCGGCCACCAGCGGACTCGCGGTGGTGACCGCGTTCGTACTGCGGCTGCTCGCTATGCGCTTCCACTGGCGGGCGCCGCGCGCCTGGAACCGGCGCTCGGAAGCCGCCGAAGAGAGCTAGCCGAAGAGAGCCGGCCGAGGAGGGACGGCAGAGCTGGACCGACTCCGGAGCGCCCCGTTCCGCCGGCGCGGACGGGGCCCGGTGCCGGGGCAGAGCAAAAAGCTACCGCTCAGTAGTTTTCTGTTGTACGGTGCCGCCATGGCACAGGCAGTACAGGCAACCATCGGGGACAGCGAGTTCGACCGCGACACCGCTGTCACCCTGCGCGCACCGGGCGTCTACGACGCGGAGCTCTCGGCGGGCTGGACGATCATCCGCGCCGTCAACGGCGGCTACCTGCTGGCCCTGCTCGGCCGTGCGCTCGGTGACGCCCTGGCGCACCCCGACCCGTTCACGGTCTCGGCGCACTACCTCACGGCGTCGCACCCGGGCCCCGCGGTGATCCGCACCGAGGTCGTACGCAGCGGCCGCACCCTCTCCACCGGACAGGCCTCGCTGTTCCAGTACGCGGAGGACGGCACGGAGATCGAGCGCATCCGTGTCCTCGCTACGTACGGAGACCTGGACGCGCTGCCCGACGACGTGCGCACGACGGCGAAGCCGCCCGTCATGCCGGTATTCCAGGACTGCCTCGGCCCGTCCGACGGCCCCGCGCCGAAGATCCCCGGCAGCTCGGCGATCACGGAACGCCTGAACATCAAGCTCGACCCGGCGACACTCGGCTGGGCTGTCGGTGCCCCCTCCGGCAAGGGTGAGATGCGTGGCTGGTTCGGCCTCGCCGACGGCCGTGACGCGGACCCGTTCTCGCTGCTGCTCACTGTCGACGCGCTGCCGCCGACCTCGTTCGAGCTGGGCCTGCCGGGCTGGACGCCGACGGTCGAACTCACCACGCACATCCGCTGCCGCCCGGCCCCCGGGCCGCTCCGGGTCTCCATCACGACCCGCAACCTGGCCGGCGGATTTCTGGAGGAGGATGCGGAGGTCTGGGACAGCGCGGACCGTCTGGTGGCTCAGTCGCGCCAGCTGGCGAAGGCGCCGCGCGGCTGAGTCCGGGCGCGGTTGAGACCGGGCGCGGTTGAGTCGGGACCTTCATTCTCTCGCGGTTATATAACCCGCGAAGTATGTTCGGGGTATGTCCATACCGTTCGACGTGCTCGCGGAGCCGAGCAGGCGCAGGATTCTCGATCTGCTCCTGGTGCGGTCCGCGGAGACGGTCTGGGCGGAACTGACCGCAGGCGCGGAGGTGTTGGAGGGTGCGCCGGTCCCGGCGGGCTTCACGGCCCCCAAGACCCCACCGGGACCGGTCACCGAGGTGCGGCGACCGGCCCTGCTCGCCTACGCCGTGGACCCGCAGGGCGAGGTCCGCTGGCAACTCGCCGAGGGCACGGGCCACGGCCCCCGTCTGATCCTGACCCAGACCGGCCCGCGGGACATGGATGTGGATGACCTGCTGGCCTCCTGGCACACCCGCCTCACCCACCTGGCGGCGCGCCTGCTGGAAGCGTAGGGGCGGGTGGGTGGGGACATCCCGTTACGCGGCGCGGCCCAGCCACGATGCCAGTCGGCCGTACGCGTCCGCCCCCTCCGGTGCCTCCTGGACCGCCGCGAACGGGACCCCCTCGCCGCGGCTGTCCGCCGGCAGGACCTGCTGGGCGATCGGGAGGATGACCTTGGCCAACTCCTCGTCCAGGGCCATCGGGTGGCCCAGTGCCTGCGACAGGTCCCAGGTGTGGGTCAACGTCTCCATCACATAGCCGCCCACCGCCGCCGCGCCCGGCAGCTCCGCGGCCCACGGGACCGCGACCAGGCGGCCCAGCTTCGCATCGTCCGCCCACGCCGCCGTGAAGCGGCGCCTCGCCTCCTCGTACGCCGTGGTCCAGCCGTCGTCCGCGACGCCGTCCACCCGGGCCGGCACCGCCAGGCCGTCGCCGCCCTCGCCGATGGTCGCGATCCGGTGCGTACCGCCGACGACATGGGACAGCAGCGCCCGTACATCGAACTCCGTACAGGGCGTCGGGTCGCCGAGCCGCTCGGGCGTCACGGTCTTCAGCAGGCTCGCGAACTGGTCGGCCGCGCGCTCGTACAGGGGGCGGGGGTCGTTCATGGTGTCCATCTCCTCAATTGCCGGTCTCGGTGACGAGGCACACCCTGCCCGGATAACCTGACATCCACCGTCAAGTTTTCCGGAGACCCTCAGACCCGTGAAATCAGACCGGCTGCTCTCGATCCTGCTGCTCCTCCAGACCCGCGGCCTCGTCCCGGCCGCCGAACTCGCCGAGCGGCTCGAAGTCTCCGTACGTACCATCTACCGCGATATCGAGGCGCTCTCGTCCTCCGGCGTCCCCGTCTACGCCGAGCGTGGGCGGCACGGAGGCATCGCGCTGCTGCCCGGCTTCCGCACCGACGTCACCGGGCTGACCGCCGACGAGTCCCGTGCCCTCTTCGTCCTCGCCGCCCAGGGCGCCCACTCCGCACTCGGCCTCGACGAGGCGCTCGGCTCCGCACTGCGCAAGGTCATGGCCGCGCTGCCCGAACCACACCGTCCCGCCGCCGAGTTGACGAGCCGGCGGATCCTGGTGGACCCGGCCCGCTGGATGCGCGTACCGCAGCCGGCCGTCGATCTGGACGTGCTGAACTCCGCCGTCTTCACCGACCGTCGGCTGCGGCTGCGCTACCGGCACAGCGGGACGACCGAACCGCGGACGTACACGCTCGATCCGTACGGACTCGTCGTCAAGGCGGGCGTCTGGTACCTGGTCGCCGACCACCGGGCAGCCCCCCGGCTCTTCCGCGCGGACCGGGTGCTCGCCGCCACTCTCACCGACGCTCCGGTCCGGCGGCGCCCCGGCCAGGAACTGGCCGACGTCTGGCAGGTGTTGCGCCGTCAGGTCGAGGACCGCCCGGCGGACGTACGGGTGACGGCGCTGGTGAGGACCGACCGGCTGGACATGTTCCTGCGCATACAGGCCAGTCAGCTCACCGCCGAGCCCCAGGTCGCCGGTGAGTGGGCGCGCGTGGAGCTCGCGCTGCCGACCGCGATGGCGGCCCGCGCGCTGCTGGCCTTCGGCGAGAGCGTGGAGGTGCTGTCTCCGCCGGAGGCGCGGGAGGAGCTGGCCCGCGCGGCGGCGGCAGTGGTCGAGTTGTACGGAAGCGGTTCCGGCAGGCCCGTCACGCTGCCCGTCGGGCCCGTCAGTCCAGCCAGTGGCGCCGGCCGAGACTCACCAGACGCAGCTGACGGCGGGCCACCGAGCTGACCTGCTCCTCGCCCTCGGGACCGGCCTCCAGGAATGTGTACGCCGTCATCACCATGTGGTCGACATAGACACCCGCGAGCATGCGCAGATCGGCCTCGCTCCATCCGGCCGACTCCGGCTCGCGGGCGAAGGCCGCCGCCACTTCGTCGGCGAACCGGCGCAGTTGCGCGCCAATGGCCTCGCGTACGGGCTGTACACCGCCGTGCCGCTCGCGGGCGATGAAGCGGACATGGGCTGGTGACCTGCGGACGAGATCGGCGATCAGCGCGACGGTCCGGTCGATACGTACATCGTCACCGGTCTCGGCGAGCGCCTCGCCGATCATGGCGTGCAGGCTGCCGAGCGCCTCCTCGACGAGCGCGACGCCGAGGTCGGCCGTGTCCCTGAAGTGCCGGTAGAACGCCGTCGGCGCCACACCCACGGCCCGTGTCACCTCACGCAGTCCGAGGCTGCTCAGACTCTGCTCCTCCAGGAGCTGCAGCGCGGCGTCCAGGAGGGCCTGACGGGTCTTCTGTTTCTGGGCCTGACGGATCCCGGCGGTGTGACTCATAACATTCAGTAAACAACCGTTCTCTCGATAAGGGAAGTGTAGACTCGGGAGTCAGTGAACAGTCGTACTCACAAGTGTTCACCCAAAATTGGGAAGGAAGACAATGGTCGCCATCGTCGCAGCGCTTCTCCTTCTGGGCATCATGCTGGGCGCCGTGGCCCAACTCCCGCTCTCCGTCACCTTCGTGGCCTGCTCCGTCATCGGCGCATGGCTGCTCGTCTTCGCCGTGCGCGAGCGTCGCGCCCGGAACCACTGACCCGGAAGGAGCCGAACCACCATGCAACTCACCGCCGGCGCACGCACCGCACGCACCGCACGCGGCACCCGCACCGAGAGCACCGCCGGGGATGTCACCGTCCGGAACGCCACTCGGCCCGAGACCCGGCCGGAGTCCGAAACCCGGCCCGAGGCGCAGCCCGGGACCCGGCGCGACGCCGACGGCATGGCCGTCGCCGCCTTCGTCCTCGGCCTCGTCGGCCTGCTCGTGATGAACATCGTGCTCGGCCCGATCGCCGTCGTACTGGCCGCAATCGCCCTTTGGCGAGGCACCACCCGCCGCTTCCGCGCCCTGCTCGGACTCGCACTCGGACTGGCTGACCTGGCTGTTCTCGCCGTACTCGTCACCGTGAACGGAACCGTCGTCTGGGGCTTCGGAGGCTGACGCCGGCAGCCGCGGACAGCCGGGAAAGCGGAGCCCGCACGCCCGTGCACCCCTGCGCCGCGTCCGCGCCCCCGCCGGGCCTCGTAGAATCGTGGCCACCATGGCTTACCTCGACCACGCTGCGACCACTCCGATGCTGCCGGAAGCCGTCGAGGCGATGACCGCGCAGCTCACCGTCACCGGCAACGCCTCCGCGCTGCACGCCGCCGGGCGCCGGGCCCGCCGCGCCGTCGAGGAGGCCCGCGAGACCCTCGCCGAGGCGCTCGGCGCACGGCCCAGCGAGGTGGTTTTCACCTCCGGCGGCACCGAGGCCGACAACCTCGCCGTGAAGGGCCTGTACTGGTCGAGACGCGACGCCGACCCGGCCAGGACTCGCGTACTGGCCAGCCCCGTCGAGCACCACGCCGTCCTCGACGCCGTCGACTGGCTCGGCGAGCACGAGGGCGCGACGGTCGAGTTCCTGCCGGTCGACGCGTACGGGCGGGTGCACCCCGAGGCGCTGCGCCAGGCCATCGCGCGCAATCCCGACGATGTCGCGCTCGCCACCGTGATGTGGGCCAACAACGAGATCGGCACCGTCATGCCGGTGGCCGAACTCTCCGCCGTGGCAAAGGAGTTCGGTGTCCCGCTGCATGCCGACGCGGTCCAGGCCTTCGGTCAGCTCGAAGTGGACTTCGCCGCATCGGGCCTGGCCGCCATGACCGTCTCCGGACACAAGATCGGCGGCCCGTACGGCATCGGCGCGCTGCTGCTCGGCCGCGAGTACAGCCCAGTCCCCGTACTGCACGGCGGCGGCCAGGAGCGCCATGTCCGCTCCGGCACCCTCGACGCCCCCGCCATCGCCTCCTTCGCCGTGGCCGGCCGCCTCGCCGCCGAGCGGCGTGAGGACTTCGCCCACGAGATCGGCTCGCTCCGCGACGAGCTGGTCCGGGCCGTCCGTACGGCAGTCCCGGACGCGATCCTCGGCGGCGACCCGGACGACCGCCTCCCCGCCAACGCCCACTTCACCTTCCCCGGCTGCGAGGGCGACTCCCTGCTGCTGCTCCTGGACGCCCAGGGCATCCAGTGCTCCACGGGATCCGCGTGCACGGCCGGCGTCGCCCAGCCCAGCCATGTCCTCCTCGCCATCGGCACCGACCCGGACCTGGCCCGCGGCACGCTGCGCTTCAGCCTCGGCCACACCTCCACCAAGGCGGATGTGGACGCGGTCGCGGAAGCCATCGGCCCGGCGGTGGAACGGGCCCGTACGGCCGGCCTGGTCTGATCCCGGACGCGCACAGCCCGCCCGCAGGGGGCTACCGGGCCGCCGCCCGCGCGTCCCCCACCAGCCTGATGTACCGGTCCCAGTCCCAGTGCGGCCCAGGATCCGTGTGGTCCGTTCCCGGCACCTCCACATGCCCGATGATGTGCTCGCGGTCCACCGGGATCCCGTACCGCCCGCAGATCCCCGCCGTCAGCTTTGCCGACGACCGGTACATCGCGTCCGTGAAATCGGCCGGCCGGTCCACGAAGCCCTCGTGCTCTATGCCGACACTGCGTTCGTTGTACGAGCGGTTCCCGGAGTGGAAGGCAACATCCAGCTCGCGGACCATCTGCGCCACATGCCCGTCCTTGCGTACGACATAGTGCGTCGCGGCTTCGTGCCCAGGATCCTTGAAGGCCCTGAGCGCCGACGGATAGCTGCCCTGGACGACATGGATGACCACGCGGTCGATGGAGTAGTCGTCGGGCCGGTCCGCGAGCCGCCAGTTCGCCCGGGAGGCGGCCGTCCACTCCGCGCCCGCATAGTCGATCGCACCCTCCTTGCGCGCCCTCGTGATCCCCGGCAGGCGCCACCAGATGCGCTTCAGCTCGTCCTTGGCCAGCACGCCCGTCCCCAGCACCACCACCCCGCCGCCGATCAGCACGGCCCGTCTGCTCACGGGCCGCTTACCGCCGTCGTCGCCGCGCTTCGATTCACTCCCCATGCGATCACCAACGCATACTCGCGAGCTTTCGGTTCCCCGGGCCCCTTACCCTGGTAGGGCTATGACTCCTCAGACTTCCCAGCGCCCCCTCCGAGTACTCGCCGCCATGTCGGGCGGCGTGGACTCCGCCGTCGCCGCCGCCCGTGCCGCCGAGGCCGGACACGATGTCACCGGTGTGCACCTCGCGCTCTCCGCGAACCCGCAGTCCTTCCGCACGGGCGCGCGCGGCTGCTGCACCATCGAGGACTCGCGCGACGCCCGCCGCGCCGCGGATGTCATCGGCATCCCCTTCTACGTGTGGGATCTCGCCGAGCGCTTCCGCGAGGACGTGGTGGAGGACTTCATCGCGGAGTACGAGGCCGGCCGCACCCCCAACCCCTGTCTGCGCTGCAACGAGAAGATCAAGTTCGCGGCACTGCTGGACAAGGCGCTCGCGCTCGGTTTCGACGCCGTGTGCACCGGTCACTACGCCACGGTCGTGACGGGTGAGGACGGCAGCCGCGAGCTGCACCGCGCCAGCGACATGGCCAAGGACCAGTCGTACGTCCTCGGCGTCCTCGACGAGCGGCAGCTGGCGCACGCCATGTTCCCGCTCGGCGACACCCTCACCACCAAGGACGAGATCCGCGCGGAGGCCGAGCGCAGGGGACTCGCGGTCGCCAAGAAGCCCGACAGCCACGACATCTGCTTCATCGCGGACGGCGACACCCAGGGCTTCCTCGCCTCGCGCCTCGGCACGGCGGAGGGCGACATCGTCGACGAGTCGGGCAAGAAGCTGGGCAGCCACGACGGAGCCTTCGGCTTCACGATCGGCCAGCGCAAGGGCCTGCGCATCGGCCACCCGGCCCCCGACGGCAAGCCGCGCTACGTCCTGGACATCTCTCCGGTGAACAACACGGTGACGGTCGGCCCGGTCGAGGCACTGGACGTCGACGCCCTGACCGCCATCAAGCCCCGCTGGTGCGGCACGGCTCCGGAGGGCCCGGGCACGTACACCGCTCAGCTGCGCGCGCACGGCGGCGAGACGTCAGTGACCGCGGAGCTCGTCGACGGCACGCTGAATGTGAGCTTCGCCGAGCCGGTACGTGGTGTGGCGCCCGGCCAGGCCATCGTGCTGTACGACGGCACGCGGGTGGTCGGCTCCGCGACCATCGCGACGACCGGGCGGGCGGCCGCGCAGGTCGCCTGATCCTGCGCCGACTGGTCGGTCCCGGCTCCAGGCTGTCGGTCCCGGCTCCGGCGGCCCTCGGTCCCGGCTCCAGGCTGTCGGTCCCGGCGCCGGCCGGTCAGTCCTTCCTCCGGCCCTCACCGGCGAAGAAGTCCGCCAGTAGCGGGGCCAGCACCTGCGGCGCCACCTCATGCGTCTGCCCGGTCAGCGTGCGGTGCCGGCCCCGCGGCAGGCACTCTGACACCGCGCGTGCCGCGTCCCGCAGCCAGCCGGGGCTCGCGCCGCCGTCGACGACCACCACGCGCTGGGCGATCGTACGCAGCTGCTCGACCGGTACCTGACCGTTGCCCATGATCTCGTGGTCGTAGGGGAGGGTGTGGGCCACCGCTTCCCTCTCGGCCCACATCGGCGTCTGCCGCATCCCTGCGACCGCCGCCGGCGGCATCCCGGTCTCCGTCAGGAAGAGCGCGAGCGCGTCGCCGGGCCGCCCCTGCTCCACCAGCTCACGCAGCCTGGCGACGTAGGCGGCGGGCTCCTCGCGGCTCGCCGGATCCGCCGTGAACGGCGGTTCGTACACCGAGAGTTGAGTGATCGGTAGTCCCGCGGCGGCCGCCTTCAGAGCAAGCGCCGCGCCCGAGGAGATGGCGTGCACACAGGCGCTGCCACCCGCCGCGGCGAGCACGGCGGCGAGATCCTCGATCTCGCGCTCCACCGCGTACGGAGCGGTGTCACCGCTCGCGCCCCGGCCGCGCCGGTCATAGGTGAACACACGGAACTGCGAGGCGAGCAGCGCGGCCAGCGGCGCGTCCGTCGCCGCCGTGCACAGCGCACCGCCAATCAGAACCACCGGCGGCCCGGCGCCCCACTGCTCGTACGCGATGCGCGTGCCGTCACCCGATGTGGCCTGGTGCGGCGTTCTGCTCGAGTTGTCCATAGGAGTGCTGACCGCCCCGCCCGGCGGGACTCATCGCTCGTCCACGAGATTCTTCTGTCAGGCCTCGACGACCTCCGTGTCGTAGAAGCAGAAATGCCCCTTGATCTGCGCCACTTCGTCCTTGGGCTCGGGATACGCCCACACCAGGTCCTGCGCGTCCGACAGCGACCAGTAGGAGGCCGTTCCCTTGAAGGGGCAGTAGGTGTGGGTCTCCGAGGGCTTCAGCAGGTCGGTGCGTACGTCCTCCGGGGGGAGGTAGTAGCGCACGGGGGAGCCCGTCTCGCGCAGGACGAGCGGGCGCCGGCTCTCCCCGAGAACTTCGTCGCCGCGCACCACGCGTACGTGAACCGTGCCCTGCTCGAGGGTGATCGTGTGTCCAGCCATACCTGGCACAGCGTCGACAGGGCCCGAGTTCTTCCCCGTACCGTGATCCTATGAATATCTGTGTCTTCCTCTCCGCCGCCGACCTCGACGACCGCTACACCCGGCCCGCCCGCGAATTCGCCGAGCTGGTCGGCAAGGGAGACCACACCCTGGTGTGGGGCGGGTCCGAGTGCGGACTGATGAAGGTCGTCGCGGACGGTGTCCAGCAGGCGGGCGGGCGGCTGGTCGGCGTCTCGGTCGACTTCCTCGGGGTGAAGGCCCGTACGAACGCCGACGAGATGGTGATCGCCAAGGACCTCGCCGAGCGCAAGGCGCTGATGCTCGCCAAGGCCGACGCGATCGTGATCATGGTCGGTGGTACGGGGACGCTGGACGAGGCCACCGAGATCCTGGAGCTGAAGAAGCACGGCAAGCACTCCAAGCCGGTGGTGCTGCTGAACACCGCGGGCTTCTACGACGGGCTGAAGCAGCAGTTCCGGCGGATGGAGGACGAAGGCTTTCTGCCGCTTCCGCTGACCGACCTGGTGTTCTTCGCGGAGGACGGGGTCTCGGCGCTCGCCTACCTGGAGGAGTCGGTGGGCGTGCAGTAGTGCGAGCATGTCCCGTATGGGCACACATCTGATCACCGGGGCAGGCTCGGGCATCGGCGCGGCGGTCGCGCGCCGACTGCACGGACGCGGCGACGAACTCGTCATCCTGGCGCGCGACGCCGGGCGCGCCAAGGAGCTCGCGGGCCGCTATCCCGGGTCCCGTACGCTCGTCGCCGATCTCGCGGACCCGGACCGCATCTCCAGGTCGCTCGGCATGCAGCCGATGCCGGACCGCCTGGACTCCCTGCTGCACATCGCGGGCGTCGTCGACCTCGGCCCGATCGCGGAACTCCGCCCCACGACCTGGCACCAGCAGCTCAACGCCAATCTGATCTCCCCGGCCGAGCTGACCCGGCTGTTCCTGCCCCAACTCAGGGCAGCCAAGGGCCATGTTCTCTTCGTCAATTCGGGCGCGGGCCTCAACGCCCATGCGGAATGGGGCGCCTACGCCGCGTCCAAGCACGGTCTGAAGGCGCTCGCCGACTCGCTGCGCCACGAGGAGCACAGCAATGGCGTACGCGTGACCTCCGTCTATCCGGGGCGTACCGCTGGCCCCATGCAGGCCAAGGTGCACTCGCAGGAGGGCAAGGAGTACGACGAGTCCCGCTGGATCAGCCCGGAGTCGGTCGCGACGACGATCCTCACCGCGATCGATCTGCCGCGCGACGCGGAGATCAACGACGTGACGGTGCGGCCCGGGCGCTGAGGACGCTCGCGCCGGGCCTCCGGCGGGAGCGGCGCGTACCCTTCCCGAGTGAGCGACAAGAACAACTTCCCCTGGGCCCCCGCCACCGGCATCGGATCCATGCCCGGCGGCGACGCACGCGAGGCCGCGAAGACCGTCGCCGGTTCCTTCGAGGACTTTCCCTATCTGGCCGAGCTGCCCGCCCGCGGGCCCGGCGCCGACATGATCGGGCGGACCATCGGGCTGCTCGTCGAGATGTACGCGCACGTCGAGCCCAGCGGCTGGCGGATCAGCGACCGGCCGGGGCGCGACACCCGCCGGGCCCGCTCCTGGCTCGGCGAGGACCTCGACGCGCTGGAGGAGTACACCCAGGGCTACGAGGGCCCGCTGAAGGTGCAGGCGGTGGGGCCGTGGACGCTCGCCGCCGCGCTGGAGCTGCGGGGCGGCGAGGCCGCGCTCGGCGACCCCGGCGCCGTACGCGATCTGACGGCCTCGCTCGCGGAGGGGCTGCGCGGCCATCTCGCCGAGGTACGCCGCCGGGTGCCGGGCGCGCGCGTGGTGCTGCAGCTCGACGAGCCGTCGCTCACCGCCGTGCTGCGCGGACAGATCAGGACCGCCAGCGGGTATCGCACACACCGGGCGGTCGACCGCCAGATCGTCGAGAGCGCCCTGCGGGACGTGATCGGGGTGAGCGAGGATCCCGTCACCGTCCATTCCTGCGCTCCGGACGTGCCGTTCGCGCTGCTGCGCCGGGCCGGGTTCGCGGGCGTCTCGTTCGATTTCGCACTGCTCACCGAGCGTGACGAGGAAGAGATCGGTGAGGCGGTGGAAGGCGGGACGAAGCTCTTCGCGGGCGTCGTGCCGTCCACCGACGCCGCATTGTCAGACCCTGCCGGTAGCGTCATGGGTGTCAGGACGTTGTGGCGCAGGCTGGGGCTGAATCCGGGGACTCTCAGCGAGTCCGTGGTGATCACCCCGTCGTGCGGTCTCGCGGGTGCCTCACCGGCGTACGCGCGCGCCGCGCTCGCCCACTGCGTCCGGGCGGCGAGATCGCTCGCAGACAACCCTGAGTAACGGGAGGACGAGACGGTGGCTGTCGAACAGCAAGGGTCTGTGCCCGCCGAGGCACGGGAGAAGCATGCCCAGCTGGCCGAGCAGGTCGAAGAGCACCGCTTCCGGTACTACGTGAACGACCAACCGGTCATCAGCGACGCCGAGTTCGACAAGCTGCTGCGCGGGCTTGAGTCGCTGGAGGACAAGTATCCGGAGCTGCGTACGCCCGACTCGCCGACCCAGAAGGTCGCCGGGCAGTACGAGACGGAGTTCAGCGCGGTCGCGCACCGCGAGCGGATGCTCTCCCTCGACAACGCCTTCGACGAGGAGGAGCTCACCGCGTGGGCCGAGCGCATCGCGCGCGACCTCGGCTCGCAGAAGTACCACTTCCTGTGCGAGCTCAAGGTGGACGGCCTCGCCGTGAACCTGACGTACGAGAAGGGCCGGCTGACCCGGGCGGCGACCCGGGGCGACGGCCGCGTCGGCGAGGACATCACCCCCAATGTCCGTACGATCGCGGACATCCCGGACCGGTTGCAGGGTGACCGCATTCCGGATCTCGTGGAGATCCGTGGCGAGGTCTACTTCCCGATGGAGAAGTTCGAGGAGCTCAACGCCCGCCTGGTCGAGGCCGGTGACAAGCCTTTCGCCAACCCGCGCAATGCCGCGGCGGGTTCGCTGCGCCAGAAGGACCCGAGGGTCACCGCGACCCGTCCGCTGCGCATGGTCGTGCACGGCATCGGCGCGCGCGAGGGCTTTGACATCGACCGCCTGTCGCAGGCCTACGACCTGCTGAGCGAGTGGGGCCTGCCCACCGCCCGGCACAACAAGGTCGTGGACTCGCTGGAGGATGTACGGGAGTTCATCGCCTACTTCGGCGAGCACCGCCACTCGGTGGAGCACGAGATCGACGGTGTGGTCGTCAAGCTCGACGAGATCCCGCTCCAGGGGCGGCTCGGCTCCACCTCGCGCGCGCCGCGCTGGGCGATCGCGTGGAAGTACGCCCCGGAGGAGGTCAACACCAAGCTGGTCAACATCCGCGTGGGCGTCGGCCGCACCGGGCGCGTCACGCCGTATGCGCAGGTGGAGCCGGTCACGGTCGCGGGCTCCGAGGTCGAGTTCGCCACCCTGCACAACCAGGACGTGGTCAAGGCCAAGGGCGTGCTGATCGGCGACACAGTGGTGCTGCGCAAGGCCGGCGACGTCATTCCGGAAATCCTCGGTCCGGTCGTGGATCTGCGGGACGGCAGCGAGCGTGAGTTCGTGATGCCGTCCGAGTGCCCCGAGTGCGGGACGGCGCTGCGGCCGATGAAGGAGGGCGACGTCGATCTGCGCTGCCCCAACGCCCGCTCCTGCCCGGCCCAGTTGCGTGAACGTCTCTTCTATCTGGCCGGCCGCAAGTCGCTGGACATCGAGAACTTCGGCTATGTGGCGGCGGCAGCGCTCACCAAGCCGCTGGAGCCGCCCACACCGCCGCTGACCGACGAGGGCGATCTGTTCGACCTCACCATCGAGCAGCTGCTGCCCATCAAGGCGTATGTCCTGGACCAGGACAGCGGACTGCCCAAGCGCGACCCGAAGACCGGCGAGGAGAAGCTCGCCATGATCTTCGCCAACAAGGAGGGCGAGCCGAAGAAGAACGCCCTGGCGATGCTGGAGAACATCGCCGCGGCCAAGGAGCGACCGCTGGCCCGGATCATCACGGGACTGTCCATCCGTCATGTCGGCCCGGTCGCGGCCGAGGCGCTGGCCCGGGAGTTCCGGTCGATCGAGCGGATCGAGCAGGCCACCGAGGAGGAGCTGGCGGCGGTCGACGGGGTGGGCGACATCATCGCGGCCTCGGTCAAGCAGTGGTTCGCGGAGGACTGGCACCGCGAGATCCTGCGCAAGTGGCGCGCCGCGGGCGTTCGTATGGAGGAAGAGGGCGCGGGGGAGGACGAAGGGCCGCGTCCGCTCGAGGGACTCACCGTTGTCGTCACCGGCACGCTGCAGAACTACACGAGGGATGGCGCAAAAGAGGCCCTCCAGAGCCTCGGAGCGAAAGTGGCCGGTTCCGTTTCCAAGAAAACGGCGTTCGTGGTGGTCGGTGACAACCCGGGTTCGAAGTACGACAAGGCAATGCAGTTGAAGGTGCCCGTGCTGGACGAGGAAGGCTTCGCCGTTCTGCTCGAACAGGGGCCCGATGCAGCTCGTGAGGCCGCTGTGCCTCCAGAGGCGTAACGGAGGGGGCGTGCGCGGGGCTTGGGAGGGGCTTGCGCCGAGG
This sequence comes from Streptomyces sp. NPDC060064, assembly GCF_042736455.1. Taxonomy (NCBI): domain Bacteria; kingdom Bacillati; phylum Actinomycetota; class Actinomycetes; order Kitasatosporales; family Streptomycetaceae; genus Streptomyces; species Streptomyces sp. NPDC060064. The sequence continues at coordinate 32,346 of NZ_JBHWWF010000041.1, forward strand.
TCCTTTGGGGGCGCGCGGGGCCGGATTCGGACGCGAAAACGGGACCCGGAACACCAGGTACAGGTCACCCGTTCAGCGCATACCAGATGGTTAAGGGTGGCCGGGTCGCATTCGGGCAAGAGCTGTAGAGCGCTGCCCGTCCGAGCCTCCTGCGGCCTACTGTTGAGATGTGCGCCTGTCGTGCACGGCTGCGTGGTGGGATTTCAGTCGTGGTGGCATGACTACGGGAGCCATCGCGAGGCATCGGCACCGCCGGCTGTGAGAGGGACGGGAATGAAACCGACCGAGAGCGCCGCCCCGGTCTCACGGCCGCGTGGATTCGCGGCCCTTGCAGGAATGACATCCGGGCTGCCCGTCATCGTCATGGTGATCGCCGCCGCCGTACTCGTCACCGGGATCGTACGGACCGTGCAGGAGGGCCATGCGCTCTTCCCCTCGTCCACGGTGGGCTGGTCGCTCGCCGTCCTCACCGGGATCATCGTCGGCCATCTGGTCGCGCTCGGCCGCGACCGCTGGTGGGGCGGCACCGGCTCCGGCGCCGCCCTCACTCTCGCCGTCCTCCTGCTCTTCGGCTGGGTGCCCGCCGGTCTGGTCAGCCTCGCCGTCGTCGCACTGGTCGGCGCCGCCCGCAGGCACCGCTGGCGACAGGGCGTACTGCACGGCTCCGTCGACCTGTTGGGGATCGGCGCGGCCGCGCTCGTCCTCGCCGCCTTCGGCGTTGCGCCCAGCGTGGAGCGGCCCTGGCTGCCCCTGGACTGGGGCGTCGAGGCCGCGCCCGAAGTGATCCTGGCGGCCACCGCCTATCTCGCTGTCACCCGACTGCTCCTCTGGTATGTGCTGGCCCCGCAGGGCGGCGGGCTGCCCACCGTCGCCCGTACGGCCCTGCTCAGGCAGGGTCTTGTCGCAGTCGCTCTCCTCGGCATCGCGCCGCTGATCTGCGTGGTCGCCACCGCCCTGCCGCTCCTGCTGCCCCTGTTCGCCGTACCGCTGATCGCTCTGGACTCCACGCTCTGGATCGCGCGGGCCAGAGCCGAGGAGCAGCTGCGCGACCCGCTGACCGGGCTGCCCAACCGTCAGTGGCTGCTGGAGCGGACCTGGGCCGCCCTGGAGGACGCCGAGGGCAGCGGCGCGCGATCCGCTCTCGTGCTGATCGACCTCGACCGTTTCCGGTCGGTCAATGACACACTCGGCCATCTCGCGGGCGACCGGCTGCTCCTCCAGATAGCTGATCGGCTGCGACTGGCTCTGCCGCGAGGGGCCGAGGCGGCCCGGCTCGGCGGCGACGAGTTCGCCGTACTGCTCCCGACGGCCGACTCCACCACCAGCGCCACCCGCATCGCCCGCCATCTGGTGGCCGAGCTGTCGTCGCCGCTGGACCTGGACGGACTCACGCTCGTCCTGGAGGCGAGCGCCGGCGTCGCCGTCTTCCCCGACCACGCGCTGGACGCGGAGGGCCTGCTGCGGCGCGCGGACGTGGCGATGTACCAGGCGAAGCGGGACCGTACGGGCGTCGAGGTGTACGAGTCCAAGCGCGACTCCAACACTCCCGACCGGCTCGGTCTGCTCGGCGATCTGCGCCGGGCGCTGGACGCCGGCGACGTGGAGCTCCATTACCAGCCCAAGGTCGGCTTCGACGGCCATGTCGCGGGCCTTGAGGCGCTGGTCCGTTGGGTCCACCCGGAGCGCGGCCGAGTACCTCCGGACGAGTTCATCGCCATCGCCGAGTCCTCGGGCCTGATGCCGTATCTGACGGAGTACGTCCTCGACACGGCCCTCGCCCAGGTCGCCAGATGGCGCGCGCAGGGTCTGGACGTCCCGGTGGCGGTCAATGTCTCGCCGCGAGACGTCCACACCCCCGGGTTCGCCGGGCTGGTCGCCGCCCGCCTCGCCCGCCACGGTGTCCCGCCGGGCTCGCTCCAGTTGGAGATCACGGAGCACGTACTCCTCGAGGACCCGCAGCGCGCCGCCGACACCCTCGCCGGGCTGACCGACCACGGGGTGAAGATGTCCCTGGACGACTTCGGCACCGGATACTCCTCGCTCGTCCACCTGCGTCGCCTGCCGGTGAGCGAGCTCAAGATCGACCGGTCCTTCGTCGCCCGGCTCGCCGTCGACAACGAGGACGCGGCGATCGTCCGCTGCACCGTCGACCTCGCCCACTCGCTGGGCCTGCTGGTGGTCGCCGAGGGCGTCGAGGACGACGAGACCTGGGAGCGGCTGCGCGATCTGGGCTGCGACGCCGTACAGGGCTGGCTGGTCGCGGCCGCGATGCCGCCGCAGGAGACCACCGCATGGCTGCGGGCCAGGGGCGAGCGCGGCTGGCACCGCCCGGCGGAGCTGCCCGCCGCATCGGATGCCGACGAGCCGTCCAGCCAGGTCGTCCCCTGACGGTGCCGGCGGTCGGGTGGTCGGGGCGCGCATCGCTGCCGGTCCGAGGCCGGTGCGCGGCGGCCCGAGGCGGTCCGGGGGTGGCCGGGGCGGAGTCCCGTGGGCAAACCGTTTAGTGGGCAGCGGCCCGCGCCCCATAGGATTGGGGCTCAAAGCACACACTCTCACCCCTGAGGATCGCTGCATGCCTGGCATTACGCGCGAGGAGGTCGCCCACCTCGCCCGGCTGGCGCGTCTGGAGCTGAAGGCCGAAGAGCTCGACCACTTCGCCGGACAGCTCGACGACATCATCGGCGCGGTCGCCCGCGTTTCCGAGGTCGCCGACCAAGACGTACCCCCGACCTCCCACCCGCTGCCGCTGACCAACGTCATGCGCGCGGACCAGGTCCGTCCGTCGCTCACCCCCGAGCAGGCGCTCTCCTGCGCCCCGGCCCAGGAGCAGCAGCGTTTCAAGGTGCCGCAGATTCTGGGGGAGGACTAACCACCATGACGGCCATCAACAAAATCGAGAGCTGTATCAAGCTCACCGCCGCCGAGATCGCCGCGAAGATCGCCGCAGGCGAGCTCACGGCCGTCGAGGTCACCGAGGCCCACCTGGCCCGGATCGAGGCCGTCGACGAGAAGGTGCACGCCTTCCTGCACATCGACCGCGAGGGTGCGCTCGCGCAGGCCCGCGCCGTCGACGCCAAGCGTGAGGCCGGCGAGAAGCTCGGCCCGCTGGCCGGTGTGCCGCTGGCGCTGAAGGACATCTTCACCACCGAGGGCATCCCGACCACGGTCGGCTCCAAGATCCTCGAGGGCTGGATCCCGCCGTACGACGCGACGCTGACCAAGAGGCTCAAGGCAGCCGACGTCGTCATCCTCGGCAAGACCAACATGGACGAGTTCGCCATGGGGTCCTCGACCGAGAACAGCGCGTACGGCCCGACGGGCAACCCCTGGGACCTGACCCGTATCCCCGGCGGTTCGGGTGGCGGCTCCAGCGCCGCCCTCGCCTCCTACCAGGCCCCGCTCGCCATCGGCACGGACACCGGCGGCTCCATCCGCCAGCCCGCCGCCGTCACCGGCACGGTCGGCGTCAAGCCCACCTACGGCGCGGTCTCCCGCTACGGCATGGTCGCCTTCTCGTCCTCCCTCGACCAGGGCGGCCCCTGTGCCCGTACGGTCCTGGACGCGGCGCTCCTGCACGAGGTCATCGCCGGTCACGACGAGCTCGACTCGACGTCCATCGACGCCCCGGTCCCGCCGGTCGTCGAGGCCGCGCGCAACGGCTCCGTGGCCGGGATGCGCGTCGGCGTGGTCAAGCAGTTCTCCGGCGAGGGCTATCAGGCCGGCGTCGTCCAGCGCTTCAACGAGTCGGTCGAGCTGCTGAAGTCGCTCGGGGCCGAGATCGTCGAGCTGGACTGCCCGTCCTTCGACCTGGCCCTGTCGGCGTACTACCTGATCGCGCCGTCCGAGTGCTCCTCCAACCTCGCCCGCTTCGACGCCATGCGTTACGGCCTGCGGGTCGGCGACGACGGCACGAAGTCCGCCGAGGAGGTCACCGCGCTGACCCGTGAGGCCGGCTTCGGCGACGAGGTCAAGCGCCGGATCATGCTGGGCACGTACGCGCTCAGTTCCGGCTACTACGACGCGTACTACGGCTCCGCCCAGAAGGTGCGGACGCTGATCACCCGGGACTTCGAGAAGGCCTTCGAGCAGGTCGACGTGATCGTTTCGCCGACCACGCCGACCACCGCCTTCCCGATCGGCGAGCGCGCCGACGACCCGATGGCCATGTACCTCGCCGACCTGTGCACCATCCCGACCAACCTGGCCGGAAACGCGGCGATGTCGCTGCCCTGCGGTCTCGCGCCGGAGGACGGCCTGCCGGTCGGTCTGCAGATCATCGCCCCCGCCATGAAGGACGACCGTCTTTACAAGGTCGGCGCCGCGGTCGAGGCCGCCTTCGTGGAAAAGTGGGGACACCCGCTGCTCGAGGAGGCACCGTCGCTGTGAGCGCAATGACCAAGGCCAAGGGCTTCAAGAAGTCCAAGACCGGTACGTATCTGTCGATCGGCACCACCGCCTTCGGCGCGATCAGCGTCATCAAGCAGGCCAAGAAGGCCCGCTTCGAGGGCGACACGCTCCGGCTGATCGACGCCGTCGTCTCCGCTGCCGCCATCGCCACCGGCGTCGCCCTGCTCGTGCGCGAGCTGAAGCGCCTGGGCGACGACGACGTCCTGCTGGGCTGAGAGGGAAAGTTTCACCGTGACCGTCACTGAACTGGTGTCGTACGAGGACGCCCTCGCTGCCTACGACCCCGTCATGGGCCTCGAGGTCCATGTCGAACTCGGCACCAAGACCAAGATGTTCTGCGGCTGCTCGACCGAGCTGGGCGCCGAGCCCAACTCGCAGACCTGCCCGACCTGTCTGGGTATGCCCGGCTCGCTCCCGGTCGTCAACGCGATCGGCGTCGAGTCGGCCATCAAGATCGGCCTCGCGCTCAACTGCGAGATCGCCGAGTGGTGCCGCTTCGCCCGGAAGAACTACTTCTATCCGGACATGCCGAAGAACTTCCAGACCTCGCAGTACGACGAGCCGATCGCCTTCAACGGCTATCTGGACGTCCAGCTGGAGGACGGCGAGGTCTTCCGCGTGCAGATCGAGCGCGCCCACATGGAGGAGGACACCGGCAAGTCGACGCACGTCGGCGGCGCCACCGGCCGTATCCACGGCGCGTCCCACTCCCTGCTGGACTACAACCGCGCCGGCATCCCGTTGATCGAGATCGTCACCAAGCCGATCGAGGGCGCGGGCGAGCGTGCGCCGGAGGTCGCCAAGGCCTACGTCGCCGAGCTGCGCGAGCTCATCAAGGCGCTCGGCGTCTCCGAGGCCCGGATGGAGATGGGCCAGATGCGGTGCGACGTGAACCTGTCGCTGCGCCCGCACGGCCGGGAGAAGTTCGGCACGCGCTCCGAGACGAAGAACGTCAACTCGCTGCGCAGCGTCGAGCGTGCGGCCCGCTTCGAGATCCAGCGGCACGCCGCGGTCCTCAACAGCGGCGGCACGATCATCCAGGAGACCCGTCACTTCCACGAGGAGGACGGCTCCACGACGTCCGGCCGCGTGAAGGAAGAGGCCGAGGACTACCGGTACTTCCCGGAGCCCGACCTGGTGCCGATCGCCCCGCCCCGTGCGTGGGTCGAGGAGCTGCGGGGGACGCTGCCCGAGCTGCCGCGTGTACGCCGTAACCGGCTGCGCGAGGACTGGGGCATCTCCGAGCACGATATGCAGTCGATCCTCAACGCCGGCGCGGTCGACCTGATCGTCGCCACGATCGACGCGGGCGCGGATGCGGCTGCTGCGCGCAAGTGGTGGATGGGCGAGCTGGCCCGCCGCGCCAACGAGGAAGGCGCGGACCTGGCATCGCTGGCGATCACGCCGGAGCAGGTCGCCCGGGTCGCGCAGCTCGTCGCGTCCGGTGACCTCAACGACAAGCTGGCCCGCCAGGTCATCGAGGGCGTACTCGCCGGCGAGGGCGGCCCGGACGAGGTCGTCGACAAGCGGGGCCTCAAGGTCGTCTCGGACGAGGGCGCGCTCGGCGCGGCCGTCGACGAGGCGATCGCGGGCAACGCGGCGATCGCGGACAAGATCCGCGGCGGCAAGGTCGCGGCGGTCGGCGCACTGGTCGGCGCGGTCATGAAGACCACCCGCGGCCAGGCGGACGCGGCGCGCGTCAAGGAGCTGATCCTGCAGAAGCTCGGCGTCGAGGGCTGACGGCCGGCATCCGCAGCCTGGAGGCGCGGCTCGCACCACACGGTGCGGGCCGCGTCTTTGTGTGGAGGGCGGTTCGAGTGCGGCGGGAGGCGTGCGTGTGCCGACGTCCGTGCCCGCGCCCGCGCCCGCGCCCGCGCCCGTGGCAGTGTCCCGGCGCGAGGCCTGCCCGAGTCCCGGCGCAAGGTCTGCCCGTGCCGCGACCTGCTCGTGTCCCGTCCGGGGGCGACACCGGCTCGGGCGTGCACTCCTGGGCCCTACGCGCGCGACGCCCATGCTCGTGTCCCGGCGCCCGTAGTTCGTGTCCCGGCGCGCGTGCCGCAGCGCCTGCCCGTGTCCCGCCCGGGCTCCGCCCGTCCCGTCAGTGACGTATGCCCAAGCCCGGCAGCCACAGTTCGCCGCGGTCCTTGCAGCTGACATCCCGGGCCCGCAGCTCCTCCGGCTCCTTCGTGCCGCGTGCCCGCAGTTCAGTGATCGCCAGGCGAGCCACCGCGGCCACCTCTCCGCGCTCCGGTTCCGCGAAGTCCGCCTGCCACCAGCCGCGGTCGCGGGAGTGCCAGCCGCGCGAGCGCATCAGCCGGTCGCGCTCCGGGCTGTCCTCGCCGTCCCGGTCGTCGACCGAGACATGCAGCCCGTCCTCCAGGGCGTACGAGATCAGCAGCTGGCGGCCGCGGTCCGCTCCGCTGGTCACGCTGAAGCTCGCCCAGTCCTCGCCGACCTGTACGGCGAGCTGCTCCACCCAGGCCGCGAGCAGCAACGCCAGCGCGGTCTCGAAGTGCTCGAGGCTGGACGCCATCCGGCCGCCCGGCCGCTCGATCGGGCGCTCGCCAGGGCCGCTGCGGTCCAGCTGCCAGATGTACGGCAGGAAATCGAAGTCGTGCGGCTCGTCCGCCGACCAGGCGCCGCCCCACTCGAAGGTCCTGCGCTCCTCGTCCTCCAAGGTGTCGGTGTTGTGGACCGAAAGCTGCGCCCGCCGGCGGTCCCCGGTGAGCACCACCAGCCTTCTGCTGTCCCGCCACCGGACGTTGGGACCCTCCGCCGAACCGCCGTAGAGCGTCGGCTCCCCGATCCGGGCCACGATCGCGTCGTACACCTCCCGGAACCCCTCCCGCCGGTCCCGCAGCGACGCGCCCGGGTCGTACGCGAGCACCTGGACGGGGGGCTGGTCGACGTGCGGATCGGGCGCGTCATGGAGCATCAGGGCGAGCTCTGCGGCACCGCCGGGTGACAGGATCGGCTGGTTGGTCCCCGTGTATTCCATGCCGCCATCGTGCCAGCCGCTACCGACAACACTCCTGTGGTCTTGGGGACATGAGGGCTCGGGAATCGAGGCCGTGGCCGAAAGTCGCCGGGTCCGGGGGCCTGGAGCCGGTCACCGAGCCGGTCACCGAGCCGGTCACCGAGCCGGTCACCGAGCCGGTCACCGAACCTGGCACGGTGCTGGATGACGCGGGCCGCCCGCCCAACACGGCAGCCTCTGACCAGCCGCTTCCCGACCCCGGCTTGGACTCTTCGCACGGGCTCTTGGACGTTCACCGACACGATGTCCCTGGGACTTCCCCAAGTCATCCGGACTCATTACGTTCCGGGCGGTAACACCGGAATCGGGAGGATCACTTGGCCACGGACATTTCACGGCGGCGCCTGTTCGCACTCGGCGGAGGCGCCATCGGCGCGGCGGCGGCCGGTTCGCTGCTGCCGCCGTCCCTGCAGGCCGCGCTGGCCGCGGAGCCCCAGTCGGGCGGTCTGCGGTCGGTCAGGCACGTGGTGATCCTCATGCAGGAGAACCGGTCGTTCGACCACTACTTCGGAACCCTGCGCGGCGTCCGCGGCTTCGGCGACCGCAACGCCATTGAGCTCCCGTCCGGAAAGCCGGTCTTCGAGCAGCCCGGCCCGCTGCGCACCGTGCTGCCCTTCCCGGTGCGCGACGCCGCCGAGGCGCAGAAGAAGGACCTCCAGTACATAGGCGCACTCGACCACTCCTGGGAGGGCGGCGCCAAGGCCTGGCACGACGGATGGATGGACGGGTGGGTCTCCGCGAAGACCGCCGCGACCATGGCGTACTACGACCGCCGTGACCTGCCCCTGCACTACGAGCTCGCGGACACCTTCACCATCTGCGACGCCTACCACTCCTCGACGCATACGTCGACGAGCCCGAACCGCAACCATCTGTGGAGCGGCTGCACCGGGAACGAGGCCGACGGCAGCCGGGCGGTGACGAACGCCGCGTACGACGAGGGCACCCACCCCGGCTACCCCTGGCCCACCTACGCGGAGCGGCTCGAGAAGGCCGGCCGGTCCTGGAAGACGTACACCGAGTGGGAGAACTTCACCGACAACAACATCGAGTTCTTCACCAGCTTCAAGAAGATCGCGCGCAAGGCGCTGGCGAAGGCCGGCGACTTCACCTACATGGAGGCCTTCTACGCCAAGGTGCGCGAGACCGAGGACGCCGCCGAGCGCGCACGGCTGCTCGCGGCGCTCGAGGAGGGCGTGGCGACGCTGAGCAGGAGCGAGCGGTCGCTCTTCGAGCGGGGGCTGCGGCGGGTGGAGACCGGTGGCCTCGCCGAGCACTTCCGGGCCGATGTGGCCGCGGGCAAGCTCCCCGAGGTGTCGTACCTGGTGCCGTCCGCGATCGACTCCGAGCACCCCGGCTCCTCCTCGCCCATCGCCTCCGCCTCGCTCGTCTACAAGGTGCTGGATGCCCTCGGCTCGCACCCCGACGTGTGGCGGCACACCGTCGTCCTCATCAACTACGACGAGAACGACGGCTTCTTCGACCATGTCCCGCCGCCCGTGCCGCCCGTCGACAACAAGGACGAGCGCTGGCAGGGGCTGCCGACCGGGCTCGGTGTCCGCGTGCCGATGCTCGTCGTCTCGCCCTGGTCGGTCGGCGGCTATGTCTGCTCCGAGGTGTTCGACCACACCTCGGTGATCCGGCTTCTCGAGAAGTGGACAGGCGTCGAGGAGCCCAACATCACCCCGTGGCGGCGCGCGGTCACCGGCGATCTGACCTCCGCCTTCGACTTCCGGCGCGGCAGGCCGCAGCCCGAGGTGGAGCAGCCGGGGGCGGTACCGCCCTTCACCGGGCGCTGGCGGCCCGTGCCACCTCTGGTGCAGCACATGCCCGTACAGGAGGAGGGCACCCGGCCCGCGCGTCCCCTGCCGTACCAACCCGACGCGCACGGCAAGGTCTCGGGCGGCGCCTTCACCGTGTCACTCAGCAACAGCGGGCGCGCGAGCGCGCACTTCGCGCTCTATCCGTACGGCGGTGAGTTCCCCGTCCCGCAGCACAAGGACGTAAGGGGCAGTGCGCGGTGGACCGTGCCCCTTACCAAGGACGCCTACCGCTTCACGATCACCGGGCCGAACGGCTTCCGCCGTGAGTTCGCCGGCAGCGCCAAGGGCGGCGTGCAGGGCCGTTCGGAGGTTCGCGCGGAGGTCTCCTCGCACATCGACCATCACGACCGCGATGTGCATCTCACCCTGCGCAACGACGGCGCCCAGCCGGTCACCTTCACCGTCCGCCCGCTCGGCTACGTCGACGAGGCCGACCTCGGCGACTGGACGCGCACGATCACGGTCAAGGCCTGCCGCAGCCGCACCGTCGTGCACTCGGCGGCCGACGCGCACGGTTGGTACGACATCGAGGTGACCACTGACCGCGACCCCGCCTTCCGCCGCCGACTGATGGGGCATATCGAGAACGGGCGCGCGAGCGTCTCGGGCTGAGAAAGCGCCTGTACGCCGGTGGTGCGCGGGAGTTCGGGACCTATGGCCCGGGCTTCCGCGCACAACTGTGAGTAAGGACACGAAAGGGGCAAAGAATCATGATTGACTGTCAGAGTGTATCTTTGTAGATCATGAGTTCTTTGCGGGCTGTTCCCGGTCAAAGATCCACGAACCATCCAGGGAGCAACCGCGTTGGCAGCCATCGCCCGATGGTGCATCACGCACCGCCTCGTTGCCGTGCTTCTCTGGCTGCTCGCCCTCGTCGGCGTAGCGACCGCGGCGGTCTTCGCAGGAGCCGCGTACTCCAACGACTACGAAGTCCCGGGCACCGAATCCGGCCGCGCCACCGCCCTTCTCGAGGAGGGCTTCCACGGCCGGGGCGGTGACAGCGACACCATCGTCTGGCACACCGACGCCGGCAGCGTCCGCTCCGCCGGCGTCGAGCAGCGCATGTCCGAGATGCTCCACGACGTCGCCGAGCTCGACGGGATCGCCTCCGTCGCCGGCCCGTACGGAGCCGAGGGCGTCCGGCGGATCAGCTCCGACGGGCACACCGCGTACGCCACCGTCACCTTCGACCAGCAGGCCGACGGCATTTCCAAGGCGCGGGCCGAAGCTGTCGTCGCGACAGCGAAGGCCGCACAGGCCGACGGGGTTCAGGTCGAGCTCGGCGGCAGCGCCATCGCGCTCACCGAAGCGCCGGGCGCGCACATGGCCGAGATCGTCGGCGTGGCCGTCGCCGCCGTCGTCCTCCTCCTCGCCTTCGGTTCACTCGCCGCCTGCCTGCTGCCCATCGCCACCGCGCTGGTGTCGGTCGGCACGGCGTACGCGGGCATCGTGCTCCTCGGCCATGTGATGACCGTCGCCGACTTCGCACCGATGCTCGGCATGCTGATCGGGCTCGGCGTCGGCATCGACTATGCGCTGTTCATCGTCACCAGACACCGCAAGGGCCTGCGGCGCGGACTGCCGGTCGCCGAAGCGGCCCGGAACGCCGTCGCCACCACCGGACGCGCCGTCGTCTTCGCCGGCGCCACCGTCTGCATCGCCCTGCTCGGCATGCTCATCCTGCGCCTCAGTTTCCTCAACGGTGTTGCGATCGCCGCCTGTCTCACCGTCGTACTCACCGTGGCCGCGTCCGTGACCCTGCTGCCCGCGCTGCTGTCCTTCATCGGGATGCGCGCGCTGAGCCGGCGCGAACGCCGACAGCTGATCGAGCACGGTCCGCAGCCCGAGCTGCCGACCGGCTTCGCCGCGCGCTGGGCCACGTTCGTGGAGCGATATCCCAAGTTGCTGGGAACGGTCGCCGCGGTGGTCATGCTGCTGCTGGCCGTGCCGACGCTCTCGCTCCACCTCGGCACCTCGGACCAGGGCAACGGCCCGTCCTCGTCCACCACCCGCCAGGCGTACGACCTGATGCGGGACGGCTTCGGGCCCGGCGTCAACGGGCCGCTCACCCTCGTTGCCCATCTCGACGGCGCGGACGACCGGCTCGCCATGGCCAAGCTGCCCAACGCCCTGCGCGGCGCCGAAGGCATCGAGTCCGTCGGCCCGGTCACGTACAACGGCAGCGCCGACACCGCAGTCCTCACCGTCGTACCGGACTCCGCACCCCAGTCGCAGTCGACCAGCGAACTGGTCGAGCGACTGCGCACGGACGTCCTGCCGCCCGCCACGGACGGCACCTCGCTGGTGGTCCACGTCGGCGGCGTGACCGCGAGCTACGACGACTTCGCCGGGATCATCGTCGGCAAGCTGCCGCTCTTCGTCGGCGTCGTCATCGCGCTGGGTTGTCTCCTGCTGCTGCTCGCCTTCCGCTCCATCGGCATTCCGCTGAAGGCCGCCGCGATGAATGTGGCCGCCGTCGCCTCGTCCTTCGGGATCGTCGTCGCGATCTTCCAGTGGGGCTGGGGGAGCGAGCTGCTGGGGCTGGGCAGTGCGGGCCCGATCGAGCCCTTCCTCCCGGTGATCATGGTCTCGGTGCTCTTCGGGCTCTCCATGGACTACCAGGTCTTCCTGGTCAGCCGGATGTACGAGGAGTGGCTGGAGACCGGCGACAACCGGCGGGCGGTACGGGTCGGCCTCGCCGAGACCAGCCGCGTGATCAACTCCGCGGCCGTGATCATGATTTCGGTCTTCCTCGCCTTCGTACTCAGCGGCGACCGGGTCATCGCGATGTTCGGTATCGCCCTCGCGGCCGCGGTCGCGCTGGACGCGTTCCTCCTGCGTACGCTCCTGGTGCCCGCGCTCATGCACATGCTGGGCGGCGCGAACTGGTGGCTGCCGCGCCGGCTGGACCGATGGCTGCCGCGGATCAGCATCGAACCGCCCGAGTGCCGGGCCCATGCGAAGATCTCTGTGCATCGCGCGAGCGAAGAAGCACAGCTCGTGCCGTAACCGGCCGGAGGATGAGGAATGTTCGCGATATCGCTGGGTGACGCCGGAGCGGAACTGCGTCCCCTGGAACCGTGGCGGGCCGAGGAGTTCTTCGCCCACATGGACCGCGGACGGGACTTCATCGGCCAGTACATCGGGCTCGCCGCGCTCTGCACGGATGTCGAATCGGCGCGCGCCTTCCTCCAGTCGTACGCCGAGAAACAGGCCGCGGACACCGGCCGGATCCATGGAATCTGGCTCGACGGGACGCTCGTCGGCGGTGTGCTGTTCCGGACCTTCGACGCCGCCTCGGGCAACTGCGAGGCCGGCTGCTGGCTGGAGCCGTCCGCCGCGGGGCGTGGTCTGGTCACGCGCGCCACCCGGGTGCTGATCGACTGGGCGGTGGAGGAGCGCGGGATGCACCGCGTCGAGTGGGTGGCGTCCGCTGCGAACACGGCCAGCGTCAATGTCGCCAAGCGGCTGGGGATGACGCGGGACGGAGTGCTGCGGGAGAGCTACCTGTACAAGGGCGTACGGCACGACATGGAGGTCTGGTCGGTGCTGGCTCCTGAGTGGCGGGCCGGTCGTTAAGGGGACTCTCAGACAGGCCACCTAGCGTGCGGCGCATGAACCCCACCGAGACCACAGAGACCAAAAAGACCACCGACGCGACCGATGTGACCGAGGCGCCCGAGGCGACGGACAAGGCCGCCGCCGAGCCGGCCGGGGCCGCTGGGCCCGCCGGACCCGCGGCCGACGAGAACGCCGCCGCGGAGGACAACGAGACGGACGGCGACGCCCAGGAGGCGCCTCACACGCCCTCCGGTGTCGGAGCCGCCGCCGGGGCCGTCGTCGCGGCCGGTCTCGGCGTCGTGGCGCTCAGCGGCAGCTGGGTCGGGAAGATCGCCGCCGAGCGGCAGACGCTCATCGGACAGATCAAGACCTCGCAGGGCGGCACCCCGGCCCAGCAGATCTCCGCGGTCTACGGCGACGCCTGGCACACCACCGCTCTGGTCAACGGCATCTTCGCGCTGCTCGCGCTGATCGTCGGCGTGGCCGTACTCGCCTGGCCGCAGAAGGCCGGCTGGGTACGGGCCTTCGCTGTGGCCGGAGTCGTACTCGGTGTCCTGGGGCTGATCGTCTCCGCCGGCATGTACTTCGACCTCTTCCTGGGCCTGCCCAGCGCCGGTTCTCAGTAGCCCCTGGGGCGCTTAAACCATTGGTGCTCACGGTCCGCCCACTGCTGCAATGTGCGGATGGATCACGACGCGGCGCTCACCCTGTTCGACGACCAGATGCGGCGGCGCACCCGCGCCGACGACCCCGATGACTCCGGCGCGCGCGTCGAACGGGTCGGCGACGTCGTGCGGCAGGTCGGTGCCGACGGAGACTGGAACGGCATCGTCTGGTCCGGCCTCGACCCGGCCACGGCCGATGCGGCGATCGCCGAGCAGGTGCGGTACTTCGCCTCCCTGGGCCGCGACTTCGAGTGGAAGCTGTACGCCTACGACCGGCCCGAAGACCTCGGCGCACGGTTGCGGGCAGCAGGCTTCACACCCGAGCCCGAGGAGACGGTGATGGTCGCCGAGATCCGCGACCTGCCCACCGCCGTCGACCTCCCGGAGGGAGTCCGGCTGCAACCGGTCACCGATCGGGCCGGCGTGGATCTCATCGCCGATGTGCACGAGCAGGCGTTCGGTACGAGCAGCGCCCGCCTGCGCGAACAGCTCCTCGCGCAACTGGCACAGACTCCGGACTCGGTCACGATGACCGTCGCGATGGCCGGTGACCTGCCTGTGTGCGCGGCGCGTATGGAGCTGCACCCGGGCACCGAGTTCGCCAGTCTCTGGGGCGGCGGCACCCTGGCCGCCTGGCGGGGCCGGGGTATCTACCGGGCCCTGGTCGCCCACCGGGCCCGTATCGCCGCCGCGAACGGCTACCGCTTCCTGCAGGTCGACGCCTCCAGCCAGAGCCGGCCGATCCTGCAGCGGCTCGGCTTCGTACCTCTGAGCACCACCACTCCCCATCTGTACGAGCAGCCTCATATTGACGAGCAGCCTCCGGTACGGCACTGAGGCCCAGGCGCTCCATAAGGCCCGAGGTGGCGGGGCCTTAGGCCGTCGGCGTACGCATTCCGGTACGTCTAAGGCCCCCACCCCCGCGAAGATGCGGCACTCGCCCGATGTGGCAGGACCCCCTGGGAGACGAGAGTTGAGGCATCGCAAGACGCCGGAAGAACTCTTCACCAGGGAGTACGAGATGTTCGAGTACGAGCTCCAGCAGTACCGCCGGGCCGACCTGATCCGCGAGGCCGACACCCAGCGGCTGGTGCGCCAGGTACGCAAGGCCCGCCGCGCCGCGAGGCGGGCCGCCAAGGACGCGGAGGGCCGGGTGAGTCCCGACAGCGCCCGCTACACGCGCGCCGCGTGAAGTGGCTGGCCTCGCGAGATGACTGTCGTCCCGATCAAAAAGGGTGCCACGGTGTCGGACGGTTGTGCGATGCTCGGCGACGTGGAGACCAGGTCCGTCAGCCCGGTGTTCGTCGGCCGCGCCGGCGAACTGGCCAAGCTCACCGATGCGCTCGCCCGCGCCGGCGCGGGCGAGCCGCAGGCGTTGCTCCTCGGTGGTGAGGCCGGGGTCGGCAAGACCCGCCTCGTCGAGGAACTACTCGCCGAGGCATGCCGCCGCGAGGCCGTCGTCGCGGTCGGCGGCTGTGTCGAGATCGGCGCGGACGGACTTCCGTTCGCGCCCTTCTCAACCGCCCTGCGCGCCCTGCACCGGCAGGTGCCGAAGGAGCTGTCCGCGGCCGCCGCGGGCCAGGAGGACGAGCTGGCGCGGCTGCTGCCGGAGCTGGGGGAGAGCACCCGCAGAGAGCCCAGCCAGCACGACGAGGAGGGCATGGCCCGCCTCTTCGAACTCACGGCGCGATTGCTGGAGCGGATCGCCACCGACCGCACCGTCGTCCTGGTGCTCGAGGACATGCACTGGGCCGACGCCTCCACCCGGCACCTCCTCGCCTATCTCTTCCGCACACTGCACCGCGGCCGGCTCGTCGTGATCGCGACCTACCGCTCCGACGACGTCCACCGGCGCCACCCGCTGCGGCCCTTCCTGGCCGAGCTCGAGCGGATGCGCACCGTCCAGCGCATCGACCTGACCCGCTTCAACCGCAGCGAGGTTCACCACCAGATGGCCGGGATCCTCGCCGTCGAACCCGAACCGGCCATGGTGGACCGGGTCTTCGAGCGCTCGGACGGCAACGCCTTCTTTGTCGAGGAGCTCGCCTGCAGCATCGCCGACGACTGCCCCACCGGCCTGCCGGAATCCCTGCGCGACATCCTTCTCGTACGCATCGAGGCGCTGCCCGAGGACGCACAGCGGGCGGCACGAATCGTCGCCGAGGGCGGTTCGACGGTCGAGTACGGGCTGCTGCTCGCCGTCGCCCGGCTGTGCGAGGACGACCTCATCGAGGCGCTGCGGGCCGCGGTCGGCGCGAACATCCTGCTGGCCACGCCCGACGGGGACGGCTACCGCTTCCGGCATTCGCTCGCCCGCGAGGCCGTCAGCGACGATCTGCTGCCGGGGGAGCGTTCCCGGCTCAACCGTCACTTTGCGGAGGCACTGGAGGCCGACCCGTCCCTGGTGCGGAAAGACGAGCGCGCGATGCGGCTCGCCACGTACTGGTACCACGCGCACGATGCGGCCAAGGCTCTGCCCGCCGTGCTCAGCGCCTCGGTCGAGGCACGGCGACGGCACGCCTATTCCGAGCAACTGCGGCTGCTGGGCCGGGCGATGGAGCTGTGGGACAGCGCGCCCGACGAGGTCCGGGCCGAGCTGCGTCCCGTCGACTACGCGGAGGTCTATCCGCCGTGCGGCTGCGATCCCGCCACCACACCGCTGCGCTATCTCGACCTGATGGCGGAGGCGTCCGTCGCGGGCCGGCTCTGCGGTGAGCGCGAACGGGCGCTGAAGATCACCAAGCGGGCTCAGCGGCTGGCGGAGGCGGAGAACGACCCGCTCCGCACCGCCTGGTTCTCGGTCCAGCGCTCCCGGTTGGTCTCGTCCCTGGGCCGCGGTGACGGCTGGGCGGAACTGGGGACCGCGCAACAGCTGGTCCGCGGACTGCCGCCGTCCGCCGTCCACGCGGAGGTGCTCGCAGAAGCTGCAAGCTGGGGCATGGTGCACAATCCGGGCCCCGGCAGCCTGGCGACGGCCGAGCGCGCCGTCGAGTACGCGCGGATGGTCGGCGAGGAGGACATCGAACTCCGCGCCCGTCTCACGCTCGGCAGCCTCATGGTCGACGCGGGCAACGTCGACGGCGGGCTCACGGAGATGTACGCGGTCAAGGAACGGGCCGTCGCCCTCGATCTGCCCTCGCACGTGGGCCGCACCCATGTGAATCTTCCGTCCGTGCTGGAAGGCGTCGGCCGCTCCGCCGAGGCGGTGGACATCCTCGCCGAGGGCATCGAACTCTCCCGCACCTACGGCCTGTTGGACACCGAGGCGTGGATCTCCGGGAACCTGTCCGAGTCGTATGACTCGCTCGGCCGCTGGGACGAGGCGGTCGAGGCCGCGGAACGGGCGCTGCGCATCGCGCTGAGCCCCAAGCCGCGCGGATACGGCGCCGCCCGCTGCGCCGTCCTGGCACTCGCCCGGGGCGATGTGGCCACCGCGACCCAACAACTGGAGGCGGCACGCGCCCACTTCGGGCCCCATGACCCGATGCCACAGTGCATCCTGCCCCTGGGCACGGTCGCGCTCAGCATCGCCGCCGCGCAGAGCCGGGTGCTGGACGCCCGGGCGGAGTTCGAGCGCGCGGCGACGGCGGGCTTCCCGCCGGGCACCCAGCGGTACGCCTGGCCGCTGCTGCGCGCCGCGGCCACGCTGGAGGCCGATACACGCGGCCTGCCGGCCGCGGAACCGGGCCGTGCCGAGGTGCTGGAGCGGATACGCAAGGCGGCCCGCGGCCTGGTCACCGCAGTGCCGGTGTGGGTGGCGCACGAACGGTGGGTCCGTGCGGAACTGCTGCGCGCCGCCGGCGAGGACACGGCGCTGGACTGGGCGGAAGCCGGCGCGGCCTTCGAACCGCTGGACCGCCCGTACGACCTGGCGAGGGTCCGCCACCGCTGGGCGGAGGCCCTGCTGCAGTCGGATCGGGCGCAGGCAGCCGAACTGCTGCGCCTGGCCCATGCCACCGCCCGGCAGCTGGGCGCGCGCCCCCTGGCCGAGGACATCGCGCTGCTCGCCCAGCGTGCCCGCATCCAGCTGACCGACGATCCGGCGCCTTCGGACGCCGCGGCGGCCGGACCCGCGCTGGGACTGACACGTCGCGAAGAGGACGTACTGCGCCTGGTGGCGGCGGGCCGCAGCAACCGTCAGATCGCCGAGGAGCTGTACATCTCCCCCAAGACGGCGAGTGTCCACGTCTCCAACATCCTGGCCAAGCTCGGCGTCTCGGGCCGCGGTGAGGCGGCGGCGATGGCTCACCGCCTGCGCCTCTTCCCGATCCCGGTGGAGGAATGGCAGGAGACCTCGGCCTGACCAAGGAGAACTCTGCCTGACCGCCGCTCTCACGCGCCGCCCGGCGGCTGCTCCTCCGGCGCGCGGACGGTGACCTTCCCCGATGCCAGGTCTATCGGGCCGCGGCTCGGGTCGTTGTCGCCCACGTCGGTCCTGGTCAGGGCGAGCCGGTTGTGTTCCTCGTCGGTGTGCTTGCGGCCCGGCGCGAAGAACTCCTCGAAGACGTTGAACACCAGCTGTTCACCCCTTCACTTCACCTCCAGCTGGAGGATCTTGTCGTCCCCCGGCTGAGGTGTGCCCCGGGTGTCCGTCTCGCTGGTGACGAGCCAGACCTTGTCGCCGCCCGCCGACAGAACCGTGCGCAGGCGGCCGTACTTCCCTATGAGGAACGACTGGGGCGCGGCCGAGGGTTCCGCGCCCGCCAAGGGAATCCGCCAGAGCCGCTCGCCCTTCAGTGACGCCATCCAGATCGATCCTTCGGCGTAGGCGATACCGCTCGGCGAGGCGTCCGCCGTCTTCCACTGGGCCACCGGGTCGACGAACCCGGGCTTGCCGGCCTTGCCCTCCGCGTCGGGCCAGCCGTAGTTCTTGCCGGGCTCGATCAGATTCAGCTCGTCCCAGGTGTCCTGACCGAACTCCGACGCCCACAGCCGCTTGTCGGCGTCCCAGGCAAGGCCCTGCACATTGCGGTGACCGTAGGAGTAGACGACGGAGTCGGCCTCCGGATTGCCGTGCACCGGCTGGCCGTCCGGTGTCATCCGCAGGATCTTGCCGCCCAGCGACTTCTTGTCCTGTGCGAGCCCGGTGTCACCCGTCTCGCCCGTGCCCGCGTAGAGCATCTTGTCCGGGCCGAAAGCGATCCGCCCGCCGTTGTGCCTGACGCCCTTGGGAATGCCTCGCAACACCGTGTCCGGCGCGCCCAGTTGCTGCCCGGACGGCTTCTTCTCGTCGTACAGCATGCGTGCGATGCGGTTGTCCGACTCGGTGGTGAAGTAGGCGTACACCTGATGGTCCGAGGCGAACGACGGCGAGAGGGCCAGGCCCATCAGGCCGCCCTCGCCTCCTGGCGCGACCCCCGGCACCGAGCCGATCACGGTCTTCTTTCCGCTCTCGACGTCGACCCGGCTGATGGTCCCCTCGTCGCGCGACGCGACCAGCAGATCGCCGTCCGGCAGGGCGGCCACACCCCATGGCGACTTCAGCCCCTCGGTCAGCGTGGACACCACCTTCACCGAGCCCTTCGCGGGCGGCCCCTTGGGACTTGGTGAGCCGCTCGAGGCGGAGGGCGCCCCGGTGGCGGACGTCGACCCCGTCCGGCCGGTGGGCGTCTTGTCCTCACCGGACGAGCACCCGGCCGCGAGGAGAAGCACGGCAGCGGCCAGTAAGGCCGTCACAGCAGGACGTTGCACAGTTCTGATCCTTTCGACGGCTGCTCGAGCTGTCTGGTCGACAGCCTTCCGAGCTGTCTGTCCGGCCGGCTGCCTGACTACTGTTCTTACACCGCAGCGGCCGTTCAGGTTCCCGATCTTCCGAGAAGAAATTCCGCGAAGAAGTCCCGAGAGCGAATTGCGGCAAGATCTTCCGAGAAAACGCAGGTGCGCCCACTCACTCCCAGGAACCCCGCGCCGGCGGCAGCCCCGCGATCTCCGCCAGGTCGTACGCCGTCAGCTCCAGCTCCGCCGCGGCCGCGTTCTCCACCGCCCACTCCGCGCGCTTCGCCCCCGGCGCCGCCACCACACTCCGCCCCCGTCCCAGCACCCACGCCAGCGCCACCTGCGCCGGAGTCGTCCCAGGACCGTGCCGCTCCGCGATCCGCCGCAGCCCCGCCACCACCGGCTGGTTCGCCGCCATCATCTCCGCCGTGAACCGCGGATGCCGCGCCCGCACATCATCCGGCTCGAAGCCCTGCCCCGGCGTCAGCGTCCCCGTCAGGAACCCGTTCCCCAGCGGCATCGCCGCCAGGAACCCCACCCCGCGCGCCTCGCACCACGGCAGCAGCCGCTCCAGCGCCTCCGGCGACCACACCGACAGCTCGGCCTGCACGGCACTCACCGGGAACACCTGCTGCACCCGTTCCAGCTGCCGGATCGTTCCCTCGTGCAGATGCGCTCCGGACCGGCGCGAAGCCCGTGCCCCCACCGCGCACATTCCCAGCGCCCGCACCTTCCCGGCGCTCACCAGCTCTGCCATCGCGCCCCAGGTCTCCTCGACCGGTACTTCCGGATCCGCCCGGTGCAGCTGATAGAGGTCGATCACATCGGTCTGCAGCCGGCGCAGCGAGGCGTCGCACGCCCGCTTCACATACCCGGGCCGTCCATTGGCGACCACATGCTGTTCGCCGACGAGCAGCCCGACCTTCGTCGAAACGAACGCCTCCGCCCGCCGCTCCTTCAGCACCCTGCCGAGCAGCAGCTCATTGGTGAAGGGCCCGTACATGTCGGCCGTGTCCAGCAGGCTCGAGCCGGCGTCGAGCGCGGCGTGCACCGTACGCAGCGACCGGTCCCCGCGTTGCTGAGAGCCGCTGTATGCCCAGCTCATCGGCATACAGCCGAGCCCGATAGCACCCGCTACGAGGGCCGCCGCACCGATTGTCCTGCGCTCCAACTGCCCGTACCCCTCCCTTGGCCGCTGACCAAACTAACCAATGCGGACCGCGGCACTTCGCATAGCCTCCTGACCATGACTGCAGACGTGTGGCTCCCGATTCCGGCCGACGAGTTCGAAGGACTGCCCGCTCCCTCGGAATCGGGCCTCAACTACCTTCATTGGGACGGTGGCCCGGACTTTCCCGCCGATCCCGCCGACTGTGTCTTCTACGCCGTCCCGTACATGAAGGGCACCGAGGTCGCGGTCCGTCCGCTGGCCGCGATGACGTCCGTACGCGTCGTCCAGACCCTCTCCGCCGGGATCGATCATGTGGAGCCCGGACTCGGCTCGCTGCCCGCCGGCGTACGCCTGTGCAATGCCAAGGGCGTCCACGAGGCCTCCACCGCCGAGCTCACCCTCACCCTGATCCTGGCCTCCCTGCGCGGCATTCCCGGATTCGTACGCGGCCAGGACAAGGAGGAATGGCGGTCCGGTTTCTATCCTGCGCTCGCCGACAAGTCGGTGCTCATCGTCGGGTACGGATCGATCGGTGCCGCCATCGAGGACCGGCTCGCACCCTTCGAATGCGCGCGGGTGGCGCGCGTCGCGCGCTCTGCCCGCGCCACGGAGCGCGGTGAAGTGCGCGCACTCACCGAGCTGCCCACCCTGCTCCCCGAGGCGGACGTCGTGATCCTCTCCACTCCGCTCACCGAGCAGACCCGAGGCCTGGTGAATGCCGGTTTCCTGGCCCGGATGAAGGACGGATCGCTGCTGGTGAACGTCGCCCGCGGCCCGGTGGTCGACACCAAGGCGCTGCTCGCCGAGGTCGAGAGCGGACGCATCACCGCAGCTCTCGACGTCACCGACCCGGAGCCGCTGCCCGCCGGCCACCCGCTCTGGCACGCCCCCGGTGTCCTCATCAGCCCCCATGTGGGCGGCTCCACCTCGGCGTTCATGCCGCGCGCCAAGCGGCTGCTCGCCGCGCAACTCACCCGGTTCGCCGCCGCGGAGCCGATGCACAACGTGGTGTTCACGACCCGGTAGTGAACCTCTCGCCCGCGCGCAGCGTGCACTCTATGAAGTCACTCGGATGCGTCGTGTGCTGATACTCCTCCTGATCGTCACGGAGAGTAGAGGGACTATGTCCCTGAGTGACGAGACTGGTGTATCGTCCCGACCGGGGGACTGCACCGGGCAAGGGGCGGTGCTGCAACGCGACCTGACTGTCGATCAGACTTCGAGGGGGGCGACGGGCGATGTACGGCCACTGGGCGAAACATCCGACGCGGCGGGGCCGCCGCCGACCACCCTCGCACGCTGCGAAGCGCAGACCCGATCCGATGACGGTCGCACCGGACGCGGCGCCCCGTAGGACGACCACTCCCCGTACGACTCCCCGTACGACGCCCCGCAGGACGGCGACGCCCCGCGGAGCGGCCCGGTGAGCGCCCTGGGGGCGCTCATGGCCCGGCAGGCGGTCGTGGACGGCGGAGACAGTACGAGGCTGGTCTCCAAGCTTGTCCTGGCAGCCATCTGCGCCGGCTACGGCGTCGGTGCCGCCTTCGGCTGGGGCTCGCGCGAACTGGCCCTGGTCATGGGCGATTTCGGCCTGAGCGCCGCCGCCCTGATCGCAGCCGTCTCCTGCTTCCTCTACGCCCGCGCGAGGCACAGCCGTTTCAGGCCCGCGTGGCTGCTGTTCGCGCTCTCCTCCGCCATGGCCGCCGGTGGCAACGCGATCTGGGGGTGGTACGAGGTCGTGCTGGGCCGCGAGGTGCCGAGCCCCTGCATCGCCGATCTGTTCTTCCTCTGCTTCGCGCCGCCCGCCATCGTCGGCCTGCTCGTCCTCGCCAAGCGTCCGGTCACCAGGGCCGGCTGGGTCTGTCTCGCGCTGGACGCCTGGCTGATCGGCGGCTCGCTGCTGACACTCTCCTGGAGCCTCGCGCTCGCGCACACCGCGCACGTCCAGGGCGAGAGCGTGGCCCCGGCCGCGCTCGCCCTCGCCTATCCGCTGCTGGACATCGTGCTGGTCAGCATGGTTCTCGCGCTTCACTTCCGGCGCTCGGCCACCAACCGCTCCGCGATCAACACCGCCATCGCCGCCCTCGCGCTGACCGTCCTGTGCGACGCCCTGTTCACCTCACCGCTGCTGCGGGAGAGCTACCGCTCCGGCCAGCTCCTCGACGCCGGTTGGTTCTCGGGTTCGCTGCTGCTCGCGTACGCCCCCTGGGGCGCGCGCCGCACGGTCGAGACCGCGCGGCCCCAGCGTGGGCCGCGCCACCCGAGCCGCCCCGTCGCGGGCTCGCTCGCCGCCCTCACGCCGTATCTCGCCGCTGCCGTCTGCACCCTCGGCATCCTCTACAACGTCATCGAGGGCCGCCGTGTCGACCGGGTCGTCGTCCTCACCGGCTGCACCGTCGTGCTCGCCCTGGTCGTCCGGCAGGGCATCATGCTCCTCGACAACATCGCCCTCACCCATGAACTGGCGCAGAAGGAGAACCACTTCCGCTCGCTGGTGCAGGGCTCGAGCGACGTCATCATGATCGCCGCCCCGACCGGGATACTGCGCTATGTCAGCCCCGCCGCCTCCGGCGTCTACGGCCGCGAGGCCGAAGATCTCATCGGCTCCGAGCTCGCATCGCTCATCCACCCCGAAGATCTCGGCCGTGTGGTCCTCGAGGTGCGCCGGTTTCTGGCCGCGGCGCCGGCCGAGGAGCCGACCACCCGGATCGAGTGCCGCTTCAAGTCGGGCACCGGCGACTGGCTCAATGTGGAGTCCACGGTCAACCGCCACCAGGGCGGCCTGATCTTCAACAGCCGCGATGTCACCGAACGGGTCCGCCTCCAGGCGCAGTTGCAGCACAACGCCGAGCACGACCCGCTCACCGACCTGCCCAACCGCGCCCTGTTCACCGAGCGGGTCCGCCAGGCCCTGACCGGCCGCCGCGCCGGCGACCAGGGCACGGCCGTGCTCTTCATCGACCTCGACGGCTTCAAGGGAGTCAATGACCGCCTCGGCCACCAGGCCGGCGACGAGCTGCTGATCCAGGCGGCCCGCCGCCTCCAGGACTCGGTACGGGCCGGGGACACCGCGGCCCGCCTCGGTGGCGACGAGTTCGCCGCCCTCATCGTCGGCGACGGCACCCGCGACCAGTCGGCCCGCGAGTTCCAGGTCCGTGAGATCGCCGACCGGCTGCGGCTCACCCTCTCCCAGCCGTACCTCCTCGACGGCAACGACGTACGCGTGGCCGCCTCCATCGGGGTGGCCTTCGCCGAGCCCGCCATCACCCCCACCGACCTGATGCGTAACGCCGACCTCGCCATGTACCGCGCCAAGGCCGCCGGCAAGGACCGCGTCGAGTTGTACGCACCACAGATGCAGGCCGAGGTGGTGCGCCGCACGGAACTGGACGCCCGGCTCCGCAGCGCCCTGCACGAAGGCGAATTCGCGCTGCTCCACCAGCCCGTGGTGAGCCTCGCCACCGGCCGGATCGACGCCGTCGCCGCGCAGGCCCGCTGGCGCTCCGCCCAGGGCATCCTCTTCACTCCGGCCGAATTCCTGCGGGTCGCCGACGACACGGACCGCACCGCCGAGCTCGGCCGCTGGCTGCTCGAGGAGGCCGTGGCACAGGCCGCGGAGCGCGGCAACCTCGGCCACCGGGTGCCCGTATCGGTCCGTATGTCGGCCCGCCGCCTGCTGGACAAGTCCCTGCCGCTCGGCTCCATCGAGGCCCTCCTCATCCGGCACGGGCTTCCCTCGGGCGCGCTGGTCATCGAGCTCGCCGACAGCGATCCGCGGATCTCCTTCGACGATCTGGAGCTGCGGCTCGTCTCGCTGCGCAGACTCGGCGTACGGATCGCGCTGGACGGCTTCGGCAGCGGTTACGCCGCCATCAACGCACTGCGCCGCCTCCCCGTGGACGTACTGAAACTGGACAGGGGTCTGGTGGAGGGCGTCGTCGAGTCCGCCCGGCTGCACAAGATCACCGCCGGGCTGCTGCGGATCGCCTGCGACCTCGGTATGCAGTCCGTGGCCGACGGTGTCGACGTGCCGGAGCAGGTGCTGGCACTGCGCGCCATGGGCTGTACGCACGGCCAGGGCATGGCTTTCTCCGGGCCTCTGGACGAGTACCGGCTGCGCCGCGCGCTGGTGCGAGACGAGTTCCCGGTGCCCGGCGGGATCGCTCTGCCGGCCCTCACGGGTGGCGCGTTCCCTGCCCGCAATGGCTCAAATAATGAGACGCGCGTCCCACCCACTTGACAGTGATAGCACGCCGGGGGGAGGGTCATTGCCATGCGCACCCGAATTCTCGTACTTGGAAAGCGCGTCGGCTGAGCAGAGCTATGAAGGCCCTGCGGACCCCTCCCGACGCGCTCCCCTCGCTTGCCTCACGGCACGAGGGGTTTTTTGTTGCACTGGAACCTCTCAAACCCTCGCAAAAACCCTCAGCTTCGAGAAGAGAATGTCGATGACCGAGCAGGCCACCGGGGCCCACCACCCGCAGCCGCGGGCCCGTAGCGGCGGACCGACGTCCGCCACCGTTGAGCACGTCACGGGCGCGCAGTCCCTCATCCGTTCTCTCGAGGAAGTGGGGGCCGACACGGTGTTCGGCATCCCCGGCGGTGCCATCCTCCCCGCGTACGACCCGATGATGGACTCCACCAAGGTCCGTCACATCCTGGTCCGCCACGAGCAGGGCGCGGGCCACGCCGCGACCGGCTACGCCCAGGCCACCGGCAAGGTCGGCGTGTGCATGGCCACCTCGGGCCCCGGCGCCACCAACCTGGTCACCCCGATCGCCGACGCCCATATGGACTCCGTCCCGCTGGTCGCGATCACCGGCCAGGTCTCCTCCAAGGCGATCGGCACCGACGCCTTCCAGGAGGCGGACATCGTCGGCATCACCATGCCGATCACCAAGCACAACTTCCTGGTCACCAAGGCCGAGGACATCCCGCGGACCATCGCCGAGGCCTTCCACATCGCCTCGACGGGACGCCCCGGACCGGTCCTGGTCGACATCGCCAAGGACGCCCTCCAGGCGCGGACCACCTTCAGCTGGCCGCCGCAGCAGGATCTGCCCGGCTAC
This sequence comes from Streptomyces sp. NPDC060064, assembly GCF_042736455.1. Classification (NCBI taxonomy): domain Bacteria; kingdom Bacillati; phylum Actinomycetota; class Actinomycetes; order Kitasatosporales; family Streptomycetaceae; genus Streptomyces; species Streptomyces sp. NPDC060064. The sequence continues at coordinate 57,794 of NZ_JBHWWF010000041.1, forward strand.
CGGCCGGTGACCAAGCCGCACGCCAAGCAGATCCGCGAGGCCGCCAAGCTGATCACCCAGGCCAGGCGCCCCGTGCTGTACGTCGGCGGCGGCGTCCTGAAGTCACACGCCACCGCCGAGCTGAAGGTCCTCGCAGAGCTCACCGGCGCCCCCGTCACCACCACCCTGATGGCACTGGGCGCGTTCCCCGACAGCCACCCGCTGCATGTGGGAATGCCGGGCATGCACGGTGCGGTCACCGCCGTCACCGCGCTGCAGAAGGCCGACCTGATCGTCGCCCTCGGAGCCCGCTTCGACGACCGCGTCACCGGCAAGCTGGACAGCTTCGCCCCGTACGCCAAGATCGTCCACGCCGATATCGACCCGGCCGAGATCGGCAAGAACCGCACCGCGGACGTCCCGATCGTCGGCGACGCCCGCGAGGTCATCGCCGACCTGGTCCAGGCTGTCCAGGCCGAGCACAGCGAGGGCCACGCCGGCGACTACACCGCATGGTGGAACGACCTCAACCGCTGGCGCGAGACCTACCCGCTCGGCTACGACCAGCCGAACGACGGCAGCCTCTCCCCGCAGCAGGTCATCCAGCGCATCGGCCAGCTCGCCGACCCCGACACCATCTTCGCGGCGGGCGTCGGCCAGCACCAGATGTGGGCCGCCCACTTCATCAACTACGAGCAGCCGGCCACCTGGCTGAACTCCGGCGGTGCCGGGACGATGGGGTACGCGGTCCCGGCCGCGATGGGCGCCAAGGCCGGTCAGCCGGACCGGATGGTCTGGGCGATCGACGGCGACGGCTGCTTCCAGATGACCAATCAGGAGCTCACCACCTGCGCGCTGAACAACATCCCGATCAAGGTCGCGATCATCAACAACGGCGCGCTCGGGATGGTCCGCCAGTGGCAGACCCTCTTCTACAACCAGCGCTACTCCAACACCGTGCTGCACTCGGGGCCCGAGAACGGCATCGCGGTGGAGGGCAAGTCCAGCGGTGGCACCCGCGTCCCCGACTTCGTGAAGCTGTCCGAGGCGATGGGCTGCTACGCACTGCGCTGCGAGTCCCCGGACGACCTCGACAAGGTCATCGCCGAGGCGAACGCCGTCAACGACCGCCCCGTCGTGATCGACTTCATCGTCCACGAGGACGCCCAGGTCTGGCCGATGGTCGCCGCGGGCACCTCCAACGACGAGGTCATGGCCGCGCGTGGCGTCCGCCCCGACTTCGGCGACAACGAAGACGACTGAGCCGAGAGTCCGAGAGAGAAGACCGAGAGAGACCGACACATGTCCAAGCACACGCTCTCCGTCCTGGTCGAGAACACCCCAGGCATCCTCGCCAGGATCGCCGCGCTGTTCTCCCGCCGCGGCTTCAACATCGACTCGCTCGCCGTCGGTGTCACCGAGCACCCCGACATCTCCCGCATCACGATCGTGGTCAATGTCGAGGACCTGCCGCTGGAACAGGTGACCAAGCAGCTCAACAAGCTGGTCAATGTTCTGAAGATCGTCGAGCTCGAGCCCGGCTCCGCGATCCAGCGCGAGCTCGTGCTGGTGAAGGTCCGCGCCGACAACGAGACCCGCTCCCAGATCGTCGAGATCGTCCAGCTGTTCCGCGCCAAGACCGTGGACGTCTCGCCGGAGGCGGTGACGATCGAGGCCACCGGTTCGAGTGACAAGCTCGAGGCGATGCTCAAGATGCTCGAGCAGTTCGGCATCAAGGAGCTCGTCCAGTCCGGGACGATCGCCATAGGGCGCGGCGCGCGGTCGATCACGGACCGGTCCCTGCGCGCTCTGGACCGCAGCGCCTGACCGGAACCTGCCACGGCCGTGCTCGCATGGCGAGACTTGAAGACTTCCGCACCCCATCCCGCCGTACGGTGGGACGCAAACAGCGTCATTCCAAGACGTGCACACCAAGGAGATATCCCAGTGGCCGAGCTGTTCTACGACGACGACGCCGACCTGTCCATCATCCAGAACCGCAAGGTCGCGGTCATCGGCTACGGCAGCCAGGGTCACGCCCACGCGCTGTCGCTCCGTGACTCGGGTGTCGACGTCCGGGTCGGTCTGCACGAGGGCTCCAAGTCCAAGACCAAGGCCGAGGAGCAGGGCCTGCGCGTGGTGACCCCCGCCGAGGCCGCGGCCGAGGCCGACGTCATCATGATCCTCATCCCGGACCCGATCCAGGCCCAGGTCTACGAGGAGTCCATCAAGGGCAACCTGAAGGACGGCGACGCGCTGTTCTTCGCCCATGGCTTCAACGTCCGCTTCGGCTTCATCAAGGCGCCGGCCGGTGTCGACGTGGCCCTGGTCGCCCCGAAGGGCCCCGGCCACCTGGTCCGTCGCCAGTACGAGGAGGGCCGTGGCGTCCCGGCGATCGCAGCCGTCGAGCAGGACGCGACCGGCAGTGCCTTCGCGCTGGCGCTCTCGTACGCCAAGGCCATCGGCGGCACCCGCGCCGGCGTCATCAAGACGACCTTCACCGAGGAGACCGAGACCGACCTCTTCGGCGAGCAGGCTGTTCTCTGTGGTGGCACGTCCGCGCTGGTCAAGGCGGGCTTCGAGACGCTGGTCGAGGCCGGCTACCAGCCGGAGATCGCGTACTTCGAGTGCCTCCACGAGCTGAAGCTGATCGTGGACCTCATGTACGAGGGCGGCCTGGAGAAGATGCGCTGGTCGGTCTCCGAGACCGCCGAGTGGGGCGACTACGTCACCGGCCCCCGCATCATCACCGACCAGACCAAGGCCGAGATGAAGAAGGTCCTCGCCGAGATCCAGGACGGCACGTTCGCCAAGAACTGGATGGACGAGTACCACGGCGGTCTGAAGAAGTACAACGAGTACAAGACGCAGGACGAGAACCACCTGCTCGAGACCACCGGCAAGGAGCTGCGCAAGCTCATGAGCTGGGTGGACAACGAGGAGGCGTAAGCCTTGGGGCCGGGGGCCGGGACGAGCGAGTCCCGGCCCCCGGCCACTCTGTCCGGGCCCCTGCCACTCTGTCCGGCCGAGCTCCAGCGCTTCTCCACTCTGTCCAGCCACGGACGGGTGATCCTGCCGTCAAGGCGCAAGACTCGCCTTGTGGCACCACTACACTTCTCAACACATACGCGTCAGGCCCACAGTGTCGTGCGTCTTCCACGCGGCTAGCCCCCTCCACCGCCTGCGGCCGTCGGGACGGCCGTCCGCAATGGACTAGTGAGGACTCACGTGAGCTCGAAACCTGTCGTACTCATCGCTGAAGAGCTGTCGCCCGCCACCGTCGACGCGCTGGGCCCGGACTTCGAGATCCGGCACTGCAACGGCGCCGACCGTGCCGAACTGCTTCCGGCCATCGCCGATGTCGACGCGATCCTGGTCCGCAGCGCCACCAAGGTCGACGCGGAAGCCATCGCCCTCGCGAAGAAGCTGCGGGTCGTCGCCCGCGCCGGTGTCGGCCTCGACAATGTCGATGTCTCCGCGGCCACCAAGGCCGGCGTGATGGTCGTCAACGCCCCGACGTCCAACATCGTCACCGCCGCCGAGCTCGCCTGCGGTCTGCTGGTCGCCACTGCGCGCAATATCCCGCAGGCCAACACCGCCCTGAAGAACGGCGAGTGGAAGCGCTCCAAGTACACCGGCGTGGAGCTGAGCGAGAAGATCCTCGGCGTCGTCGGTCTCGGCCGTATCGGCGTCCTCGTCGCGCAGCGGATGTCGGCCTTCGGTATGAAGATCGTCGCCTACGACCCCTATGTGCAGCCGGCGCGCGCCGCGCAGATGGGCGTCAAGCTGCTCTCGCTCGACGAGCTGCTCGAGGTCTCGGACTTCATCACCGTGCATCTGCCGAAGACCCCGGAGACGCTGGGGTTGATCGGCGACGAGGCGCTGCACAAGGTCCAGCCGCACGTCCGTATCGTCAACGCCGCGCGTGGCGGGATCGTCGACGAGGAGGCGCTGGCCTCCGCGCTCAAGGAGGGCCGGGTCGCCGGCGCGGGCCTGGACGTGTACACGAAGGAGCCCTGCACGGACTCCCCGCTCTTCGAGTTCGACCAGGTCGTCTGCACCCCGCACCTCGGCGCGTCGACGGACGAGGCACAGGAGAAGGCGGGCATCTCGGTCGCGCGTTCCGTGCGTCTCGCGCTCGCCGGTGAGCTGGTGCCCGACGCGGTCAACGTCCAGGGCGGAGTCATCGCCGAGGACGTACGTCCGGGCCTGCCGCTCGCCGAGAAGCTCGGCCGGATCTTCACCGCGCTGGCGGGCGAGGTCGCGGTCCGCCTCGACGTCGAGGTGTACGGCGAGATCACCCAGCACGATGTGAAGGTGCTCGAACTGTCCGCGCTCAAGGGCGTGTTCGAGGATGTCGTCGACGAGACCGTGTCGTACGTCAACGCCCCGCTGTTCGCGCAGGAGCGCGGTGTCGAGGTCCGGCTCACGACGAGCTCGGAGTCGCCGGACCACCGCAATGTCGTCACCGTCCGCGGCACACTCTCGGGCGGCGAGGAGGTCGCGGTCTCCGGCACGCTGGCCGGCCCCAAGCACCTCCAGAAGATCGTCGCGATCGGCGACCACGACATCGACCTGGCGCTCGCCGACCACATGGTCGTCCTGCGGTACGACGACCGTCCCGGTGTCGTCGGCACGGTCGGCCGGATCCTCGGCGAGGCCGGACTGAACATCGCGGGCATGCAGGTCTCGCGTGCGGAGGAGGGCGGCGAGGCGCTCGTCGTGCTGACCGTGGACGACACGGTGCCGCAGTCGGTGCTGACGGAGATCGCGGACGCGATCGGCGCGGCGTCGGCCCGTACGGTGAACCTCACCGACTGAGACCGACGGAGCCCGACTGAGTACCTCGGGCGGAGTACGTCAAAGGGCCCGGCGATACTCGTTTTTTT
>NZ_JBHWWF010000042.1:0-61681 GCF_042736455.1 Streptomyces sp. NPDC060064
CGTTGTCCTTGTGGGCCCCCCCGTGCTTGTTCTGCTCCCCCTTTTGGTTTTTTTCTTGTGGGTGGGGGGGGTTGGTCTGTGTGGCGGGGGGCCCCCGCCCCCTCGGGAGAGCTGAGTGTGGGTCAGTCGCCGACCGCCACCCGCTCGGGCTCTTCCTGAACCGGCTGGCCGGAGGACTTCGCGACCAGGACACTCGGCACGGCACGGCGGGTCCGCAGCCCGGTCAGCGTGATCAGCAGTCCGGCTGCCGCGATCGCGGTCACCACCACCAGGCCGGGCCGGAAGCTGTCGAGCACCTCCTGCGGAGAGCGGCCCGCGTCCCCGCCCGCCGTGATCACCGCGGTGACGACGGCCAGGAAGATCGCGCCGCCGACCTGGATCGAGGTGTTCAGCAGGCCGGAGACCATGCCCTGCTCATGGTCCTCCACCCCGTTGGTGGCCTGGATGTTGAGCGAGGGGAAGACCAGCGCGCAGGCCGCGCCGAGCAGCAGCATCGACGGCAGGATCACGGCGGCATAGGTCGGCGTGAGGTCGATCTGGACGAAGAGCGCGTACGCGATCACCAGCAGCGTGAAGCCGGCGGCTATCACGCGCGGTGTGCCGAAGCGGTCCACGACCGAGCCGATCTTCGTCGAGGAGAGCGCCACCAGAGCGCCCGCCGGAAGGAAGGCCAGCGCCGTCTGCAGCGCCGACCAGCCGAGCAGGGACTGCATGTACTGCGTGACGAGGAACTGGAAACCGACGTACGAGCCGAAGAAGAAGGCCGCGCCGAGGTTGGCGCGGATCTGGCTCCCCGAGCGCAGCACCCCCAGCCGGATCAGCGGGTGCGAGCTGCGCCGTTCGATGCTGACGAACACGGTGAGCAGCACGGCGACGGCGAGGAAGGACAGCAGGGTGCGCGCCGAGGCCCAGCCCACCTCGGGGGCCTGGACGACGGTGAAGACGAGCAGCAGCATCGAGGCCGTGCCGGTGACGGCGCCCGGCAGGTCGTACCCCTTCCCGGAGTCCTCACGGCTGCTCTGCGGGATCAGCTTGATGCCGGCCAGCAGCGCGATCAGGGCGATGGGCGCGGGCAGCAGCATGGTCAGCCGCCAGCTCACCTCGGTGAGCAGTCCGGAGAGGACCAGGCCCATCGAGAAGCCGGTGGCGGCGCAGGTGGTGTAGATGGCCAGCGCGCGGTTGCGCTGAGGGCCTTCCTTGAAGGTCGTGGTGATGATGGAGAGTCCGGCGGGCGCGGTGAACGCGGCACTCAGACCCTTGATGAAGCGACTGGCGATCAGCAGCGGACCGGAGTCGACCAGTCCGCCGAGCAGCGAGGCGAGCGCGAAGACGGCGAGCGCGATCAGGAAGACCCGGCGCCGGCCCAGGAGGTCGGCCGCACGGCCGCCGAGCAGTAGCAGGCCGCCGTATCCAAGGATGTAGCCGCTGACGATCCACTGCAGGGCCGAGGTGGTCAGATGGAGATCGGTCGCGATCGAGGGCAGGGCGACGCCGACCATGGAGACGTCGAGGGCGTCGAGGAACATCGCGGCGCAGAGCACGAGGAGAGTGCCCCACAGTCGCGGGCTCCAGCGCTCCTGCGCTGCGGGGACGTTGAGCGGAGAGGTCATGAGGAGGACAGTACATGCACATGCATTGAGTGCAAGCGCATTTAATTCCGATGCAACAAAGTGCGTCTTCTCTGCTAACGTGCGGTCATGGCGGCGAAGAAGTCCGAGCGAGTGCTCGTCGAGGAGTGGCGGGACGTCCTTGCGCTGCACGCCCGTACGATCTGCGAGCTCGACCGCGAGCTGCATCAGCACGGGCTCGGCGCCAGTGACTTCGAGGTCCTCGACGTACTCGCCGAAGAGACGTCGGACGGCGGCGACTGTTCCTTCCGCGTCCAGGAGCTGGCATCCCGGGTCCACCTGAGCCAGAGCGCGCTGTCGCGCCTGGTGGCGCGGCTGGAGAAGGACGGGCTGGTCACCCGCGGGATGTGCAGCGAGGACCGGCGGGGAGTGCGGGTCGCGCTCACCGACGCCGGACGGGCCCGCCATGCCGAGGTGCAGCCGCTGCAGCGCGCGGTGCTCTCCAGGATGCTGTCGGGCCCTTCCACGTAACGCCGAGCTCTTTCATGTAGAGCCGGGCCGTCCACGTACAGCCGGGCCCGTCCACGTAAAGCCGGGCCCGTCCACGTAAATCTCCGTGGGCTTCCGTACGAGGGGCTGGGACCGCTAGGACCAGGTGATGGCGGACAGCTCGCGCCACAGTCGCGCGAGCTCCGCGTCGCCGGTGACGGACACGGTGGTGAGCGGCAGCCGGTTCCACAGCGTCAGATAGAGCTGCTCCGCCGTCCCCCTCAACTCGCAGTCCGCGGGCCCCTTTTCGGTGCGCTCCATGCGTGGAGCCTCGGCCGACAGCCGTACCGTCCACACGTCGTCCGTGTCGCCGGCATGTACGCGCAGGACACGCGGCTCCTCAGTGCGCACCCGGCTCCGGGAGCGGGCGTGAAAGGCGCCGAGCAGCTCGTCGATCCCGTCCAACGCGAGGTCCGCGGCGACCGGCCCCGGCTTCCCGCCGAGCGCCGACTCGGCGTCCGTGCGGTGGACGGCCGTCTCGTGCGCCTGCCGCCTGGCCCAGAACGCCAACGGTGAGGGCGCGGGCAGAAAGCTCCAGCACTCCACATCCGCGGGCGCCTCGCTCAGCGCGGCCACCAGGAGACCGTGCCCCTCCCGGAACCACTCCAGCAACTCGTCGCCGTCGAGCTCGGGCTGGTCGTCGGCGGGCTGGAAGCTTGTGTAGCCCTCGGTGATGAAGGCGGTCGCCCAGCGGTGGACCATGCTGATGTGCCGGAGCAGATCCCGCACCTGCCAGCCGGGGCAGGTCGGCACGCTCGCTTCGGGGCCTGCCTCGGCTGCGGCCGCGGCCAGCAGTTGGCCCTCCCGGACAAGGGACTTGATCAGCTCAGCGGTCTCCATGCGGGAGATTGTGCCAGCGCGGCCCGACCGGCGGCAGGACCGTCGTACGGATACCGCGGCGCATCAATGCCACAGGAACCCCAGCAGGCACTCCTGTCAGAACCAGCACGGCGACAACGCCGAGCGGATCCGCCTGAGCGGGCAGCAGGAGTGCTCAGTCGGCTCGGGGTGCGGACGCGTTCCGGGCCGAGTACCCGATGAGCGCCGCGCCACCCGCCAGCGCCGCCACCGTCGTCATCGCCACCGGCAGCGAGAACCAGTCGGCGAGGAACCCGATCGCCGGCGGCCCCAGCAGCATCCCGCCATAGCCGAGCGTCGACGCGGCCGCGACCCCGCCGGGACCGGCGAGCGCGCCCGCCCTGGCCACCGCCACCGGGAAGATGTTCGCGAGCCCCAGACCGGTCACGGCGAAACCGAGCAATGCCAGCCACACCGTCGGCGCGAGCGCGCCCAGCAGCATGCCGGCTGCCGCCGTCGTGCCGCCCGCGACGAGCGTGCGGGTCTGGCCGAGCCGCTCCAGCAGGGCCGTGCCGGAGAGCCGGCCGGCCGTCATGGCCAGGGCGAAGAAGGAGTATCCGGCGGCGGCGATGCCCGGGTGGGCGTGCAGATCCTGCTCGAGGTGGAGCGCTCCCCAGTCGGCCATCGCCCCTTCCCCGTACGCCGTGCAGAGCGCGATCACGCCGAAGAGTACGACGAGTTGGCGCGTACGGCCCTGGAGGCGGCGCGGGCCCGGCACCGCCGTGGTGCGCTCGGTGACGGGTGCGGGACGGCGCAGCAGCACGCGCCCGGCGGCTGCCGTGACCAGCAGGCCGATGCCGGTGAGGCCGAGCAGATGAGCGGTGGGGGAGAGGCCGCCGGCGACCAGGCCGCCGAGGCCCGCGCCGATCATCCCGCCGAGGCTGAACGCGGCGTGGAAGCTGGGCATCACGGGCCGTCGCATCGCCGCGACGAGATCGACCGCGGCGCTGTTCATGGCGACATTGATCCCGCCGTACGCCGCACCGAAGACCAGCAGCACAAGACCGAGGGCGAGCGCCGAATGCGTCAGTGGCGGGAGCGCGATGCTCAGCGCCAGCAGTGCGCCATTGACGACCGTCACCGGATGGCTGCCGAAGCGGCGGCAGAGCCGCCCGGTGAGCGTCATCGTCACCACCGCGCCCGCCGACACTCCGAGCAGGGCGAGGCCCAGATCGCTCGCGGACGAGCCGGTCTGCTGCTTGATGGCGGGGATACGGACCACCCAGCCGGCGAAGATGAAGCCGTCGAGGGCGAAGAACACGGTCAGCGCGGTACGGAGGGGGGACAGGGAGGGTGGGGCGGTGTTTCCGCCAGGTCCCCCCGGTACGGCCGTCCGTAGTTTGTTTAGAAGCGGCACAAACTCAGGATAGGGGTCGGGCCCGATCCGTACAAGGCGGCTGCTCAGCCTCCGGATCATGGGAGACTCGCCTGCATGAACGGCAAGGCGATGACCACCAGGACGAGGCTGGAGAGAGGCCGCAGCGCGCTCGGCCCCGCGCTGGAACTGGTTCATACGGGCCGGGCGCCCACCCGCGCCGTGCTCACGGCCGAGCTCGGCGTCACCCGCGCCACCGCCGGCGCGGTGGCCGCCGAACTCGAAGCGCTCGGGCTGATCCGGGTCGACTCGCGCCCGGGCGCCGCCGCCGGCTCGCAGGGCCGGCCCTCGCACCGCCTCGCTGTCGACGACGCGGGCCCGGTCGTTCTCGCCGCGCAGGTGCACGCCGACGGATTCCGCGCCGCGCTCGTGGGGCTCGGCGGCCGTACGGTCGCGACCGCGCCCGGCTGCGTCACCGTCTCCGAAGACCCGGCGCAGGTGCTCGGCGAGGTCGTCGAAGCAGGCGCGGCCCTGCTGCGCGAGAGCGGTCGGCGGTGCGTGGGCGCGGGTCTCGCCGTGCCCTCCGCCGTCGCCGAACCGGAAGGCACCGCCCTCAACCCGCTGCACCTCGCCTGGCCGGCCGGGGCTCCCGTCCGCGACATCTTCGCCGAACGCGTCCGCGCGGCGGGCATCCAGGGCCCCGCCTTCACCGGCAACGATGTCAACCTCGCAGCGCTCGCCGAGCACCGCCACGGCGCGGGCCGTGGCGCTCAGCATCTGCTCTGCGTCGCCACCGGCCATCGCGGAGTCGGCGGCGCGCTCGTCCTCGACGGCCGTCTGCACACCGGCAGTTCGGGCCTCGCCCTCGAGGTCGGGCATCTCACGGTCAACCCCGAGGGCCGCCCCTGCCACTGCGGCGGCCGCGGCTGCCTCGACGTCGAGGCCGACCCGCTCGCCTTCCTCACCGCCGCGGGCCGCCGCCCGGGCCCCGAGGTCTCGCTGCTGCAGCAGTCCCGGGATCTGCTGCGCACGGAGTACGACGACCCGGCCGTACGGAACGCGGCCGAGGAGCTCATCGACCGGCTCGGCCTCGGGCTCGCCGGGCTCGTCAACATCCTCAACCCCGACCGCATCATCCTCGGCGGACTGCACCGCGAGCTGCTCGACGCCGATCCCGAACGGCTGCGCGCCGTGGTCGCCGACCGCAGCCTGTGGGGGCGCAGCGGCGGTGTGCCGATCCTCGCCTGCACGCTCGACCACAACAGCCTGGTGGGGGCGGCCGAGTTGGCGTGGCAGCCGGTACTCGACGACCCGCTGGGTGCGCTCAGCTGACGGCGGCCGGCGTATGGCCCGGCGGACTGTGCGTCGGCGTACCCGGCTCACACACGACGGCGGGCGGGGACGGGGGGCGGGCGTCGACCGGTCGGTACGGACGGCCTCCGCCGTTCGTCGGGGCCGGCTCAACGACCGGCCGACGGCGCGGGCGGCACCACCCGTCCGGGGGCACAATGGACACCTCTGAGTGCACTTTCGGGTAATCGACAACCTATGACCCATAAGCCCTCCGGCGCGGATCACCATGCGCACCGGCTTCAGGACCTGCGCCGCAGGTTTTACGCGTCTCCCATCGGCCTGGCCTGGGAGCGCGGCCGTGAGCTGGAGCTGATGCACCGCGCCATGGGTTTCGCCGCACTGGGCTTTCTGACACTCGTACCCCTTCTGGTCGTCGTCGCGGCGGCGGACCCGGCGAGTGGACAGGGCTTCGCCCGCTGGCTGGGCCAGGCACTGGGGGTCTCGGAGTCGTCCCTGGACGAGGTCGAGCGGCTGTTCGGCGTGCCTGGGCAGGCGCTCCAGCGCACGACCGCGTTCGGTCTCGCCGCCCTCACCGTCTTCGGCCTGACCTTCGGGTCGGCCGTTCAGACCGGCTACGAGAAGGTGTGGGATCTCCCGACGGCCCGCTGGCACACCATGTGGCGGCATGTCGTCTGGCTGGCCCTGCTCGTCGCCGCCAGCCTGGCCTTCGTCAGTGCGCCGCTGCCGGCCGACTCCGCCCCGGCCACGGTGTTCGGCGGCCTGGGAGACCTGATCGGCACGGTTCTGTTCTTCTGGCTTTCCCAGCGCGTGCTGCTCGGCGGCCGGGTCCGCTGGCGCGCCCTGCTGCCCGGTGCGGTGGCCACGGCCGTGGGGATGCTCGGCCTGCGGGTCTTCTCACAGCTTGTCTTCTCGCCGCTGATCGCCTCCAACGCCGTCACCTACGGCCCGTTCGGGACCGTGCTCGTCATCCAGTCCTGGCTCGTGGGTGTCGGCTTCGTCGTCTACGGGGGCGCGCTCGTGGGACGCCTCATTCACGAAGCGCGCGTACGCCGACGGATGGAACACGAGCTGGAAGACCTGACCTAGGACCGGTGGAGGGCGAAGGCGCGGGCCGGATTCCGTACGAGGATCCGGTCCATGACGTCCTTGCCGAGGGCCGGTTCGAGCCGCGGCCGCAGTCTGCGCAGCAGATACGGCATACCGGGGGTTTCCGGGGTCGTCGTGTCGCCGCCCAGCAACAGCTGACCGGCGTAACCCGCGTCCGCGAGCGCCGCCAGCTCGTCGGGCAGGCGCCAGTCCGTGCCGTGATGGGCCCGCGAGGGGCCGTCAAAGACGAGATAGGCACCCGTCGCTGCCGCGTCCCGCTGGCCGGCCAGGTCCGGAGAGCGGCCGAGATGGCCGAGGATCACGTGCTGCGGCAGAACCTCCAACGCGCCGCAGAGCAGATCGAGTACGTCCAGCGCTGCCGTGCCCAGTTCCAGATGGACGGCGATGGGCGCGCCCGTACGGTGATGGGCCAGGGCCGCGGCCGTCATGGTGAGCCGGGCATGCGCGTCGACGCCGTGGAAGGCGCCCGCCACCTTGATCAGACCGGCCCGGATCCCGGTACCGCCGATACCCTCGGTCACTTCGGCCGTGAAGAGTTCGGCAAGGTCCTCCGGGAGGCGGCCGAGCGTCTCAGGGGCGTAGTGCACGGCCTGATGGAGACCGGTGGCGGCCACCACATGGGCGCCGGTCGCGCGGGAGAGCGCTGCCAGCTCCTCGGGCCTGCGCCCCAGGCCGTACGGAGTCCACTGCACGACCGACCGGCCGCCGAGCTCGCGGAAGGCGCGCAGTCGCACGGCCGCGTCCGCCGGATCGTCCAGCTCCTGTCCCGGCAGCCGCGGGCTGCGCAGGAACAGATGATCGTGGGCGTCGCAGATTCCCAACCCGCCGGCCGGGATGTCGCCGAGCACGGTACGGACGAGGCTCACCACTGCTGCCCCCGCGGCAGCTCCGTACGGTGCGGGGCGGAGAGATGCAGAACCTGGAAGACGTCACCGATCGCCTCGGGCGCGTTCTCGGCCCACAGTGCGAAGTGCAGCAGCTCCCAGTGCCGCGGATCGATGGCGACGGCGGCCGCGACCACTCCGTCCGCGCGCGCCAGCTGTTGATGCGCGGCGAGCGCCTTCTCCACGGCGAAGGCGGGCCGCTCGTCCTCGCGTATCCGCACCCGACGACGCGTGGCGGACCGGGGCACGGCCCCGCCCCCCGGGCCCTCCTCGTACGCCAGTCCTGTCCAGTGCTGGACCACGGGACGTCCGAAGTCGTTGACGATGCCCTGGAATCCGGGGCCCCAGAGGAAGGAGTTCATGCCTTCCGGCGCGGTCCACAGGTAGAGCGGTGCGTACTGGTTGACCGGCGAGCCGTCGACGCGTTCGCGCATCAGATAGGCCTTCAGACCGAGGCCGGGAAAGTCGTCGAGCAGATGGCCCTTCGTCGCCACCCGCTTGCGGATGATCTCCATGTCGTAGTCGGCGGGCAGCGTGATCTCGTACTGCATGGCATGCATGAAGGGCTCCTCGGTATGCGGGGTCGGGCGGGGCGCTCGTCGGCGCGGACTTCCTTTAGGCGTCAGTGGTGTTACGAGGGGTGAGCAGCGCGAGCAGTCCGCCGACCGCTGCGTCGAAGGCGGCCGGAGAGCCGGATGCACGCGCCAGCACGTAGCCGCCCTGCACCGTCGCGACGATCGCCGCCGCCGTCCCGGCCGGATCGACCGGGGCCGTGAACTCGCCCGCGTCCAGGCCCTCCTGGACGATCCCGGCGAGGCGTCCGCGCAGCCAGTCGAGCGTCTCCTCGACCGGGGCGCGCAGCTCGTCGCTGGCGATGACGTCCGGGTCCATCGTGAGGCGGCCGACCGGGCAGCCGCGCAGTACATCGCGCTCGCGCAGCAGATACGCGTTGATCCGCTCGTACGCCGTGCCGTCGCCGCCGAGCGTCACTTCGGCGGTCGCGCGCATCTCCTGTGCGGTACGCCGGATCGCGGCCAGCGCCAGGTCGGGCTTGCCCGTGAAGTGGTGGTACATGCTGCCCTGGCCGGCGCCCGCCTGCTGCTGGATCGCCTTGGGGCTGGTGCCCACATAGCCGCGCTCCCACAGCAGCTCGCGGGTGGCCTCGATCAGCCGTTCAGGAGTGCTCATGAGCCCACTGTACATACTAGTAGGTACAGAAACCGGAGCGGCCCGGAGCAGCCGCGAAGGCCCCGCGTACTCCCCGGGTGGTACGTGCACTGCCGCTGGCCGTACGACGACGTGAGACCCGGTCGGCGGGAGCCTCGGAAGCGACGAGGAAACACGCACCACCATCGCCACTGAGGAGCTGAGCCGAGATGAACACGCTGGCCTACGACGGGCCCGGCCCGTGGATCCTGTTCTTCCCGCTGATCTGGGCGGCCGTCGTCATCGGCGTCGTCACCGTCATGCGCCGCACCGTATGGCGCGGCCGTCGCGGCCCCTGGCATCCGACCCGCGCGACGCACGGCGAGAGCTCGCCGATCGCGATGCTCGGCCGTCGCTTCGCCGCCGGCGAGATCGACGAGGAGGAGTACTGGCGGCGGCTGTCCGTCCTGGACGAGCAGTTCGGCCGTATCGGCAAGGACGGTGCGGCATGACGACAGTCAAGCCCTCTTCATTGGCCTTTCCGTCGAGCTGACGTCTCGCGGGGGTCCGAGCTGTAGACCTGGCGGCCCCTGGACGGAGCGTTGCCCGCCCGAGGCGTTTCTTCCGGATCTGAAACCAGGAAGCCGGCGGCGCTCGCCTCCCGGCAAGAGTGGACCCTGCACGGAATGCCGCGTGCATCCGACGTCCGGCCCGCGCAGCGGTGATCTTCAAGACAACGGCGGCTCGATACCCCCAACTTGAGGCGCATCTGCTGGAGCACCACCCGTGGAGGAACCCCGAGATGTGGCCGCGCGGTCCAGTACTCCGGCGACGGGCGTGATCGTCCGCTGCGGCTGAAGCCCCCTGTCGCCCGCACGCCGAAGCTGTGCTCATCCCCTGCCGAGCCAGGTCACGTCAGGCGGCCTGGCGCTCGGCGGACTGCTCGGCCGGGTGCCCGTCAAGGCGTCCGAGGGTGCGGGCGACACCGCCTTCGCCGTACCGGCGGTGCAGCTCCTGGCGGCCGCGCCGGCCGGTGTGCTGCCCGGCGGCCCGCGCCGCCCCGCACGCCTGGACGTACTGCGCGCCATCGCCACCGATGAGCGATTCCGAAGTGCCCGCCCCGGTCAGCGCGCAACAGCCGACCGGGCGGAGGCGCGTTGACGCGTCCCGTCCTGCGAACCCGCCGAACTCGCCGTACTCGGGAAGGGCTCGTCGGCCGTCGCCCCGTACACCACTGGATACGGCGGCAGAGCCACTGCGGGCGAAGGTGTGGAGAGCGTGAACCAGACGATTTTGCCCGTCTCGCCCTCGGGTCGTACGCCCCAGCTGTCACTCACCGCCGCGATCAGCCCGAGCCCGCGCCCGGAAGTGGCGAAGAGATCTGTGTCCCCTACGGTCGGAAGACGTGGATCGTTGTCATGGACGGAGACCGTGAGCCGGTCGAGCAGCAACTCGATCTCCACCGTGCACATCTTGTCCGGCTCGGCGTGCCGGTGAACATTGGTCAGCAACTCGGTGACGCCCAGCGCTGCCTGGTCGATCAAGGGATCGAGATGCCAGTAGCGCAATTGCGCCGAGAGAATTCTGCGGACCTGACCGATCCGCGACGGCAGGGCCTGGAGCTCCACCGTGCAGTGCCTGCTTGGCTGGCTGATCACGGCTGCGACTCCCCGAATGAGGTCCGGAAGAAGACGAGGATCCGATCCAGCAGTTGGCTGGCTGCTGATTTGTCCGGCGGGCTGGATCACAGCGTTACCGCCGGTGCACCCTGAGTGATGTGAGACAAGCGTGAACCACTGACCACGGCTCCGCAACTCGCAGCACCCGGGTGAGTGCTCTCAGCTCCGACGGCCACCGGCCCCGCGCACCGCTTCCAGGAAGCGCCCGGCCAGTGCCCGGCCCTCCGGCCTGCGGCTGCGCTGCCCCATCGTCAGCCGGTAGCGCTTGCCATTGAGCGTCGCCACCGTGCTCGCATCGTCGGCGAACCAGGGCTTACCAGCCCTGACCCCGCGGACGGGAGCGCTCTCGATCACCCGGCCGTAGCTGGTCAGGAGCGCCAGCGTGCCGTCCTTGATCAGCACTTGTCCGGCCCTCGTGAGCGAGCGCGGCCAGCGCTCGATCCGTACGCCTGTGGCGCTGAATTCGGTCTCTGTCATCCCCATCGTGCCTCTGCCCCCTTCGCACCGTTTCCTGTTGGCAGTCTGCACAACTACGGGCGCATGCACCAGTACGTGCGGTCGCACCGGCACAAGTCCCGGCCCACAAGTGACTCCTATGGACCCCCAAAGTGAACGTTTGTGCAGGTGGGGGGCTTACTGTTGCTAGTGGGGGCCGCATGTCGACAGGACGAGGAACGGCGCGCATGAGCACGAGTGAGAAGCCAGTGGCGGGAGAGGCGATCGCCACCATAGATGTGGATCGAAGCGATCCGGACTACCGGGCATGGCTGAAGGAGGCAGTGCGCAAGGTCCAGGCCGACGCCAACCGCTCCGCCGACACCCACCTGCTGCGATTCCCGCTGCCCGAGGAGTGGGGCATCGACCTCTACCTCAAGGACGAGTCCACCCATCCGACAGGCAGCCTCAAGCACCGGCTCGCCAGGTCGCTTTTCCTCTACGGACTGTGCAATGGCTGGATCCGGCCGGGCAAACCGGTCATCGAGGCGTCCAGCGGCTCGACCGCAGTCTCCGAGGCGTACTTCGCCAAGCTGATCGGCGTCCCGTTCATCGCCGTGATGCCGCGCACCACGAGCGCCGAGAAGTGCCGGCTGATCGAATTCCACGGCGGGCAGTGCCACTTCGTGGACGACTCGCGGAAGTTGTACCAGGAGTCGGCCGCACTCGCGGAACGGACCGGCGGCCACTACATGGACCAGTTCACCTACGCGGAGCGGGCCACCGACTGGCGCGGCAACAACAACATCGCCGAATCGATGTACCAGCAGCTGCAGTTGGAGCGCTACCCGGAGCCCGCCTGGATCGTCGCGACGGCCGGCACCGGCGGCACCTCGGCGACCATCGCCCGCTACGTCCACTACATGCAGCACGACACCCGCGTCTGTGTTCCCGACCCGGAGAACTCCTGCTTCTTCGAGGGCTGGACCCAGGGCGACCCGCTCGCCAGCAGCGACTGCGGCTCCCGTATCGAGGGCATCGGCCGGCCGCGTATGGAACCGAGCTTTGTGCCTGGAGCCATCGACCGGATGATGAAGGTGCCCGACGCGGCGAGCGTCGCCGCCGTACGCGCCCTGGACATGGCCATCGGCCGCAAGGCGGGCGGCTCCACCGGAACCGGCCTGTGGAGCGCGCTGAAGATCATCGCCGAGATGGTGGCCAACGGGCAGAAGGGCAGCGTGGTCACCCTGATATGCGACCCGGGCGACCGCTACCTCGACAAGTACTACTCCGACGCCTGGCTGGACGAACAGGGTCTCGACATCGCCCCGTACAGCGCGACGATCGAGGAGTTCCTCGCCACCGGCGTCTGGCCCGGCTGACCGCCGGGACCACTTCGCGGCTGACCACCCGGACCACTTCGCGGCTGACCACCCGGACCACTTCGCGGCTGACCACCCGGACTACTGCGCGGCGGACCGGGCGAGCCTTCGGTCCAGTCGGCGCACCGCGCCCCGGAACGAGGCGCCCAGGCCCGCCCGGCCCAGCCGCAGCACGATACGCATGAGTGCGGGGGCGTCCGCCGCGAAGGTCCACTGCACCCGGGTGCCGGTCGCGGTGGGCGTCAGCCGCCACTCCTCCAACAGGGCACGCAGACCTGGGGCGTTGGTCTCGTCGACGCGGTACGCGAAGCGATCCTCCGGCTCGGTCGCCATGATCGTCTCGGCGAAGAAGGTGCCGCCCCTGAGCCTGATCTCGCGGCCCGCGCCCCCGTCGGTGGGCGTGGCCGAGGTGACGGCGGAGAACCAGGACGGCCAGCCCGTCACATCCTCGGCGAGCGCCCGGTACACCGCTCCCGGCGAGGCCTTCACCTCGGCCGAGAAGACCAGACGCAGCGGGGCGGACTCGACGAAGTCGAGCTCCACGGGGCTCAGTCGGCGTGCCATGGGACCGTACCTCCAGCTGGGAGGGGTGGAGCGGGGCCCGCACACCATAGCTGGCGGGCCGTCAGTTGTCCGTAGCCGCTGCCGGTTTCACCGGCTTCCCGTGAGGCCCGCGAGCAGCCCGTCCAGCGCACGGCCGAACACCAGCCGGCCCACCCGGCGGACAAGCGGATCGAACAGCCGCGGCACCAGGCGGATCCGCAGCTCCTCCACCCAGACCACCACGGCGCCCGAACCCTCCGGGCGCACCTCGATCTCGGCCCAGCCGGTGATCACCCGGCCGCGCTTCTCCAGTCGAAGGCGTCCGCTCCCGCGCTCCCCGGGCGGCTCCCAGCGGACCACCTCCATCGGATCGTCGAAGCCGACGCGGCCCAGCCCGGTTCGCGCGACGAACACCGTCCCCACGCCCGAGCGATACGGCGAGGCCACAGTGATCGACGTCAGCGGCACCTGAGCGGTATGCGCGGGCCAGTCGGTGACGCGCGCCCAGACCTCCTCGGCGGGCCGCGGGACCACCCGCGTGATCCGGAAGACGGTCACCCGGCGTCAGCCGTCCTGCCCGTCGGCGCTCTCCGGACCGCCCGCCACGACCAGCCCCGGCAGATGCTCCGCGATCTGCTCGCGTGCCTCGGCCGACAGCCCCGCGTCCGTCACCAGCGTGTCGACCTCGGCCAGCCGCGCGAAGGAACTGAGGCCCACCGTCCCCCACTTGGTGTGGTCGGCGACCACCACCACGCGGCGCGCGGCCTGCACAAACCGGCGGTTCGTCTCGGCCTCCGCCAGATTCGGTGTGGAGAGCCCGGCCTCCACCGAGATTCCGTGCACGCCGAGGAAGAGCACATCGAAGTGGAGGGAGCGGATCGCCTGGTCGGCCACCGGCCCGACCAGCGAGTCGGAGGGCGTACGCACCCCGCCGGTGAGGACCACCGTGGCCGCACCCGGACGCTGATCGCCCGCCGCTCCCGCCCGCTGCGCCGCGTGGAACACATCCGCGACCCGCACCGAGTTGGTGACCACCGTCAGATCCGGCACCTCCAGCAGATGGTGCGCCAGGGCATAGGTCGTGGTCCCGCCGGAGAGCGCGATCGCGCTGCCGGGCACAGCCATCTTCGCCGCCGCCCGCGCGATGTCCTCCTTGGCGCTCAGCTCCAGCGCCGACTTGGCCTCGAACCCCGGCTCGTGCGTGCTCGCCTCGACCACCGGCACCGCGCCGCCGTGGACCTTCTCGACGACCCCCTGCCGGGCCAGGGCGTCCAGATCCCGGCGCACCGTCATATCGGAGACATTGAGCTTGCGGGTGAGCTCATTGACCCGCACTCCGCCGCGCCTGCGCACCTCGTCGAGGATCAGGGCACGCCGCTGCTCCGCGAGCAGGTTCTGGTTGTCGCTCACTGCCGGGGCCGGTCCTTCCATGTCGTCGTCCACCGTGTCGTACACCGCCTGTGGCCAAGGGTTTCTCATCCTCGCACGGGCTCGGCGGAACGGGCTCGGGGAGATTCCGTGAGAGCCGTGCGGCGAGCAGCCACGATCCGGGACTCTGGTACTGAACCGCCGCGCGACCGCGCGCTGACCGATCCTCCCATCGAGAGAGCGAGTCACAGAAGTGTCCCCAGGCACACCGGTCCCGCATGGCGGAGGACCCGCGCTCGAGCTGCTCGTCCACGGCGTCGGCGGAGCCACCCCGCAGGACATGCTCGGCGACCCCAGAACGGTCCGGATCACCGGTGACGAGAAGGCCGCGGTGTTCCGGCGCACCGAAGACGCGGAGGCGGAACTCCACCCCGAGCGCTACCAGGACCGGCCCATCCCGGAGGCGTACTGCTGGTCCAACCTCACCTCGGGCAACGGCGCACGGGCCCTGTGGCTGCTGCTGCTCCCCTTCATGGTCGTCAACCTCGCGCACTGGATGCGTCCCCGGGCCAAGGGCCGCCGAGGGACCACACGGCTGTACGGAGTGCTGGTTCGGTTCGTCGCACTCAGCCTCACCGTGCTCCTGACGGCTGCCGCCTGCGAGGTCGCACTCGACCTGGTGGCATGGCAGTGCGCGGGCTCGCCCGCATGTACCCGGGACAGGTCCTGGCTCGGCTTTCTGTCGAGCGCTCAGCACGGCTGGTGGTCGCAGCCCGGCCGACGCCTCTCGCTCGCCGCGGTGGTGCCGGCCGCACTCGTCGGCCTGCTCTGGTACCTCTCCAACCGCACCTGGAGCGCGTACGAGTCCCAGCGGCCGCCGACCGGCGAGGACGCGCTGGAAGGCGACGAGGCCACCGAGGAGGACGAGGAGGAGACCGAGGGGCCGAAGAAGGAGACCGTGCGGCCCGCCCTCGGCAGGCCGGGCTTCTGGTACGGCCGCCGGCTCGTCGCCCGGCTCCGCGCCGCGCACACCGCCGCCGGTTTTCTGACCGTGGCCGCCGCGGTCGCCGGGGCCGCCGCCCGCCACGACCGCGGCGCCGCCGGCGCCCTGCTGGAGGTCTGCGGCCGGCTCCTCGAGGCAACTCTCCTCGTGGGCGGACTGGCGGTGGTGTGGGTGGTCTTCCGCAGAGGCCGCAGCGAGAAGCGGCTCGACGCCCGCCTCGACCGTGCGGCCGTCCGCTATCTGCCCGGCGCCGCACTCGCGCTGCTCGGCCTCTCGGTGCTGTACGCCTCCTGGTCCCGCCCCGGCTGGGTCTCCACCGCCACCCTCCCCGGCGATGTCACCTTCCGCGTCATCGCACTCGCCCAGGGCGCCCTGGTCATCGCACTCGCCGTTGCCGCCTGCTTACTCCACCGCCGTGCGCGCCATGTGCGTGCGGCCCTGGCCGGCCTCGGCGGGCCCGCCGTCGCGATGCTCGCCTGCGCCCTTGGCGGGGTGATGACCGGCGGTGTGGCACAGCGCGTCGCGGACTGGCTGGACGGGCCCGGCACTCCGGGCATGGGCGGCGAAGGCTCCATCCCAGGGCCCCCGGTGCTGCTCAGCTGGCAGGCCTCCGTCATCCCGGTGCTGCTGATCGCCCTCTTGGTCCCGGCCGTCATCCTCGCCGTACGGACCTGGCTGGCCGCCCGCCGGCTCGCGGAGCCGGTCGAGGCGGACTACGCGGAAGGGCGCCCGGACGCCGTCCGTACGCGGCGGATAGCAGGCACTCGGGCCCGCGCCGCGCTCACCGACGTCGCCCCCTGGATCGTCGGCATCGTCTCCGGCGCCACCCTGCTTCTCGGCGCGGGCGCAGTCGCCGGCGCATGGGTGAGTGGCGAGGTGCCGGGCAAGGCGTTCGGCGACAGCCACGACTTCGTCGAATCCGCGGCGGAGGCGGCGCAGGCGATCGGCTCCTGGCTGATCGGCTTCGGCTTCATACTCTTCGTCACCTGGGGCCGCCGCGCCTACCGCGACGCCTCGGCCCGGCGCACCATCGGCATCCTCTGGGACGTCGGCACCTTCTGGCCGCGCGCCGCACACCCCTTCGCGCCCCCCTGCTACGCGGAGCGTGCCGTCCCCGATCTGACCTGGCGGATGTGCACATGGACCGCGGAGACCGGTGGACGGCGCCTCGTCATCTCAGGTCACTCGCAAGGCAGTGTGCTGGCCGCGGCAGCCGTCTGGCAGCTGCCGGCGGCCACCCGTCGCCGCGTGGCGCTGCTGACGTACGGATCCCCGCTGGAGCGGCTGTACGGGCGCTGGTTCCCCGCGTACTTCGGACCCGTCGCCCTCAGCGAGCTCCGCAGCGAGGTGCACTGCTGGCGCAATCTGTGGCGGCGCACCGACCCGATCGGCGGGCCGGTGAAGATCCCTGCCGAGGGCGACCATCCCGAGGTGGACCGGGATGCGCTCAAAGACCCTGTGGTGTACGGACGTTCGGCGCGCCATCCGCTGCCGGAACCGATCCTCGGGCACTCCGAGTACCAGGCCGACCCGGCCTTCGCGGCGGAACGCAGGGAACTCCTCGACCGGCTCAGCCCGGGCGTTCCCCGGCAGGCGCGGGGCGGTTCGGGGTAGCGCACGGCGTCACCCAGGGGTTCGGGGTAGCGCAGGGCATCACCCAGAAGTTCGGTGCGACTCAGGGCAGTTCCGGCAGATCCTCCGGGTAGAGCAGGGTCAGGTCGTCGGTGTTCGCCTCGGCGAGCGCCGCGACCCGGCCCGCGTGCCGCTCGACCATCGACTCGAAGGTCTGGCGCGCGGTACGGCCGTTGCCGAACGCGGGCCCCTTGGGCAGCGCGGTGAAGTACTTCAGCAGCGCCTCACCCGTGCCCGTGCCCAACCGGTACTCGTGGTCGTCGGCCTGCTGCTCCACGATCCGCAGCAGCTCCTCGGGCACATAGTCGCTGAAGGTGATGGTCCGTGAGAAGCGGGACGCCACACCGGGGTTGACCGAGAGGAACCGCTCCATCTCCGCGGTGTAGCCGGCGACGATCACCACCACCGCCTCCCGGTGGTCCTCCATCAGCTTCACCAGCGTGTCGATGGCCTCCTTGCCGAAGTCCCGACCGGAGTCCTCGGGGGACAGGGCGTAGGCCTCGTCGATGAAGAGCACCCCGCCGCGGGCCCGGTCGAATGCCTCCTGGGTACGGATCGCGGTGGAGCCGATGTGCTCGCCGACCAGGTCCACCCGGGAGACCTCGACGAGATGGCCACGCTCCAGCACTCCGAGCGAGGCCAGGATCTCGCCGTACAGCCGGGCCACGGTCGTCTTCCCGGTGCCGGGTGAGCCGGTGAAGACCAGATGGCGGCGGACGGAGGCGGCCTTCAGGCCCGCCTCCTGGCGGCGCCTGCCGACCTCGATCATGTTGGTGAGCGTGCGGACCTCGCGCTTGACGCTGTCCAGGCCGACCAGCGCGTCCAGTTCACCGAGGACGGCGCCGGAGGTGCGTACGGGCTCCGCGGTCGAGACCGGCTCGGCCTCGGCGGGGCGCTGTCCGGGGACCGCGGAGAGCAGCCCGGGGGACTGGGCCGCCGTCAGCACGGCCGTGGTCTGTTCGCCCTTGGACCGCACGCCGCTCTCATCACTGGTGCAGTCCTCGACGACCGGACCGTCGTCCTCGCCCAACTCGTAACCGCCACGCGCACAGCGCTCGGTCCGGCAGCGGCTCAGTGTCGTACGGCAGCCGTCCATCACATGGAAGCCATAGCCTCCGCTGCCCGTGACCCGGCAGCTGCGGAAGGTGCCCCGGCCCTCCGCCGAGACATAGAAACCGGCCTCGGCGGGCGACGTGACCGTGCAGCGCTCGATCACCGGATCGGCGCCCTTGGTGACGATCACGCCGGTCTGCGCGGTGTCGATCGTGCAGCCGTTCAACGTGCCGCCACTGCCGTGGTCGCGGAACCAGGCGCCGGTGGACGCTTCCCGGATCCGGCAGTCGTCGAGCTGCGCCGTAGCGCCGTCGCTCACCGACACCGCGGTGTTGCGGACCTGGGAGAGATCGCTGTCGACGACATCGACGCGTGAGCCGCGGTCGAGGACGAAGAGCGCGTCCGGGACGTCGTGGACGCGGCACGAGTCGAGGACGGCGGTCGCTCCGTCACTGACCCATACGGCCGGATAGTCGCCCGTACTGTCGTGGATCTCGCACTGGTTGGCGTCCACGCGCGTGCCCGGGTCCCAGACGGACAGGCCGTTGCGCCCGAATCGGCGCACCGTGGACCGGGTGAGCGTGAGTACGGACCGCGAGCGCAGATCGACAGCGTTCTCGGGGATCTCGTAGATGTCGCAGTCGGAAAGGGTCAGCACGGCGTCGGTGTCGAGGGTGATGCCGTCGGCCGAGGTGCGGTGCACGGTGGAGTCGGTGAGATGCGCCGAGGCGCGCGAGGCGATCTGCACGCCGGTGCCCTTCACCTCGTACACCTCGCAGCCGATGGCCTCGAGGCCACTGCCCTCGCCGGTGACGGACAGGCCCGCGCCCGAGGCGTGGTGCACCCGGCAGCGCTCCAGCCGTGGATGGGCGCCGCCGCGCACGGAGACGCCCGACTGGCCGGCCGCCACCACCTCACACTCCTCGAACACGCCGCCCGCGCCGTCCAGTACGGCGATTCCGACGCCCGCTGGATTGTCGACGGTGCAGCGGCGGACGGTGGGACGGGCCGCGCCGCGCACCTCCAGACCGGCCGCGGAGCGGGTGACGATCCGCAGATCGATCAGCTCGGGAGTGCCGTCCTCGACCAGGAGAGCGGGGGCGGCCGTGTCCTGCCCCTCCACATGGAGGTCCTGGACGGTGGCGGAGGCGCGCACGGTGAGCGGCACACCGTCGGCGGGCGCGATGCGCACCGAGCCGACCGCGCCCTCCGTGCCGCGCAGGGTGACCGCCCGCTGGACGATGAGGTTCTCGCGGTACGTCCCCGGGGCGACCGTGAGGATGTCGCCGTCGCCTGCGGCCTCCAGGGCTGCGGCGAGGGAGGGGTACTCGCCTGTGCGGCGCCGCCACCGCGATGTGCCGGTGTGCGTCACCTGGACCGTGCCCTGTGCCATCGTGCTGCTCTGCCCCCACCTCGTGATCCTGCTCCGCCGCGCCTCTGAGGGGGGCGCCCCCTGACCCCCGAGGGGGTCGCACCACCGTAGCGCGCGCGAGGCTCGGGAGTTGACGGGACGAGAACGGTCAGCTGCCCGCGCCCGTACGTCCCCAGTCCGGACCGGCCGCGGCCCAGGCCTGGTCCAGACGTGCGTATCTGCGTCGGACGAGCCGCCGGACGATCAGACGTCTGGCGCACGCGATGAGGCCCGCCGCGGTGAGTGCGGCGCCGATGCCCGCGAGGACGGCGTGCACCCGGGCGGTCGCCGCGTCCATGGGGCGGCTGACGACCCGGCCGGCACGGTCGGTCCAGATGGTGAAGGTGTCGCCGGCGCGCGCGGTCCGCAGCACGGTGGAGACCGTGCCGGTGTGCCGACTGCCGTCCACCGCCGTCCATTTCGCGATGATCGGCCGCCGTTTCTCATGGGCGGCCGAGGACTCGGGATCGTATGCGGCGGGCTTCGGCGCCGGAGCCGGTTTCAGCACCGTCGCGGTGACCGGATGACGCTGCTGGCGCTGGTTGCGCACCGCCTGCCGCAACGACTCGTCGGTCAGGCTGCCGGTGGCCCAGCCCGCGGCCGGCGCGGCGGTGAAGAGGAGGAGCGCGGCGATCAGCGCCACCCAGGCCTCGAAGAGATCGGTGGCACGGCGCAGGGGATTGTGCCGCCAGGCCCAGACTCCTTTGGCTGCTCGCACTCTCCCGCACCCCCTTCCGCGTCCGTCATAGCCCTGTACGGCACGGCATAAGCGCGGGTGACACAAAGAGAGAGGAACCTCACCCCTGCCATCGCTCCCGCCCCTCGCCCTTCACCCCCGTCGTCTGTCCAACGCGCCCGCGGGCACGCCGGGTTCCCGCGGGGAGGGCCGAACCGGCGGATCCAGTCCGGTCCGGGCTAGTCGACGACGGTCACGGCGTCGCCGACCCGGATGTAGCCGGTCCGCTCCGGCACGAGGCACTGTCCGAACACCAGGCGGTCGCCGAAGCGGCGGTGGCGGGCGAGAGTACGCAGCGGCTCCTTGCCTCGCTCGGCGGTGTGCTGGTCGGTGGTGGTGATGACACACCGGCCGCAGGGCCTGGCCACCCGGAAGGTGGCTTCGCCGATCGCGATCCGCTTCCAGTCGTCCTCGGCCCAGGGCGCCGCGCCGTCCACGACGACGTTCGGCCGGAACCGGTTCATGGGCAGCGGACCCTCGTCGGCATGATCACCCTGTGCGATGAGGGAGTTGAGCGCGTCGAGCGAGGCGAGGGTGGTGACGAGCAACGGATAGCCGTCGCCGAGATTGACCGTCTCTCCGGGGCGTGCGTACTCAGGGTCGATGGGGCGCCGGTGGGCCGGGTCGTCGAGATGGACGAGCCGCACTTCGGCGCCGAGGTAGTCGCTGAACCAGGCGTCCACCTGCCCGTCGACGGGCACCATCTCGACCTTGTCCTGGAAGATCTCCACCGTCGTGGTGCCCATCGGCTCCGGGACGGCGACACTCAGCGGTTCACGCCCGGGCGCGGTCAGCCGGATCCCGCCGTCCGGCAGTGTCTCGGCGCGGGCCAACGCCAGCCGCGGCTGCTGGCGTTGCGTGACCACCTTGGCCGAGGAGTCGATCAGCGTCCACCGACGGTCCCCGGCAAGGCCCCACGGCTCCACAGCCGCCTCGCCGGGTGCATACCCCGCCACCGATTTGACCGGGTGGACATGGATGGAACGGAGAACTGGGTTCGGCATGAAGCCATAGTGCCAGCCACCACTGACCTCCGGCCGGTCAGTAGCCCCGGCCCTGGTACGGACGGTTGTACGGGTCCTCGTACGCAGCGGGTGCCGGCGCGGGACGTGCAGCCGCGGGGCGCATCGCTTCGTAGCCGGTGGCCACCGGACGCTGCTGCGGCTGGGGCTGAGGGCCCGGGTAGCCGCGCGGCACGGCGGTCTGCTGAGGGATGTACGGCGCGGGCGCGTGCTGCAGCGGTACGGGCTGCTGCATCTGCTGCGGATAGCCGTAGGAGGGAGTGCCGTAGGAAGGGCCGGACTGCGAGGGAGCTGCCGGCAGTGCAGGCAGCGCCGCGGGGAGCGCCGGCAGATAGCTGTTGGCGGTGTAGCTGCCGGTGTCATACGCGGAAGGCACTCGGATCGGGGCGATCTGAGGCGTGCCCCGCTCCGCGACCAGGGAGTCGTAGATGGGGGTGTCGGGGAACGACGGAGCGGAGTAGTAACCGCCGCCGTAGGTGGCGCGGGGGGAGGTCATGGCACATAAGTTAAGCCCACGATGTGCTGGTTGGGGAGCCCGATAAGAGGGTTGTTTCGGTAGATGCGAGTGACCAGGGTTCCCCAATGCGAGCGAATCTGGGAAAAACGGTCGCCGGGAAACGTTCAGATCCTGTAAAGGGCGAGCTGAGAGCGGGTTACCGACGGGTCGGCAGGGGCGCCGGAGGCTCCCGGAGGATTAGGTTGGCCGCACGGTGAACTCTTCGGGCACCCCGACTCGCGATGGGGGCGAGCATGTCCATGCTTAAAGGAGCCAATACTCCGGTGTCGGCGCGGCAGGTCCGCGTCGAATTGGGATGGCGTACAGACCCCGGGGTGCCGGATGTCGATGCCTCGGCGCTCCTCCTGGCATCGGGGAAGGTCCGCTCCGACGCGGACTTCGTCTTCTACAACCAGCCGGCGCACGCCTCCGGCGCGGTACGCCATGAAGGGAAGCGGACCGCGGCGGGCGCCGTGACGGACGAGGTGTCGGTCGACCTCGCGCGCGTGGAGCCCGCGATCGAGCGGATCGTGCTGGCCGCGTCGGCCGACGGAGGCAGCTTCGGGCAGGTGCCGGGGCTGTACGTCAGGGTGCTCGACGCGGCGTCCGGCGCGGAGATCGCCCGGTACGAGAGCCAGGATGCGACGGTCGAGACGGCCTTCGTGCTCGGCGAGCTCTACCGGCGGCAGGGCGCCTGGAAGTTCCGGGCGGTGGGGCAGGGCTACAGCACCGGACTCGCGGGCCTCGCGACGGACTTCGGCATCACGGTCGACGAACCGCAGCAGCCGGCCCCGGTACCGGCCGCCCCACCGGCCCCCGTTGCCGCTCCGGCACCCGCCGCGCCCGTGACGCCCGCTGCGCCCTCGCTGCCGCCCCGTCCCGCTGCCGCGCCGTCCGCTCCCGTGCGTCTCACCAAGGTGACGCTGACAAAGGACACCCCGTCCGTCTCCCTCAGCAAGCAGGGCGGCACCTCCGGTGCCATGCGGGTCAACCTCAGCTGGCAGGTGCGCAAACAGTTCCAGGGCTGGGGCGCCAAGCTGGGTCGCGCCGTCGCCATGCACGGGGACCTCGACCTGGACCTGTGCGCGCTCTACGAACTCACCGACGGCCGCAAGGGGGTCGTCCAGGCACTCGGCAACGCCTTCGGGGCGCTCCAGCAGCCCCCGTACATCCACCTCGACGGCGACGACCGCACCGGTGGCACGTCCGGCGAGAACCTCACCATCAACCTGGACCACAAGGACCGGCTTCGCCGGGTCGTCATCTTTGTCACCATCTACGAAGGTGCGCGCAGTTTCGCCGACCTGGATGCGACCGTCACTCTCCAGCCGCAGAACGGCGCCGCCATCGACTTCTCGCTCGGTGAGTGCACTGTGCCGTCGACCGTCTGCGCGCTGGCGCTGATCACCAATACCGGCTCCGATCTCGTCGTCCAGCGCGAGGCCCGTTTCCTCGTGCCCGAGCGCGGCGTGAGCCCGCAGCGCACCATCGACTACGCCTACGGCTGGGGCATGAACTGGACACCCGGCAGGAAGTGACGTCTCCGGGCGACATCCCTGGCCGGTACCCCCCCGGTGGACGTCCCAATGGAGGTCGCTGGTGAGGGTCCCCGGTGATGATGTCAGCGGTCCGGCGCGGCCTCCGGACGGGCGTACGTACGCCCCTTCCAGGCCGCGCCGCGACCGCGGTAGTGCTGCACCGCCGAATCAACCGTCATCAGCAGATAGAGCAGAGCGGTGAACGGCAACAGGGGAGCGAGGAGCAGCGGCTGCCGGTAGTAGCGCAGCATCGGCAGATACGTCCCGGTCATCACCGCCCATGCCAGACCTCCGGCCCAGCCGGCGGCCGCGTCATGGGTCAACACACCGGCGCACAGCGCGGCGGGCGGCGCGAGATACACCAGCGCGAGCCCCACCACCGTTCCGGCAAGCAGCAGCGGACTGTGCAGCAGCTGTGCGTACGCGCTGCGCGACACCATCCGCCACAGGTCCGCCAGCCGCGGATACGGACGCACACTGTCCACCCGCTCCGCCAGCCCCAGCCAGATCCTGCCGCCGGTCCGCTGCACCGCCCGCGCCAGCGACACATCGTCGATCACCGCCTGCCGGATCGACTCCGGTACGCCCGCCCGCTCGGCGGCCTCCGCGCGCAGCAGCACACAGCCGCCCGCCGCGGCCGCCGTGCGTGCCGCCTGCCGGTTGACCCACCGGAAGGGATAGAGCTGCGCGAAGAAGTAGACGAACGCCGGCACGATCAGCCGCTCCCAGCCGCCGACGACCCGCAGCCGCGCCATCTGCGAGACAAGGTCCAGCTCGTTGGTACCGGCCGCGGCCACCAACTCACGCAGGCTGTCCGGCTCGTGTGCGATGTCGGCGTCGGTCAGCAGCAGATATTCGGGCTCGCGCGCCCGGGCGACCGCGATGCCGTGCCGCAGAGCCCACAGCTTCCCGGTCCAGCCGGGCTCCGGCTCGCCGGGGGAGACGACCCGCAGCGGCAGCCCGCCGTGCCGCTCGGCCAGTGCACGCGCCAGTTCCGGCGTGCCGTCCGTACTGCCGTCGTCGACGAGCAGGATCTCCGCCCGGCCGGGATAGTCCTGCGCAAGCAGCGAGGGCAGGCTGACCGGCAGCACCTCGGCCTCGTCCCTGGCGGGCACGACAATGACCACATCCGGCCAGAGTGACGGGGCCGCGCGCCGGGGCAGCCGCTGGTCCGTACGCCAGAAGAAGCCCTGGCCCAGCAGCAGCCATCCCCATGCGGCCAGCGATCCGAAGGCGATCCAGGCAAGGGCGCTCATTTGCCGCAGTCTGCCCCACCACGTCAGTACCGCAAGGGCAGTCGACTATGGTGACCGGGTGAAGATCGCGCTCATGGACTCCGGAATCGGCCTGCTGGCGGCCGCCGCCGCGGTACGTCGGCTGCGGCCCGACGCGGATCTCGTTCTCTCCTCCGACCCCGACGGCATGCCGTGGGGCCCGCGTACGCCGGAGGATGTCGCCGCCCACGCGCTCGCCGTCGCCCGCGCGGCCGCCGCACACCGCCCCGAGGCGCTGATCGTCGCCTGCAACACCGCATCGGTGCACGCCCTGCCCACGCTGCGCGCGGAGCTGGAGCCCGGTATACCCGTCATCGGCACGGTCCCCGCGATCAAACCGGCCTCGGCCGGCGGCGGCCCCGTCGCGATCTGGGCCACCCCTGCCACCACCGGCAGCCCCTACCAGCGCGGCCTCATCCGGGACTTCGCCGACTCGGTCGCCGTCACCGAGGTGCCCTGCCCCGGTCTCGCGGACGCCGTCCAGCAGGCTGACGAGGCTGCCATCGACCATGCCGTGGCCGCCGCGGCCGCCCTCACACCACGCGATGTAAGGGCCGTCGTCCTGGGCTGCACCCATTACGAGCTGGTCGCCGAACGTATCCGCGCCGCAGTACAGCCGCCCGGTCTGCCACCGGTGGTGCTGCACGGCTCGGCCGGGGCGGTCGCCGCCCAGGCGTTGCGCCGTATCGGCGAGCTGCCCGCCCCCGACGCCGAGCCGAGCTCCCGGCTCACGGTGCTGCTCAGCGGCCGGGATTCCGCCCTGCCCGACCAGGCCCTCAGCTATGCCGAGGGCCGCCTGCTCCAGGCCGTCAGCCCGGCGCTCTGACGGTCTCCGGGTGGTCCTCCGACGATCCCCGGGCCCGGCCGTTCCGACGAACCCGGGCCCTGCGCACGCCCGGTGCAGAGGCCCGGCCGCAGGCCCGATCCGTGCGGTTGATCCTTGTGGCCGAGACCATGCCCGGCAGACGGAACCTGAGTACGCTGCTAGCCATGAGGGACCACTTCCGCGACGAGGGGCACGCCGCAGAGCCCCTTCCCACGGTCTGGACCGGCCGTGCGACCAACCGTGCTCAGTGGCTGCTCGCAGCGGCAGGCGCCGCCTGCATGGCGCTCGGCATCGAACTCGCCGTCGACTCCTCCTGGACCTCGGGCATCGCCCCACTGCTGATGTCCGTGATCGGCTGTGTGGCAGCGGGTCTGCTGATCCTCTTCGGGACCCTCGCCTTTGTCCATGTGGCGGTCAAGGTCGACCGCGACGCGGTCGAGGTGCGGTGCGGTCATATCGGTCTGCCACGCCGGCGCATCCCGCTCGACCATGTGGTGGGCGCGGAGTTCGCTCCGAAGGTGACCCCGAGGCAGTGGGGCGGCTGGGGCTACCGCTGGCGTCCGGAGCAGGGCACCGCCGTTGTCGTACGCCGCGGCGAGGGCGTCGTCGTCATGCTGGGCGACGGCAGGACCTTCACGGTGACCGTGGACGACGCGGAGGCCGCCGTGCGAGCCATCCGCGACCGGCTCCTGCTCGCGGGGACCGACAAGACCGTCGAGGTCTGAGCCACCGCTCCCTCCGCGCTCCCTCCGTGTTCCCTCCGCGGGACGGCTAGAGCGTCCGGCTGTCCGCCGCCGCGTCCGCCCACCGGGCGGTGTGCGTACCGCGCTCCGCCGAGCCCTCGCCCGCCGTGTGCGCCGTCGCCAGCCCCGCGAGCAGCCCGGCACCCGCCGTCACCGGCGTGAAGCTCAGCGCGTTGCCGACGCTCGCCAGGACCGCCAGCGCGCTGAGCGCGGCTCCCGCGCTCAGCACGACCGGGGTGGAGCGCGGCGAGCGCCACAAGCCGTACAGCATCCAGCCGAACGCCGCACCCAGCAGCGCCACGCCCACCACACCCTGCTCGGCCGCCTGCTGCAGCGAGGCCGAGTGCGGCTTGCCGTCGGAGCCCAGCGACTGCTGTGCGGTGGTGCTGAGCTTGCCGAAGCGGTCGGGACCCACACCCCGTACCGGATCGTCCTTGGCGAGAGTGATCGCATCCCGCCACAGAGCCACCCGGTTCTGGGTGAGCTGGCCCTGCAGCGAGACCGTCAGCCCGTCCGGCAGGGTGTCCTCGGCCACACCCCACGAGGTGGCCACCACCAGACCGGTGGCGACGGCGAGGCCGACGAGCGCCACCGTCCGATGACGCATCCGGACCGCCGCGAGCGAGCAGAGCAGTATGCCGAGGGCCGCCGCGCACCCGGCGACGGAACCGAGCGCCAGTGCGGTGCAGGCGACGGCGAGAGCGAGCATTCGCAGCGCGAGGCGCAACGCGGCCGGACGGGCCGCAGCGGCGGCGCAGCAGGCTGCACCCGCACCGAGGACCAGCAGCGCCGCAGCCGCACCCGTGTGCCCCGGCTGGATGGGCGTCCCGGCGATCGCACCGGGCACACCCTGGCGTGAGGCGATCGCCAGGCCGAGTGCGGCGAGTGCGGCGGCCGAGGCGGCCGCGACCGGCAGGAGCGTGCCGCAGATACGGCCGCAGGCATATCCGGCGGCGACGGCGAACACGGCGAGCAGCACGCCCTCGGGCCGTGCCTCGCGTCCGGCCGCGCTGATCAGCGACCACACGGCGCAGCCGCTGAGGACGACGACGCCGGCGATATCGGTCGCGCTGCCGCGCTCCCGCGTGGCGGACCGGCCGTCCGGTGCAGCCATCCCGTCGACCCCCCGACCTGTGACGGGCCCTGCCGCAGCAGCCGAATCGCGTCGGGTGGCAGGGCTGGCGCACACGGTAACGGCAGAGGCAGGGGTTTGTGGATGGGTTGCGCAGGAACGTTGCGGCAGTCGGTGCCGGGGGCCCGTGGGGAGCCCGTGCGGCAATCGGTGCCGGGGCCCATGGCGAGCCGCTGCGGCAGTCGGTCCGCCGGTCGGCGCGAGAGCCGGCACACCGGTGTCGGTGCGTCGGCCGACGAGGACCGGACTGCCGGGGCACAGCCCAGCGCCGTAGACTCCGCCGGGTGAGCGCCACCATCACCACCGTCGACACCCGACAGCCCGCCCCCGCCGCCGGCCGACCGCTGCTGCGGCGCCTTCTGCGGCCGGGTGCCGCCGCGCTGTCCGGAGTGCTGCTCTTCGCGAGCTTCCCGCCACGTCCCCTGTGGTGGCTGGCGCTGCCCGGCCTCGCGCTGCTCGGCTGGACCCTGTACGGACGCCGGCTGCGGCCCGCGTTCGGCCTGGGCTACCTCACCGGCCTCGGCTTTCTGCTGCCGTTGCTCATCTGGACGGGCGAGGAGGTCGGCCCCGTGCCGTGGGTGGCGCTGGCCGCGGTGGAGGCGGTGTTCGTCGCCCTCGCCTGCATGGGGATCGCCGCGGTCTCCCGGCTCCCGGTGTGGCCGGTGTGGGGTGCGGCCGTATGGATCGTGAGCGAGGCTGCACGCGCGCGTGTGCCGTTCGGCGGCTTCCCCTGGGGCAAGATCGCCTTCGGACAGGCGGACGGCGTCTTCCTGCCGCTCGCGGCGCTGGGCGGGACACCTGTGCTGAGTTTCGCGGTCGTACTGTGCGGCTTCGGGCTGTACGAGACCGTCCGCCGGGTCCGTGCCCACCGGCGTACCGGCGAGCTGCCGCGCGGCGCCGCGGCCGCAGCGCTGCTCACCGTTCTCGTCCCGGTCACGGCGGCCCTCGCCGCCCTGCCGCTCGTCGACGACTCCGCCGAGGACGGCACCGCGAACGTTGCCGCGGTCCAGGGCAATGTGCCGCAGCTGGGGCTGGACTTCAACTCCCAGCGCCGCGCGGTCCTCGACAACCACGCCCGCCGCACCGAGGAGCTCGCCGCCGATGTGAAGGCGGGCAAGGTGGCCAAGCCGGACTTCGTCCTGTGGCCGGAGAACTCCTCGGACCTCGATCCGTACCGCAACGCCGACGCCAAGCTGGTCATCGACGAAGCGGTGAAGGCGATCGGCGTGCCGACCGTCGTCGGCGCGGTCGTCACTCCCGACACGGGCAATCTGCGCAACACCCTGATCGAATGGGACCCCACGCGCGGCCCTGTCGACACGTACGACAAGCGGCATGTCCAGCCGTTCGGTGAGTACATCCCGATGCGGTCCTTCGTACGCCTCTTCAGCTCCGACGTCGACCGGGTGCGGCGCGACTTCGGACCTGGGCACAAGGTGGGTGTCTTCGACCTGGCGGGCACCAAGGTCGGCATGGTCACCTGCTTCGAGGCGGCGTTCGACGACGCGGTGCGTGACACCGTCACCAGCGGAGCCCAGCTCATCTCCGTGCCGAGCAACAACGCCACCTTCGGCCGCAGCGAGATGACGTA
This sequence comes from Streptomyces sp. NPDC060064, assembly GCF_042736455.1. NCBI lineage: Bacteria > Bacillati > Actinomycetota > Actinomycetes > Kitasatosporales > Streptomycetaceae > Streptomyces > Streptomyces sp. NPDC060064. The sequence continues at coordinate 28,606 of NZ_JBHWWF010000042.1, forward strand.
TCAGCAACTGGCGATGTCGCGGGTGCGGGCCGTCGAGCACGGGCGCTCCGTCGTCGTCCCCGTGACCAGCGGTGTCAGCGCCGTGATCATGCCGGACGGGAAGATCGTCCAGAAGACAAAGATGTTCACGGCGGGTGCGCTGGTCGCCGATGTGCCGCTGCGCTCCTCGCTCACGCCGGCGACTCGGCTCGGGACCTGGCCGGAAGGCATCCTGGTGCTGGTCGCGGCGGGCGGTGTGGGCTGGGTCGTGGCACGGGCGGTGCAGGCCGGGCGGCGGCGGAAGGCCGTACAGGGCACGGCCGTGCAGGGCACCGTCGAGCGGGGCACGGTCGACGCCGGTTAGGGTCGAGGCCATGGCAACCCCCGACTTCATCCGTGAGCTCCGGGCCACCGCAGGCCACCAGCTCCTCCTCCTGCCGGGCGTCAGCGCGGTCGTCTTCGACGACCAGGGGCGGGTGCTGCTGGGGAGGCGTGCCGACACCGGAAAATGGTCGCTCATCGGCGGGATTCCGGAGCCGGGGGAGCAGCCTGCGGTGACGGCCGTGCGCGAGGTGTACGAGGAGACCGCGGTGCGCTGTGTCGCGGAGCGGGTCGTGTTGGTCCAGGCCCTGCGGAAGCCGGTCACCTACCCCAACGGCGACCAGTGCCAGTTCATGGACATCAGCTTCCGCTGTCGCGCGGTGGGCGGCCGGGCACGCGTCAATGACGATGAGTCGCTCGAGGTGGGGTGGTTCTCCGTGGACGCGCTGCCGGAGCTCAAGGAGTTCTCGCTCTTCCGGATCAAGCAGGCTCTCACCGAGGGACCGGCATGGTTCCAACCCATCATCGAGCAGTGAAGTGTGGGCGCTGACCACATCGGTCGGGGCATGATCACTGCCTAGGGTGCGAAGCATGACCGCGCCCACCACACCAGGTCCCGCACCTCATCCCGACGCTTGTCCCGTCACCCTCGACCTCGGCGGCCGAACCGCACTCGTCACCGGCGCGGCGGGCGGCCTCGGCCGTGCGTGTGCGCTGCGGCTCGCGGCCGCCGGCGCGAAGGTCAGGGCCGTCGACCGCGACGCCGAGGGTCTCGACGCACTCGCCGCACACTCGTCGGGGCTGGCCGGGGTCGTCGAACCGGAGCTGCTGGACCTCACCGATCTCGACGCGGCGGAGGCGGCGGCCGCCGGGGCGGACATCCTCGTCAACAACGCCGGGCTGCAATTGGTCCGGCCCATCGAGGAATTCCCGCCGGACGTCTTCCACACCGTGCTCACGGTGATGCTGGAAGCACCCTTCCGGCTGATACGGGGTGCGTTGCCGCATATGTACGCGCAGGGCTGGGGCCGTATCGTCAATATCTCGTCCGTGCATGGGCTGCGTGCCTCTGCCTTCAAGTCCGCGTATGTGGCCGCCAAACACGGTCTCGAGGGACTCTCGAAGACCGCGGCCCTCGAGGGCGCTCCGCACGGGGTGACCTCCGTCTGCGTCAATCCCGGCTATGTGCGTACGCCACTGGTCGAGAAGCAGATAGCGGACCAGGCGGCGGCCCACTCGGTGGCCGAGGACCGGGTCCTCACCGATGTACTGCTCAAGGACTCCGCGATCAAGAGGCTGATCGAGCCGGAGGAGGTCGCCGAAGCGGTGCTGTATCTGTGCACACCGCAGGCATCCTTCATCACCGGCACCTCGCTCACCCTCGACGGCGGCTGGACCGCCCACTAGGGCGGGTTTGAGAAGTCCCGCCTGCCCCGCGACCCCTGGCACGCACACTCGCGATGTTGTCGGAGTCGCCCAAGTACGTCCAGTACGAGGGCGATCCTCCGCCTTGCGATTGCACGCACCAGACGCCGCAGGGCCCGCCCTGCGGGCGGACGGCGTTACTTCTCAAACACGCCCTTGGGCAACACGCCCTGGGGTCCTCCGCTTGTCCACAACGGCTTCGTTGTCCACAGGGCTGGTGCGAACGCCCGTACGGCAGGAATCCTGTGTTCATGTCCCACGATCAAGCCTCCTACCTGGAGCTCCTCGCACGCGGTGCCGACGCGGAGGCATACGACCGGCCGGCGCTGCTCGCCCGCGCGAGCGGCGCCGGGGCCGAGGCGCTCGCCTCCCTCGAGCACGCCAAACAGCTCGCGCTGCGGGTGCGTGCCGAGCTGGAGGGGCGGCGCCGCCGCGAGGCCGAGCTCTCCGCGCTCTTCGAGACCGCGCACGACCTGGCAGGTCTGCGTGATCTCGACGCCGTGCTGAGAGCAATCGTGCAGCGCGCCCGCTCGCTGCTGGGCACGGAAGTCGCCTATCTGAGCCTCAACGACCCGGCAGCGGGCGACACCTATATGCGGGTCACCGAGGGGTCGGTGTCGGCGCGCTTCCAGCAGCTGCGGCTGGGCATGGGAGAGGGGCTCGGCGGTCTCGTCGCCCAGACGGCCCGTCCGTATGTCACCGACAGCTATTTCGACGACGCGCGGTTCGAGCACACAAGGACGATCGACACGGCCGTGAGCGACGAGGGCCTGGTCGCCATCCTTGGAGTGCCGCTGATGCTCGGCAGCCAGGTCATCGGCGTGCTCTTCGCCGCCGACCGCCGCGCCAGGGTCTTCGAACGGGAACAGGTCGCGCTGCTCGGCTCCTTCGCCGCTCATGCCGCCGTCGCCATCGACACCGCGAACCTGCTGGCGGAGACCCGCTCGGCGCTCGCCGAGCTGGAGCGGGCCAACGAGATCATCCGCGACCACAGCGGCGTCATCGAGCGTGCCTCGGAGGTCCACGACCGGCTGACCGAGGTGGTGCTGCGAGGCGGAGGCGTCCATGATGTGGCCGCCGCGCTCTCCGAAGTCCTGGACGGAACGGTCGAGTTCACGGACACCGACCTCGAAGCCACCGGTGCCGACGGCCGGGCAGTGCGGCACGGGCAGGACTGGGTGGCCGCGGTATCGGCGGGCGGCGAGCTGCTGGGTGCCCTGGTGCTCCGCAACCATCCCGAGCTCGACCCCGTCGACCAGCGCACCATGGAGCGTGCGGCCATGGTCACCTCCCTGCTGCTGCTCGCCCGGCGCTCCGCCCACGACGCCGAACAGCGAGTACGGGGCGAACTGCTCGACGATCTCCTCGACGCACCGGACCGGGACCCCCGACTGCTGCGGGAACGGGCGGCGCGGCTGCAGGCCGACCTCGACGCACCGCATGTGGTGCTGGCCGCCCGGATCGACGGACCCGACTCGGGCACCTCGGGCACTTCCGACCGGGAGACCGCAGACCGCCGGAGCGCGGACCGGCAGCGACTGTGGTCCGCCGCCTCTCACCTGGCCGCGACCCGCTCGGGCCTGGCCGCAGCCCGTGACGGCGGCACCGTACTGCTGCTTCCGCTCGGCCCCGACGACAGCGCGGCCGACCTCGCCCGCCAGACCTCCAGACAACTGAGCGGAACGGTACGGGAGTCGGTCACCGTCGGCGCGTCCGCGCCCGTTCCGGCGCCCGCCGGCGATCCGAGCCCTATAGCCGGGGCGTACGCACAGGCGCGGCGCTGCCTCGACGCCCTGCGGCTGCTCGGCCGCTCAGGCCAGGGCGCGGCCGCGCAGGACCTGGGATTCCTCGGCCTGCTGCTGGCCGACCCCGGCGACATCGACGGTTTCGTACGGCGCACGATGGGCGAGGTCGTCGACTACGACCGGCGGCGCGGCACCGACCTGGTTCGTACGCTCGACGCGTACTTCGCGAGCGGTATGAGCCCGGCCCGTACCAAGGACGATCTGCACGTTCATGTGAACACGGTGGCTCAGCGCCTGGAACGCATAGGCCGGCTGCTCGGCCCCGACTGGCAGTCTCCGGCCAGGTCGTTGGAGATCCAGCTCGCGCTGCGGCTGCATGCGATGTCCGCGGCCGTCGCCCACTGAACGCGCCACCGCGCGGACCCCCTTCGGGGCCCGCGCGGTGTGTTCGATCCGTGCAGCCTTCGCCCGTCAGGCAGTCTGCGCATCCGCCGGCCGGGTCGCCGGGGTGCTCTCCACCGGCTCAGCCTCGACAGCGGCCAGATCGCGGTGCCGGGTCTCCCTCGCGCAGCCGATGGCCACCACGGTGAGCAGTGCCGCGGCGATGACGTACAGGGCGATGGGCGTCGACGAGTCGTAGTCGGCGAGCAGCGCGGTCGCGATCAACGGCGCGGGCGCACCGGCCGCGACGGAGGAGAACTGCGCTCCGATGGAGGCCCCGGAGTAGCGCATGCGCGTCGCGAACATCTCGGCGAAGAAGGCCGCTTGCGGCGCGTACATCGCTCCGTGCAGGACGAGTCCCACCGTGACGGCGAGCAGCAGACTGCCGAAGCTGCCCCGGTCGATGAGCGCGAAGAAGGGGAACATCCAGGCACCGACCCCGATCGCACCGATGAGATACACGGGCCTGCGCCCGATGCGGTCCGACAGAGCGCCCCACGCCGGGATCACCACGAAGTGCACGGCAGAGGCGATGAGTACGGCATTGAGTGCGGTCTGCTTGCTCAGCTCCACAGCGGTCGTCGCGTACACCAGGATGAACGCGGTGATCACGTAGTAACTGATGTTCTCCGCCATCCGCGCCCCCATGGCCACCAGCACGTCGCGCCAGTGATGCCGCAGCACAGAGACGAGCGGCATCTTCTCGACCTGGCCCGCTGCCGCCTTGCGCTCCTCGGCCTGCGCCAACGCCGCCTTGAAGACCGGTGATTCATCGACAGAGAGACGAATCCACAAACCGACGACCACCAGAACACCGGAGAGCAGGAACGGTATGCGCCAGCCCCACGAGGTGAACGCGGCGTCCGACAGCAGTGCGGTGAGCGCGGAGAGCACCCCAGTGGCGAGCAACTGCCCGGCAGGCGCGCCCGTCTGCGGCCACGAGGCCCAGAACCCGCGTCGCTCGGCGTCACCGTGCTCCGACACCAGCAGCACGGCCCCGCCCCACTCACCACCGAGTGCGAATCCCTGCACCAGCCGCAGCACGGTGAGCAGTACGGGCGCGGCGGTACCGACAGTTGCGTGCGTCGGCAGCAGCCCGATGGCGAAGGTCGCCCCGCCCATCAGCAGCAGACTCAGCACCAGCAGCTTCTTGCGGCCGAGCCGGTCGCCGTAGTGCCCGAAGACGAGCGCACCGAGCGGGCGGGCGGCGAACCCGACGGCGTACGTCAGGAACGACAGCAGGGTTCCGACGAGCGGGTCGGAGCCAGGAAAGAACAGCTTGTTGAAGACCAGCGCGGCGGCCGATCCGTAAAGGAAGAAGTCGTACCACTCGATGGTGGTGCCGATGAGGCTCGCGGCGACGATGCGCTTGAGTGAACTGGGAGCTGGTGGAGCGGTTGCGGGGGCGGCCATGGACACCACTTCCGGACAGTTGGCGGGGACGTTTCCGTGTCGCCACACCGTAGGAAGACGCAGGTCAGGGGCACATGTGGTGGGACACCACAGTTCGGAGGGTCAGTGTGCGCGCGAACACCATGATGGGAGTGCGGGGGCCACCACGGCGGCTGTGTCCCGCTGGGCCGGAGGCTGCGGCGCTCCCTCCGCCTGGTCCACGGCGTCGGCCGCGCGGCGCAGCCACTCCTCCGGACAGCCGGGGCCGGCCCGGCGCGACGCCATCAGTCGGCCCGTACGAAGCTGAGCAGCACACCGGTGCCGAGCCACGGCTCGACCCCACAGCACTCCCAGCCTGTGCCCTCAATGGCCCGGATCACTTCATCGACTCCGCGGTCCACCCGCTTGACGGCCCGTTTTCCGTACACCGGCCGGTTGAGGAAGAGCTGCACCGTGTGCGTCGTCTTCCCCGCTTCCCGCGCCCTGCGGGCCTCTCGGGCCAGGCTCCACAGGTGGCGCCGCTTCATGCTCGTCATGTGATACCTCCGTGTCGTCCCGGCGGGCCGGACCCGTGCCAGGTCCTCCCACTCGGCGTGATCGGCGACCGCGCACACCGCCGCGTTCCGGCTGGGCAGGTCGGTGGCGACCAGGACTTGACGGCCGTCGTGCCGCCGCGCCCATGCGCTCCAGGCGCCCGCGCTGCCTTCAACCCGGCCGACAACCGAGCCGCCGGCCTGGTGCTGCAGCCGGGCCCGGGGCGGTATCGCCTGCACGACCTCGTGCGGGTCCACGCCCGGAAGCTGGCCGACGCCCGGACGGGGATCCGCAGCGGTTCTCCGCGCGGGACGCGGCGCGGTGGCTGGACGAGGCGGGGGCGGACCTGGCGGACGTGTCAGGGTATGCGGCGGCGCACGGCGAGGACGTCCTGGCGACGCAGCTGGGTGTGGCGCTGCGGGACTACTTCCTCCACCACGATCGCTACGACGAGGGCCGCACGGCGCTGACGACGGCGCTGCAAGCCGCAGAGCGCATCGGGGACCCTGCGCTGCGGGCCCTGGTTGCGGGGTCGCACGGGCTGCTGGACTACCAGCAGGGCCGGAACGCGCAGGGTGGCGACTGGTTCCGGCAGGCGCTGAAGTCCGCCCGCGAGAGCGGCGACGAGACATTGGCGGCGCTGCCTCTGACCGGTCTGGCCATCCAGGACTACTCGCAGGGGCGGTACGACACGGTGGCGGCCACCATGAACGAGGTGCTGCCGCTCCTGGAACGGGCCGACGACCAGTGGGGAGTGTCGCTGGTGTTGGCGCTGCGGTCGATGAGCCGGTTCATGCAGGGTGAGGTGCACACATCGTTCGCCGACGCGCGTGAGGCGCTCGCCGCGGCAGAGCGCAACGGCCGCCCAATACCGGTCAGCCAGCGCCTGGTCTCCCTTGCGGACGGGCATGCGGCAATCGGCGAACGGGCAGAGGCGCGGTCGGTGCTGCTGCGCGGTGAGGTATTACTGCGGGAGGCCGGCGACCCGCTGCTGCTGGCGTTGACGTTGACACGGCTGGGGTCGGTCGCGGAGGACCTCGCGGAGGCGGAACGCCGCCATCGCCAGGCATTGGCGCTGCACGCAGGCATCTCGCGGCGTTCGGAGCCGCACCGCACGCGACTCGAGATGGAGATCCGGCGCCGCCTGGGTCAGTCGTACGCGGCGGCAGGAGCGCGGGCACGGGCCCGACGGGAGTTCCGTGCGGCACTGGCCGTGGAGCGAGCGGCGGAACACCCGGAGCTGCAGGAGGAGTTGCGGGCTTCGCTGGCGGAGGTGGACAGGGAGTGAGCCGGCGTCACCGGCGGGGCGCCGGGCGTCACCAACCGGGAACTTCGACGGTGCACAGCAGGTCGCGGTCGTCGTGCACGGTGTACGAGTACCAGTACTCGCCGTTCTTCCTGTGGTCGGCGCGCTGATCCGAAGGAGAAGCCCTAGGGTCGGAGAATGCGCATTGTCTCGCTGCTTCCCGCCGTCACCGACATCGTGGCCGAACTGGGCCTGATTGATGACCTGGTGGGCCGGACGCACGAGTGCGACTGGCCGCCCGCGGCGGTGGAGTCCGTACCGGTTGTCACTGCCGCGGAGTTCTCCGCTGATGCGCTCAGCAGCCGCGAAATCTCCGACGCGGTGGGCGGAGCGGCGCATTCGGGATCCTCGCTCTACACCCTTGACACCGAAGCACTTGCCGCTCTTGCCCCCGAGGTGGTCCTCACTCAGGACCTGTGCGACGTGTGCGCGGTGTCGTACAGCGGGGTGTCCCGGGCGGTGCGGGTGCTGGACGGCGGGCCCAGGGTGCTGAGTCTGGAGCCCCGGACCCTGGACGATGTGCTCGACTGTCTGGTCCGGGTGGGGGAGTTGCTGGGCGTACGCGAGCGTGCCGAGCGGCGGCGATCGGAGCTGCGCGAGCGGCTGGCGGCGGTGGGACGGCTGACCGCCCGGCTGCCGCGGCCCCGTGTGGTGGCCATCGAATGGCTCGATCCGCTTTGGCCTGCCGGGCACTGGGTTCCCGAGCAGATTGCCTGCGCCGGAGGGGAGGCGCTGTTGGCGTCGCCGGGCGAGCACACCAAGCCGATGCAGTGGGACGCTGTACGCGCCGCACGACCGGACGTCGTCCTCGTCCTGCCCTGCGGCTTCGCGCCCGAGCGCACCCTGGGGGAACGCGATCTGCTCACCGCGTTGCCGGGCTGGGACGAGCTACCCGCCGTACGCAACGGCGAGGTGTGGGTCCTCGATGGCCCGGCGTACTTCAACCGGCCGGGGCCCAGGGTGGTCCGCGGTGCGGAAGTCCTGGCCCATGTCCTGCACTCCGTCCGGGCGGGAGAGCCCGTGACACCGTTGGAAGCCCGACGACTGTGTGCTTCCGGGGAATGACCGGGCGGGACTACCAGGCTTAGCAGTGCGGCCCGTCTGCGACGGGATAGGGCACGAAGGTGCTGCTGTTCTCGTCGATGGTGAGCGGTCGGCCAAGAGGTGGCACGGCGCGTTGCGGGCAGTCGAGGCGTTCGCAGATCCGGCAGCCCATGCCGATGGGGGTGGCCGCGGAGGTGTTGTCGAGGTCGAGTCCGTCGGAGTAGACGAGCCGGGAGGCATGGCGGACCTCGCAGCCGAGGCCGATGGCGAACGTCTTGCCGGGCTCGCCCCATCCACCGCGGTGGCGGGTGACGGCGCGGGCAGTCCACAGGTAGCGCTGTCCGTCCGGCATGGCAGCGATCTGGACGTGGATCCGGCCGGGTGCGGCGAACGCCTCGTACACATTCCACAGCGGGCAGGTGCCGCCGGCCCGGGAGAAGTGGAAGCCGGTGGCGGACTGGCGCTTGGACATGTTGCCTGCCCGGTCGACCCGGACGAAGGAGAACGGCACACCGCGCAGGCGTGGCCGCTGAAGGGTACTGAGGCGATGGCAGACCGTCTCGTAGCCGAGGCCGAAGCGGTCGGTGAGGCGTTCGATGTCGTAACGGACCTCCTCAGCGGCACTGTGGAAGGCGCTGTACGGCAGGATCAGTGCGGCGGCGAAGTAGTTCGCGACACCGATCCGGGCGAGCGACCAGGTGGCGGAGCCCTCCGCGTAGTCCTCCGATGCGAGCGCGGACAGCTGGTCTCCGAACTCCAGCAGGGCGAGCTGGGTTGCCATGCGGAACGCCTGCTGGCCGGGGCGCAGTCGGTTGGACAGATGCAGCACCCGGGCGGCGGGGTCGAAGTGGTGCAGCCGGTCGGAATCCGTGGCCAAACGCACTCCATGCCGCTCGACGAGACGCGCGGAGAGCGCTTGCACCACCTCACCGGGGCGGACGCCGACACCACGGGCCAGTTCTTCGGCTGCGAGGTCGGTGTCATGGAGGTAGTTCTGCCGCCGGTAGAAGAACTCACGAATCTCCTCGTGCGGGGAGCGCGGCAGGGCCGGGTCCTCATTGCCGCGACCGTCGGCCGCCTCGGCCACCCGCTCGGCCAGGGCGTGGCTGCGCCGGCCGAGATCGAGCAGGACCGAGGCCACGGCCGGCATCCGGGATGCCAGTTCGGCGAGATCGGACGGCGACACCCGGGCAGCGGTGACCTCGTTCGCGAGCACTTCTCGCAGGTCGGCCACGAGTCTGCTGGTGTCACGCTCCGAGAAGAACCCCGGGTCGACGCCGAACGCCTCGGTCAGCCTCAGCAGCACCGGCACGGTGAGGGGCCGGGAGTCGTGCTCCATCTGGTTGAGGTAGCTGGGCGAGATTGCCAGGACGCGGGCCAGCTCCGCCTGGCTCATGCGCCGCTCCTCGCGCAGCCGCCGCAGCCGCGTTCCCGCGTACGTCTTGCTCATCCCGGCCCCTTCCGCCGCCCACAGCGTAAGCGCATAAGGCAGCTCGCGGATCTTTACAACCTTGGCAAGACAGCCAGTAAAGATTCGCAGAAGTTAGCAGACGGCCACGCTTGATGGCACTGAGTGCCACTGCCGGAGTCTGAGTGCGGCCCGCCGGACCCGGCGACCAAGCCGGCACTCCGAGCACGATTTCACGCCCTGACGTCGTACATCTCGGCTCCCGGCTCGCTCGCCCGGACGCATTGCTCACCGCTTCACCCACCGGGAGGGGCGGCGGGCCGCACCAAGGGAAGGTCACTCAGTGACATGCCTTACATGCTTCACAAGAACGATCTGATTTCACGCGACCCCGGGAGACGGTCATGGCGCAGGCAGGGACGACGACGGCGACGGCCGAGCAGCTGGCACAGCGATGGGCGACAGACCCGCGGTGGAAGGGCATCGAGCGCACCTACACCGCCGAGGAGGTCGTCCGGCTCGGCGGCAGCGTCCGTGAGGAGCACACCCTGGCCCGGCGCGGCGCCGAGCGGCTCTGGCGGCAGCTGCACGAGCAGGACTACATCCACGCGCTCGGCGCCCTGACCGGCGGCCAGGCTGTGCAGCAGGTGAAGGCCGGCCTGCAGGCCATCTATCTGTCGGGCTGGCAGGTCGCCGCCGACGCCAACCAGGCCGGTCACACCTACCCCGACCAGAGCCTGTACCCCGTCAACTCGGTGCCCCAGGTGGTGCGCCGGATCAACAACGCGCTGCTGCGCGCCGACCAGATCGCGACCGCCGAGGGCGGCGCGGACACCACGGACTGGCTTGCGCCGATCGTCGCCGACGCCGAGGCCGGCTTCGGCGGCCCGCTCAATGCCTTCGAGCTGACCAAGGCGATGATCGCCGCCGGTGCGGCCGGAATCCACTATGAGGACCAGCTGGCATCCGAGAAGAAGTGCGGCCACCTCGGCGGCAAGGTCCTCGTGCCCACCGCCCAGCACATCCGCACGCTCAACGCCGCCCGGCTGGCCGCGGACATCGCCGATGTGCCGACGCTGATTGTGGCTCGTACGGACGCGCTCGCCGCCAATCTGCTGACCAGCGATGTGGACGAGCGCGACGCGCAGTTCGTGACGGGGGAGCGCACCGCCGAGGGCTTCTACCGGGTGCAGAACGGCATGGCGCCGGTCATCGCTCGTGGTCTCGCCTACGCCCCGTACGCGGACCTCATCTGGGTCGAGACCGGCACCCCGGACCTGGCGCAGGCCCGCGAGTTCGCCGAGGCCATCCACGCCGAGCACCCCGACCAGATGCTGGCGTACAACTGCTCGCCGTCCTTCAACTGGAGGGCCGCCCTGGACGACGACCAGATCGCCAAGTTCCAGCGGGAGCTGGGCGCGATGGGCTACCGCTTCCAGTTCATCACCCTGGCCGGCTTCCACTCGCTCAACCACGGAATGTTCGACCTGGCCCGCGGCTACGCCGAGCACGGCATGACCGCCTATGTCGACCTGCAGGAGCGCGAGTTCGCCGCGCAGCAGCAGGGCTTCACCGCGGTCAAGCACCAGCGCGAGGTCGGCACCGGCTACTTCGACCTGGTCTCCACCGCCGTCAACCCCGCCTCCTCGACGACGGCGCTGAGCGGCTCCACCGAGGAAGAGCAGTTCCACTAAGCATCACAGGGAGGGCCGAGCCGGACCTCAACTCCCGGCTCGGCCCCGTCCAGTCAGCCCGTGTCCAGGTGAGCACCGTACGGCCCTTCCGTCCCGCACGCCCTCACCGCTCCGCTGAGGAGACCTGCATGTCAACCACTGCTCTGACCAGCACAGTCCAGGTCCTCGGTGCACCGGGTGACCGTCACGACGAGATCCTCACTCCCGCCGCGCTGGAGTTCATCGGCCGCCTCGACGCTGCCTTTGCCGGCCGGCGTTTCGAACTGCTCGCCGAGCGCCGACGCCGCACCGAGCGGATCGCCTCCGGTACCCCGCTCGACTTCTCGCGCGCCACCCCGGCCATCCGCACCGCCCCCGACTGGCGGGTCGCCCCGCCCGCGCCGGGCCTGACCGATCGCCGGGTGGAGATCACCGGCCCGCCCGAGCGGCGAATGACCGTCAACGCCCTCAACTCCGGCGCGAAGGTGTGGATGGCGGACTTCGAGGACGCCACCTCGCCCACCTGGGACAACATCATCGGCGGTCAGCTGAACCTGCTCGACGCCATCGAGCGCCGCATCGACTTCACCACACCGGAGGGCAAGGAGTACCGGCTCGGCGACGACCTGGCGACGATCATGGTCCGCCCACGGGGCTGGCACCTCACGGAGAAGCACCTCGTCGTCGACGGCCGCCCCGTCGCCGCGTCGCTCGTCGACTTCGGGCTGTATTTCTTCCACTGCGCACAGCGGCAGATCGAGGCCGGCCACGGCCCGTACTTCTATCTGCCCAAGCTGGAGAACCACTACGAAGCCCGCCTGTGGAACGACGTCTTCGTCCTCGCACAGGAACTGCTCGACATCCCCCGCGGCACCGTCCGCGCCACCGTCCTCATCGAGACCATCACCGCCGCGTTCGAGATGGAAGAGATCCTCCACGAGCTGCGCGAACACAGCGCCGGGCTCAACGCGGGCCGCTGGGACTACCTCTTCAGCCTGATCAAGAACCTTGGCCACCGCCCCGACTTCGTCCTCCCGGACCGGGCCAAGGTCACCATGACCGCGCCATTCATGCGCGCCTACACCGAACTGCTCGTACGCACCTGCCACAAGCGCGGCGCCCACGCCATCGGCGGCATGGCAGCCCACGTCCCCAGCCGCGACGCCCAGACCAACGAGGCGGCGCTCGCCAAGGTCCGGCTCGACAAGGAACGCGAGGCGGAGGACGGCTTCGACGGCTCCTGGGTCGCCCACCCCGGACTCGTGCCCGTCTGCCGTGACGTCTTCGACAGCGTCCTGGGCGACCGGCCCCACCAGATCGAGCGCACCCGCGACGACGTCGAGGTGACCGCCGACGACCTCGTTGCTGTCCGGCGCACCGCCGGACCGCCCACCTCCGAAGGCGTCCGCTCGAACATCGCCGTCGCCCTGCGTTACTTCGACGCCTGGCTGCGCGGCAGCGGCGCCGTCGCGCTGTACGGGCTGATGGAGGACGCGGCCACGGCAGAGATCGCCCGCTGCCAGATCTGGCAGTGGATACGCCACGGCCTCGTCGAGCGCGACACGGTGGTCGCGCTGCTGGACGACGAGATCGCCGCTCTCGGGGCGGAGTACCCCTGGGCCCGAGTGGACGAAGTCCGCGCGATCTTCGAACGCACCGCCCTGGCCAGGGACTTGCCGGCCTTCTTCACCGCCGACGCATACGCCCGCCACCTCGTTCGACGATCGGAAGTGCAGTCATGAACGGATCCCTCACCAGGGTCGGCGTGGTCGGCGGCGGCCAGATGGGGGCCGGCATAGCCGAGGTCTGCGCTCGCGCCGGGCTTGACACGGTGGTCTGCGAGGCGGATGCCACAGCGGCCCGCGGGGCCCGGGAACGTGTGGCGCTGTCCCTCGAACGCGCCGTCCAGCGCGGCAAGCTGGACCGGCTCTCCGCCGAAGACGCTCTGGCACGCCTTGTGTTCACCGGCAGCCTCGACGATCTGGCCGACCGGCAGCTCGTCGTCGAGGCCGTCGTCGAGAACGCCGACGCGAAGACCGAGGTCTTCGCGGCCCTGGACAAGGTCGTCGAGGATCCGGAGGCGATTCTGGCCACCAACACCTCGTCCATCCCGGTCATGCGCCTGGGCATGGCCACACACCGCGCCGACCGCGTCCTGGGACTGCACTTCTTCAACCCGGTGCCTGTCCTGCCGCTCGTGGAGGTCGTGGCATCTCTGCACACCGCACCCGAGGCGGTGACGGCAGTCGAGGAGTTCGCGACCGGCACGCTGGGCAAGACGGTGGTCCGCTCCCAGGACCGGGCCGGCTTCGTCGTCAACGCCCTGCTCATCCCGTATCTCCTCTCGGCGGTCCGCATGGCCGAGTCCGGCTTCGCCACCGCCGCCGACGTCGACGCGGGGATGGAGCTCGGCTGCGCCCATCCCATGGGGCCGCTCAAGCTGGCGGACCTGATCGGCCTGGACACTGTCGCGGCCATCGCGGAGTCGCTGTACGACGAGTTCAAGGAACCTCTCTACGCCCCGCCACCGCTGCTCCAGCGGATGGTCGAGGCGGGGCTGCTCGGCCGCAAGTCGGGCCGGGGGTTCCACACCTACGACCGGGGCTGAGGGGCCCGGGTTCGCCGCCGGGGCTGAGGGGCCCCGCGGCTGCTGCGGAGCGGGGCGCGGAGCGGTTTGACTGAGCTGCCCCGCGCCCTGCTGTGTTGCTCGTGCCTGAGCCACATGGCTCAGATCACCGTCCGGAATGTGAACAACTGTATTCGTACTCAAGGGCCGCCCTCTAGGCTGGCCGACGCAGCTGGTTCGTCCTGTCAGCCAGGCAGGAGCGTCGTAAGAGGGAACCCGGTGAAAATCCGGGACTGCCCCGCAGCGGTGAGCGGGAACGACCGCCGTCATACGCACTGGACCCGGCCGGGTCTGGGAAGCGACGGCCAGTAGGAGTCCGCCGGGAGACCGGCAGACGTGCCCGCGAGTCCGAAGACCTGCCCGTTGCCCGTACGCGACTCGATCGCGTGCGGAGATCCCGGTGACCTCGAGGGCGGGTCGGCGTACCTACCAGACGGACGGCCGCGCGCACGGCGCGAGACCGTGCCGTCCGGTTCGTCACCCCTTCGCGTTCTCTGCCCGTCGCCGGGTTCCACAGGAGACATACTCGCGAAGGAGAGTTCCGTGACCAGCTTGTCCACAGCCGCGGCAGCACGGGCCACCGTGTACGGCTACCCCCGTCAGGGCCAGAACCGTGAACTGAAGAAGGCCATCGAGGGCTACTGGAAGGGCCGCGTCACCGCCGCAGCCCTCCGGGAGACCGCCGCCGAGCTGCGCCGTGCCAACTGGCAGCAGCTCACCGAAGCCGGCATCCACGAGGTCCCGACCGGCGACTTCTCGTACTACGACCACGTCCTGGACACCAGCGTCATGGTCGGCGCGATCCCTGCCCGCCACCGTGCCGCCGTCGAGGCAGGCTCCCTGGACGGCTACTTCGCGATGGCACGCGGCACCCAGGACGTCGCGCCGCTGGAGATGACCAAGTGGTTCGACACCAACTACCACTACCTGGTCCCCGAACTCGGCCCCGACACCGTCTTCACCGCCGACTCCACCAAGCAGGTCGCCGAGCTCAAGGAAGCCATTGCGCTCGGTCACACCGCCCGGCCGGTGCTCGTCGGACCGGTCACCTATCTGCTGCTGGCCAAGCCCGCCCCCGGCGTTGCCGCCGACTTCGAGCCGATCACTCTGCTGGACCGACTGCTGCCGGTGTACGCCGAGGTGCTGTCCGACCTGCGGGCCGCCGGCGCCGAGTGGGTGCAGCTGGACGAACCCGCCCTTGTGCAGGACCGCACCCGCGCGGACCTGAACGCCGCGGCCCGTGCCTACCGCGACCTCGGTGGTCTCGACGACCGGCCCAAGCTGCTCGTCGCCTCCTACTTCGACCGGCTCGGTGAGGCCCTGCCCATCCTCGCCAAGGCCCCCGTCGACGGTCTCGCGCTGGACTTCACCGAAGCCGCCGCGGCCAATCTCGACGACCTGGCCGCGGTCGGCGGGCTGCCCGGCAAGCGCCTGGTCGCCGGAGTCGTCAACGGCCGCAACATCTGGATCAACGACTTCGAGAAGTCCCTGTCCACGCTGGGCACCCTGCTCGGCCTGGCCGGCCAGGTCGACGTCGCCGCCTCCTGCTCGCTGCTGCATGTCCCGCTCGACAGCTCCGCCGAGCGGGACATCGACCCGCAGATCGCCCGCTGGCTCGCCTTCGCCCGGCAGAAGACCGCCGAGATCGTCGCCCTCGCCCGCGGTCTCGCCCAGGGCACCGACACCATCGCAGCCGAACTCGCCGCCAACCGCGCCGATCTCAACTCCAGGGCGGGCTCGGCGATCACACGTGACCCGGCGGTGCGTGCCCGGGCAGCCGCGGTCACTGACACGGACGGCCGCCGCTCCCAGCCGTACCCCGAGCGGGCCGCCGCCCAGCGTGCCCACCTCGGCCTGCCGCTGCTGCCCACGACGACCATCGGCTCCTTCCCCCAGACGACCGAACTGCGCACCGCCCGGTCCGATCTGCGTGCGGGAAGGATCGACACCGCCGGCTACGAGGGGCGCATCGAGGCGGAGATCCGCGAGGTCATCTCCTTCCAGGAGAAGACCGGTATCGACGTCCTGGTGCACGGCGAGCCCGAACGCAACGACATGGTGCAGTATTTCGCCGAGCAGCTGACGGGGTATCTCGCCACTGAGCACGGCTGGGTCCAGTCGTACGGCACCCGCTACGTCCGCCCGCCGATCCTGGCCGGCGACATCTCACGCCCCGAACCGATGACGATCCGCTGGACGTCGTACGCCCAATCGCTCACCGACCGCCCCGTCAAGGGCATGCTCACCGGCCCCGTCACCATGCTCGCCTGGTCCTTCGTCCGCGACGATCAGCCGCTCGGCGACACCGCACGCCAGGTCGCCCTCGCCCTGCGCGACGAGGTCAACGACCTGGAGGCAGCGGGCAGTTCGGTGATCCAGGTCGACGAGCCCGCGCTGCGCGAAACCCTCCCGCTTCGGGCCGCCGACCACGGGGTGTACCTGGCCTGGGCGACGGAGGCGTTCCGCCTCGCCACAAGTGGCGTGCGCCCGGACACCCAGATCCACACCCATATGTGCTACGCCGAGTTCGGCGACATCGTCCAGGCCATCGACGACCTCGACGCCGACGTCATCAGCCTGGAGGCAGCCCGCTCCCACATGCAGGTCGCACGCGAACTCGCCGGTCACGGCTACCCGCGCGAGGCCGGCCCCGGCGTCTACGACATCCACTCCCCGCGCGTGCCCAGCGCTGACGAAGCAGCAGCCCTGCTCCGCAAAGGACTCAAAGCGATTCCGGCCGAACGTCTGTGGGTCAACCCGGACTGCGGCCTGAAGACCCGCGGCTGGGCGGAGACCAAGGCGTCCCTCGAGCACCTGGTTGCGGCGGCTCACGAGGTCAGGGCTGAGCTTCGGACTGAGGCTTCCTGACTCAAGGCGGGTGCCGGAGCGGGGGACCGATGGACCCCGCTCCGGCACCCGGACAGGGGGGTGACCGCCCAGGCGCCCCGTGCACGCCACACGACGAGCGATTGGGTGACACTCGTCCTGGGTCCACCTTCGGGTGCCGCCGCGGTCGCCGACCTGTTGTGACTTCTCCCACCTGCTCTTGCCGGAGCGAGGATGGCTTACCTACGTTCGGTCGCATGTCCTCCCATGGCCCCACCCTTCCTGGCGAACCGGACGAACCCGCCTCAGCGAGCAGGCCCGCGGCGGAGCGACCTGGCACCCCCGCACCGGTCGACTTCGCCGTCGACCTGGGCTCACACGAAATGCTCCGGCGGACTCACGTCCTGGCCGCTCTCGGCCCCGACTGGGACCCCGTCGCTGCACTGCGCGGTGAGGAAGAGGCGTACGAGCTGCTGTACTCCGGCCTCAGCGCGGAGCAGCAGCGCCTGTACGACGAGCTGGTCTCGGCCGGTGTGCTCCCGCGGAGAGGGGGCGGCCATGCTGCCGCTTGACCCGCAGGCCGACATCGGGCGCCGCGCCTGGGTGGCCTGTCCGAACTGCGACGACCGCCGCGGGTGCGCCACATGCGAGCAGGGGCGTACATGCTCCGAGCACTGGCGCTACCTGCTCTCCAACACCGGCAGCCTGCTCCACCTGCAGTGCCCGTCGTGCACCCACCTCTGGACACACGAGACCCATTTCGGCGCCACCCGCTCGCCCTGGGAGCGCATCACCCGCGGCCTGTGGCGACAGTGATCATTTAGTCATCGTGCACCATCTCGCCCCGAACGCCCGGCCCAGCGGCGCCAACGGGGCTTTGTCGTCCTTTCATGGCGCCGGCTGGTCGAGCGGACCATGGGCTGGATCATGCACGCCCGCCGGAACGTGCGACCCGTCGCACTGACTCTGCCGCAGCTGTCAGGAGAGCTGTTCGAGCAGTTCCTGCCGGTGTGCGGTGGCCCACGAGCCGAGATGGACGGGCTCTCGGCCGAGCAGGTCCTGGACCGTGCTGGTGGTGACGGCGGAGTAGTCCATGCGGCCCTCGTAGGTCTGTCGCGCCCAGATCAGCGTGCTCGCCGCGTACGCGGCGTCCATGTTGGCGGGCGCGGTGTTCAGCCCCGCATCGATCATGCGCTGCAGATCGTCCGGGGTCAGGACCAGCGCGGGGATCTCTCGTCCGAGGGCGGCGGAGAGGGCCTCGGCCACCTCGGCACCGTTGAGGAGATCGGCGGACAGGTAGTAATCCTTGCCCGCGTGCGTCTCGGGGCCTTCGGCCAGGACCTTGGCCACGACCGCTGCGATGTCGTCGCCGGCGATCCAGCCGACCTGTTTGTCGCCCATGGGCCACACCATCTGGCCGTCCCGCAGCCGGTTGATGCCCAGCAGGTTCTCCATGAACACGTGCGGATGCACATTCGCCCAGGCCAGCTTGGAGCCTGCGATGTAGCGCTCCACCAGTTCGTGCCACGCGAAGTGCGGGTCGGTGGAGCGTTTGTCGCTGAACACGCCCAGGTGCACCACGAAGCTGACGCCGGCGTCCTCGGCGGCATCCGCCAGGGTCTTGGTCTGGTGGTTCATCGCCGAGGTGTAGCCGGTCATCAGGAATACCCGCTCGATGCCCTCCAGCGCGCCGGGGAAGGTGTCGGGGTCATCGAGATCGATACGGACCGCATCCTTTCCCTCCTTGATCCACTGCTCGACGGTCGCCTTGCTGCGTGAAGCACGCACCGGGACCACTTGGCCGGGTGTCGCCTCCAGCGCCTTCACGACCGCCGCCCCGATGCGGCCGGTGGCCCCGAGGACCAGCACCCGCGGGGTGTCTGCGTTCGGCATCTGTCTCTCCTTGCCCTCATACGAAAGTAATCACTTCTGTATGACGCGATAGTGATTGCTGTCGTATGCTCTGTCAAGGCGACGCGAGACCGGAGGAAGAATTGTGCGCACCTGGGCCGAGAACGACCCCAAAGCGCGCCTGATGGCGCGCAAGCGCGAGGCGATCATCAATGCCGCCCTCGCGGCCTTCCTCGAAGAGGGGTACGGCGGAAGCTCGGTCAACCGCATCGCCGCGAGCGCAGGCGTGTCCATCACCACCCTGTACCGGCATTTCGAGAGCAAGGACGATCTCTTCGTTGCCGTCATCCAGGAGGCCTGCGACACCTCCGCGCGGGCCGCGGACCCGGACTGGCTGAAGCTGCCGCCCGTGGAAGGCCTGACGGAAGCGGGCTGTGAGCTTCTCCAACACATCCTGTCCGAGCAGCAGTTGGCGCTGTTCACGGTGGTGGCCCGGGACGCGCAGCGCTTTCCCGAGCTCGGCCGCCGCTACCAACAGGAGATCATCGGCGACCGTATAGCCCTGTTCACGCGACACCTGTCCCACTGGCCGACCGAGCTGCGCGCCAGGATCAGCGACCCCACACGGGCCGCGCACATCTTCTCCGCCCTCCTCCAGGCAGAGATCGTGGACACCGCCCTGCTCGGCGGACCGGTCCCCGACACGGCCGCCATCCGAATCCGCTCCCACCAGGCCGCGAACGACCTGCTGGCCCTTGCCGAGGCCGGACGGCTGTGAGCCGACGACGGAATCACCGCGAGCGCGAGCCGCAGACGGTCGCCGGGCTGGTGTAGGAGCCGTGCGACAGCGTGCGTTGACGCGATCGTGAACAACTGACGAAGAGTCAGATGCCATGCCGACTGGTCCCTTTGGCCACCATCACCGACCAACGTCGTTCGCCCGCGTACTCGGAGCGCAAGGTGGCGTGCAGGACGTCCAGGTCGGTGCCGGTGGCCACCCGTGGCCCGGTCTGCCGTGTGCTGTATTCCGGTCGCGTCGTCGATGATCTCCGACGCACGCGGTTGAGCACCGCGACGTCGGCCGGCCGGCGGGTCTGCGCACCCGCCTGGAGTTTCCGGGTCCCGTTCCCGGCGTCCGGTTACTGGGAGTCCGGGCTGTCCTCCTACGCTGCGAGGAGATCCGCCCAGCAGGTGATCCCGCCGGTATGGGCGCGTATGCCATAGCGTGCCGACAGAGCGGTGACAATGGCGATTCCCCGGCCGTGCTCGTCCGGGGCAGCCCACTGCCTGGCTGGGAGCGCGCTTCCCGCGTCGGTGACTTCGACGCGCAAGGCTCTGCGTTCGTCGACGCGGACCCACGACAAACGCACCGTCGCCGGTGGCAGGGCGTGGACGAGCGCATTGGTCAGCAGCTCCGAGACCACCACGAGCGCATCCATGGTGACGTCCGGGGAGAGGCCCCACTCCGCGAGCACCGCGCGGACACGTCCGCGTACGACCGAGACAGCCCCCGGGGTATGCGGCACGGGACAGAAATGTTCGACTGCCTCGCGGGCCACCGTGCTGAGCTGAGCCGCCATGTGCCCTCCTCGGCGTAGCGCTGCCGGCGGGACGCCGACCTCAACGCACGCTAGGGAGCGATGTGAGGCCGGTCAATCAACAGCGGTCGGCATTACCGAACGGTCTACGTGGATCCTGAAAAATCCCCCTTTATGCGCCATCCGAGACCGGCAAAGGCGGGCATAGAATCGCTTTATGGCCGGTCCGGTCCAGTCCATCGAACGGGCGGCGGCAATTCTGCGCCTGCTCGCGGGCGGCCCGCGTCGGCTAGGACTGGGCGAGGTGGCCGCGTCGCTGGGCCTGGCGAAGGGCACCGCCCACGGCATTCTGCGCACCTTGCAGCACGTAGATTTCGTGGAGCAGGACGCGGCCACGGGAAAGTACCAGCTCGGGGCGGCGCTGCTCCACCTCGGCACCAGTTACCTCGACGTCAACGAGTTGCGGTCGCGCTCCATCAACTGGGCCGACGCCCTGGCCGCCCGCAGCGGGGAGGCAGTCCGCCTGGGCACCCCCCTGGAGGGCAGGGTGCTCATCGTCCACCACGTCTTCCGGCCGGACGACACGCTCCAGACCCTGGACGTGGGCGCGCTGCTGCCGCTGCACGCCTCCTCGCTCGGCAAGGTCCTGCTGGCCTTCGGCACCGCGACCGTGGAGGCGGCGCTCGACGCCGGGCTGGATGCGTACACCCGGCACACCCTGGTCGTCCCGGAGGAGCTCAGCCGAGCACTCGCCGAGATCCGGGAGATCGGATGGGCGGCCGAGGTTCAGGAGATGAGCATGGGTGAGGCCGGAGTCGCCGCGCCCATCCGGGGGCACGGGGGTCTCGTGGTGGGCTCCATCGGTGTGTCCGGCCCGATCGAGCGGGTCTGTGATGCCCAGGGCCGGCCTCAGCTGGCCCTGATCACCCTGCTCCGTGAGGCCGCACGGGCGATCTCCAGAGACCTGGGGGCGGCCCGCTGGTAGGTCCTCCCACCACCGAATCCTCGACGCATCGGAAGGCGGTCCGGATCATGGTTGAACGGTATGTGATGTCCATTGACCAGGGCACCACCTCCACCCGTTGCATCCTGTTCGACCACCGTGGGCGGTTGGTGTCGGTGGCCCAGCGCGAGCACCAGCAGTATTTCCCGAGGCCCGGCTGGGTCGAGCACGACGCCGTCGAGATCTGGCGCAATCTGCGGCGCGTTGTGCCCGAGGCCCTGTCCGGCGTCGGCGCCGCCGGTGGAGAGGTCTCCGCCCTGGGTATCGCGAACCAGCGCGAGACCACGGTGCTCTGGGACCGACGGACAGGCACCCCGCTGGGGAGAGCGATCGTCTGGCAGGACACCCGCACCGCTCCGCTCGTCGAGGACCTGAGCAACGACCCCGGCGACGACTTCTTCCTGGACCGCTGCTGCCTGCCGCCCTCGACCTATTTCTCCGCGCCACGGATCCGCTGGCTGTTCGACCACGTCGCGGGGCTGGAACAGCGAGCCCAGGACGGCGAGGTGCTGTTCGGCACGATGGAGACCTGGCTGATCTGGAACCTCACCGGCGGGACGGCCGGCGGTCAGCACATCACCGACGCCACCAACGCCAGTCGCACGATGCTCATGAACATGCGCACGCTCACCTGGGACGAGGAACTGCTGGGGTTCTTCGGGGTCCCCCGCGCCATGCTGCCCGAGATCCGGTCCTCGGCGGAAAGCTACGGTGAGGACCGCTCGGTCCTACCGGGCATCCGCATCGCGAGCGCGCTCGGCGATCAGCAGGCTGCACTCTTCGGGCAGACGTGCTTCTCCCCGGGCGAGGCGAAGTGCACGTACGGGACCGGCAGCTTCCTGATGCAGAACACCGGCACTGACGTTGTACGGTCCCGGAACGGGCTTCTCACCACCGTCGCGTACAAGATCGCCGACCAGCCCGCGGTCTACGCGCTGGAAGGCCCGATCGCCGTCACCGGCTCGCTGGTCCAGTGGTTCCGTGACCGTCTGGGACTGATCAGCAGCGCGCCGGAGATCGAGACCCTCGCGCGCACCGTCGAGGACAACGGCGGCTGCTACATCGTCCCGGCGTTCTCCGGTCTCTTCGCGCCCCACTGGCGCAGCGACGCACGCGGTGTCATCGTCGGCCTCACCTCGTACATCACCAAGGGGCACCTGGCCCGAGCTGCGCTGGAAGCCACCGGCTGGCAGACGCGTGAGGTCGTCGACGCCATGAACGCCGACTCCTCGCTGACCCTGAATGAGCTCAAGGTCGACGGCGGCATGACATCCGACAACCTGCTCATGCAGATCCTGGCCGACGTCCTCGACGTGCCCGTGGTGCGGCCCATGGTCGCCGAGACCGTCTCGCTGGGCGCCGCCTACGCCGCCGGGCTGGCCGTCGGCTACTGGTCGGACCTGGAAGTCCTGCGCCGCAACTGGCACCGGGCGGGCCAGTGGCTGCCCGACATGGACTCCGCGCGGCGCGAATCGGAATACGAGAACTGGCAGCGGGCCGTCGAGCGATCGCTGGGGTGGATCCAACCGTCGACCCGCCCTTGATGCGCAAGCCATTACGCATTGTGACCGAGGCTCAGTTGTGCAGCGACCCCGCTCCGATGCCTCGCGCGGAGCGCCGCCGGTGCCGGTGCCGGCGTGGTCAAGCCCTGCCGTGTGCCTTCTGCGAGAGGTGCGACAGCGAGTCGAGGGCCACGGCGGCGAGCAGCACACCACCGGTGATCACGGATTGCATCGGCGTCGGGATGCCCAGCAGAACCATTCCCGACGCGATGGACTGGATGACGAGTATGCCGAGCAGGACGGACCAGGTTGTACCTCGGCCGCCGAACAGGCTGACGCCGCCGATGACGGCTGCGGCGACGGCGTTGATCAGCAGGATGCTGGAGCCCGAGGTCTGGCCCACCGCGGCGACGCGTGAGGCCAGGAAGAGCCCGCCGACAGCGGCCAGTGTCCCGGACACCATGAACGCCGAGATCCGCAACCACACCACGCTGATGCCGGCTCGGCGGGCTGCCTCGGCGCCCCCGCCGATGGAGAAGATCTTCCGCCCGTAGAACGTACGGCGAAGGACGAAGTCGAGGCCGACGACGAAGGCCAGGAAGATCAGAAGAGCGAGCGGCAGGCCCTGGAAGCGGTTCAGGATGTAGGCGGCGGCGAACGCGACCAGTGCCACCGCGCCCGTGCGCACGGCGATGACACTGAGCGGCCGGGACCGCACGCCGGCGGCCCTGCGGCGGCGTGCGTCCCGGTAGGACGCGAGGAAGAACGCGGCCACGCTGAGCGCCGCCAGCCCGTACGCGACTGCCGCGTCGTGGAAGTAGTAACTGGTCAGCGCGTGGATCAGGCCCTGCTCGTGGAGGTTGATGGTGCCGCTCGAGCCGAGGATGTAGAGCATGAGGCCGTTCCAGGCCAGCAGCCCCGCCAGGGTGACGACGAACGCCGGTATGCCGATCCTGGCCGAGAAGAATCCCTGAACGGCTCCGATCGCCGCCCCGACGAGCATGGCGGCGACGATCGCCAGCCACTCCGGCAGGTCGTTGTGCACGTTCAGTACGGCGAACACCGCCGCCGTGAGCCCGCTGACGGAGGCGACCGACAGGTCCACCTCGCCGAGCAGCAGCACGAAGGCGATGCCGAGGGCGATCATGCCCGTGCCGACGATGTCCACGCTGAGGTTGGACAGGTTGCGGGGCGACAGGAACTGCTGGTGAAGGCTCTGGAAAACGGTCCAGAGCACGACGACGCAGATGATGCCGGGCAGCGATCCGAGTTCGCCGCTGCGCAGCTTGCGGGTGAAATCGCCGACGTAGCTCCTGAAACCGGTCTCGCCGCCCGCTGCCCGGCGCTCGTCGACGGCTGTGGGCACGGCACCGGCCGAATCGCCGCCCGCCCCGGTGGGACCGAGATTCTCGGATGCCCGTGTCCTGTTCACATCGCTCCCTCCCACGCCCGGTCGCGATGGGTTAGGGCGTTGTCGGTGGCGCCGGTGATGGAGGAGACGATCTGCTCCTGGGACGTGGTCGGCACGCTGAAGAAACCATTGTTGCGACCGAGGTGCAGCACCGCGACCCGGTCCGCGACGGCCTTGACGTCACCCAGGTTGTGGGTGACGAGGAGAACGCCGACCCCGCGTTCGCGCAGCCGGTCGATCAGGTCGAGGAAATGGATGGTCTGCCTGACGCCCAGCGCAGCGGTTGGTTCATCGAGGATGAGCATCTTGGGTTCGCTGAGAAGAGCGCGCGCGATCGCGACCGTCTGGCGTTGGCCCGCGGAGAGGGAGGCGACGGGGACGCGGACGCTGGGGATACGTATGGAGAGGGTGTCCAGCAGGTCCAGTTCCCCGGCCCGGCGCTCCATGGACACCTCGTCGAGGATTCCGGTCCTGCCGATCTCGTGGCCGAGGAAGAGGTTGCCGACGACATCGAGGGTTTCGCACAACGCGAGGTCCTGGTAGACGCCGGCGATGCCCAGGTCTTGGGCATCGCGGGGGCGAGTGATCCGGACGGGACGGCCGTTCCACTCGATGACACCCTCGTCGGCGGAGGCGACGCCGGTGATCACCTTGATGAGGGTGGACTTGCCCGCGCCGTTGTCGCCCACCAGGGCGACGACTTCTCCGGCATGGATCTCCAGCTCGACGTCCGTGAGTGCCCAGACAGCGCCGAACCGTTTGCTGACTCCGCGCAGCGCCAGCAGGGGTGTGCTCCGCACATGAACCACCTCCTTTGTCCGTCCCGTCTCTCCCGGCCGGTTGATGCCGCACGACGTGCGGGAGGTGCGGCGTCGGGCGGCCTATCCGGTGAGTCCGGCCTTCCGGCAGGCGGCTTCGATCGTCGGAGTGCAGATCTGGCTGACCGTGTAGAGACCGCTCTTGACGAGCGTGTCCTTGATCGTGCCGACGGTTACGGGGACGAGGGGGCCCAGGACGGCCGGAATGTCCTTGCTTGTGTCATTGCTGACACGGTCCGTCGCGATGGTGTCGAGCTTCTCGCCACGGCCCAGGGCGACGGCCATCTCGGCGGCGGCGTTGGCCTCTGCTTCGAAGGACTTGTAGACGGTGACGTACTGCTCGCCCTTGACGATCCGCCGCACGGCCGAGAGGTCGGCGTCCTGGCCGGTGACGGGCGGCAGCGGCCTGATACCGGCGGCCTTGAGCGCGGTGACCGCGCCACCCGCGAGCCCGTCGTTGGCCGACAGAACGCCGTCGATCCTGTCCGCGCCCAGCTCGGCGATGGCGGCCGACATGTTCCTGAACGCGTTCTCCGGAATCCACTCGGCGGTGTAGTACGACCTGCCGATCTTCGTCTTGCCCTTGAGCGCGGAGAGTGCGCCCCTCATCAGGTCTCTCGTGTTCGGGTCGGTGGGGTCACCGTTCATCATCACGATCTGGCCGCCGCGTGCCTTGGGACCCATCGCTTTGAGGAGCTCCTCGGCCTGGATCCTGCCGATCTCCTCCGAGTCGTAGCCGGAGTAGGCCGAGATGGGGCCCTCGGCGAGGCGGTCGTAGGAGACCACCGGGACGTGCGCGTCGCGGGCCCTGGTGATCGAGGAGCGGAGCGCCTTGTCGTCGACGGGATCCAGGATCAGGACCTTGGCACCGTCCGCGATCATGGATTCGATCTGCTGCTGCTGAGTGGCCACGTCCGCCGAGGCATAGGCGTGGGTCACCCTGCAGTCGGGGCACAGCGCCTTGACCTTCTCCACGATCAGGGGCTTGTCGGCGGTCGCCCAGCGAGCGGTGTGAGTGTCCGGGAGCAGCAGCCCGATCGTGAAGCCGCCCTTGCCGGAGGTTCTCCCGCCCGCGTCCTCGCCTGCCTCGCCGACCGCCCCGCAGGCAGCGAGACCGGCGAGCGTGCACGCCGCTGTCACGGCGACGACAGCACGACGTCTCATGAGGCTGTGCACCGTCTGGAGCCGAACCGACATAACCCCCAATGTATGAGAAAACCTGAAACAGTGACGGCCGGACGATGCGGCAGGCCCCGCGCGGAGGCAGAGCGATCACGACCCGCAGGTCGCGCGGATCGCGGGTGAAGTGCCGTGTTCCTTCGTACAGACACCGGGGCCGTCGGCGGCGGGATCCGGCGCGTAGTGGCCGCCGGACGCGGCGCGCAGCTCTACGCAGCACCGGCCCGGGCGGGGGGCCAGAACCGCGTCGATCCCGGTGGCCTCCAGTCCGGTGAGGAAGGCGTGGTTGATCCCGCACACCAGCTCGGGGGAGCGGGCGGCGAGGGGGTGGAAGGGGAAGTTGACCAGCCGCAGCTCGGTGGGGGCTTCGCGGTGGGGCTCGAAGCCGTGCTGCTCCAGCATGGCCTCGCTGAGGGTGAGGGAGCGTTCGGGTCCCAGCCGGCCCGGACGGCTGCGGGCGCGTTCGGCGGCTCCTAGTTCCTCGCCCCGGTGGCGGGCCGTGCGGAGCGCGGCAGACCGCCCGTCCTCACCCGGCAGAGGCACTGACGGCCCGTCCGATCTTGATCCAACGGCCGATCATCACCGCCGATGATGGAACGGCGGTGATGGCACGGACACCGGAGTCGGTCCGGTCGGTCCTGCCGTAGCTCCGGCCCGACGCCCGACGGGGCCCCAGGCCGGCAGCCGTCCCCACGCCGCCGAGGAACGGCCGGGTCGAGATGCGGCGGATCCCCGGCAGCGCGTAGCTTATTTAGGTAAGGCTTACCTCGCCCACTGTCGCGCGGCCAGTCCCTGCGCAGCCCTACCTGGAACGGCCATGTCCGATTCGCAGATCGCTCTGCTCGGTGCTGTCGCCGGGTTCACCATTTATCTCGGCTTGCCCATCGGCCGCCTGCGCAGTCCCGCATCCCGGCTGAGGGCGGGGCTCAACGCGGTTGCCATCGGCATCCTGCTCTTCCTGCTCTGGGACGTCCTCAGTGCAGCCTGGGAGCCCACCGACGCCGCGCTGAGCGAGAATCACTGGGCAACAGCGGCCACCGGCGGCTCGGTGCTCACCGCCGGCCTCGCCGTCGGCCTGTGCGGCCTTGTGTACTACGACCGCTGGAGTGTGCGCCGCCGGGCTTCCGCCGCGGCTTCGTCCCGGAGCCCGGGGGCGGCAACCGCAACCGAACTGGTCCACCCGGCCCGCTCGCGAGCCGCAAGCCTCGCCTTCATGATCGCCACTGGCATCGGCCTGCACAACTTCGCGGAAGGCCTGGCCATCGGCAACTCCGCCGCGCGGGGCGAGATCTCACTGGCCGTCCTGCTGGTCATCGGTTTCGGCCTGCACAACGCGACCGAGGGCTTCGGCATCGTCGCCCCGCTGGCCGCCGAGGGAGAGCGACCCTCGTGGGGCACCCTTGCACTGCTCGGCCTGATCGGCGGCGGTCCCACCTTCGTGGGCACCTTGGTCGGCCAGCAGGTGGTCAACGAAACCCTCGGCATCGCCTTCATGGGCCTGGCCGCCGGATCCATCCTCTACGTGGTCATC
Source organism: Streptomyces sp. NPDC060064 (assembly GCF_042736455.1). Lineage (NCBI taxonomy): Bacteria > Bacillati > Actinomycetota > Actinomycetes > Kitasatosporales > Streptomycetaceae > Streptomyces > Streptomyces sp. NPDC060064. The sequence goes on from NZ_JBHWWF010000042.1 coordinate 56,159, forward strand.
GAGCTGCTCGCCGTGGTTCGTCGAGCTGCCATGAAGGAGCTGACCACCTGGATGATCCTGCTGGGCCTGCTGCTCGGCTTCGCCACCGACGCCCTGGTCACCGCCGCCGGCGTGTGAACCCCCGCGGCTCAGCTCTCCGGCTGCTCGATCAACTGGGCGAGGTAGAGCGGCTCACCCAGCTTCTCGATCAGATCCAGCTGGGTGTCGAGGTAGTCGATGTGCTGTTCCTCGTCGGCAAGAATCGTCTCGAAGAGGTTCGCCGAGGTGATGTCGCCCTTGGCCCGCATGACCTCGGTGCCGCGCTTGAGGCGGTCGATCGCTTCGACCTCGACTTCGCGGTCCGCCCGGAACATCTCGGTGACCGTCTGTCCCACTCGCACATGAAAGAGCCGCTGGTAGTTCGGCAGGCCGTCCAGCAGGAGGATCCGGTCGGTCAGGACCTCCGCGTGGTTCATCTCTTCGAACGACTCGCGCCGGGTATGTGCGGCAAGCTTGGTCCAGCCGAAGTTCTCCTGCATCTTGGCGTGCAGGAAGTACTGATTGATCGCGGTCAGCTCGGCGGTCAGCTGCTCGTTGAGGAACTCCATGATCTCGGGGTCGCCCTGCATGGCTCGCCTCCCTGCTCCTGGCCGGGTGGGCACGGAGAGACGCCGCACCGCGGCCGCCTGCATACGGACATCGTTTCACCGGACAAGTCCGACTTCCAGGAAGGGCACACTTACCCGGGACCTCGCGCGCAACGGCCATCAGATGGTTCACATGTGGCCGGAGGGGGCGTGGGAGGCGACGGGGGCGCAGGCGGCGGCGATGCCGGCGGGGTCTCGGCGGGGGATGGTGTCGCTGACCGGACTTCCTTTGTCTCAAGGCATGGGAGCAGCGTGAACTACCGCCGGCTCTTTCAGGGAGTGACGAGGGCGAGCCCGCTGTTCCAGCGGCCACGGTGTGATGTACCGGACGTTCCAGCGGCCACCGCGCGATGTAAAGGAGAACGCGGACAGGGGCGGCACATCGAGATGCCAGAAGGCTTTTGCCGGCGCGGACAAAGCATGGACGAGCAAGGCCCGGACAACGGCTGGTTCGGTGATGGCCAATGCGCGGCCCGTGTCGGGCGGCACACTGCTCAGCCAGTCCGCGATTCGGTGGCAGAGCTGGCGTACGGACTCGCCGCCATGCGGCGCGGCATCCGGGTCGGTGAGCCAGGCGGTGAACCCGTGGGGGTCGGTGGTGGCGACCTCGTCGATTGTGCAGCCGCGCCACGTGCCGTAGTCGAAGTCGCGCAGCGCGGGTTCGAGTGTTGACTCCAGGCCGAGGGCGTCCGCGATCTGCGCGCAGCGGGAGGAAGGCGCACGGATGGCCAGCGGGTACGGAGGGAGCGCTGCTCCGGCGGCGGCTGCCTCGCGTAGACCGCGCTGACTCAAGGGGCCGTCACCGAAGAGCACGTCCCTGCCGGTGTCCCCGGTTGTTGCAGACAGAAATGTCAGTCGGACTGTCATGCGGCTGACCTCCTTCATGGCCCGGCATGACGCCGGATGGGTGTGAGATCTTCGAAAACCTGGGACCGAGGGGAGTCGGGGGAGGTTGTGTCCAGTAGAGGCTCTTGGAGGGTTTCGTTGTCCGCCGCCGGTCAGTTGATGAGGCGGGCGGGTGTGGTGGCGGCGTGCAGCATGTATTCGAGCGGTCCGCGCCGGAAGAACCGTGTCCAGACGAGGGCCAGCAGCATGGCGGCTGCGACGAAGCCGAGGAGGACTGGTAGGGCAGCGGAGTCCGGCAGGTCGTCGGTGCCCAGGGCCTTGATGGCGAGGATGTGGCCGACGTAAGCGGTCAGGGACATCGAGCCGAGCGCGATGACGGGCGGGGCCAGCCACCACAGGCGCGTCGACCGGTCCGCGGCGATGAGGCAGGCGGCCAGGACCACGAGGGCGACGCCGGTGTTGCCCAGGATGGACCATGTCGTCTGGCTGTGCGGCGCGGCAACGAGCAGCCAGTCAGGAGTGCTGGTGGTGGGGTCGCCGACGGTGTCGGACCACCAGGCCGATGCGGCCGACCCGCCGTCCGTGGTCGCGCTCACGGTGGCCTGCGCGCCCGGGACCAGGTGCAGGGCCAGCCATGAGCCTCCGTAGCCGAGCACGGCCAGCGCGCCGCCGGACAGGGCGACATTGGCGCGTACGTCGGGCCGGTTGAGGTCGAGCCGGGCCACCGCCATTCCGGCGATGATGAAGGGCAGCCAGGTCAATACCGGGTACTCGCCGGTGATGAACAGCTCGACGATCCCGTCCGAGCCGGTGATGCGGGCCAGCGGATCCTGGGCGATGACGGCATCGGTCCAGCTTCCGCCTTCGGCCGCAGCCCGAAGCGGGTACAGGACCTGGGGCATGACGAGCGCGGTCGACGCGGCGATGACGGCCAGAGTGACCGCCCGCAGCCGGTACAGCGGAAGGGCGAGGACGAAGAGCAGTCCGTAGCAGGCAAGGATCACGTCGACCGGGGTGTCCAGGGCGGTCAAGGCGTATCCCAGGACGATCAGCACGGCGGAGCGGATCAGTACCCTGCCCACGGCCTGCCGTCCCGCTCGCCCGGTCCTCGGCTGCGGCCGGCCGGTGAGGAGGACCAGGGAGAACCCGGCAAGCAGAGCGAACAGGGCAGCGGACCTGCCACGGGCCACCTCCATCACCCAGCCCAGCGGGCCGCCCACTGACGGTTCGGGACCGACGTGGGCCGCGTACATGCCGAGGATCGCCAGACCGCGCGCCAGGTCGAGACCGATCAGCCGCCCTGTTGACGGCGCAAGGGAGGGGGAGCGGCCTGCCTCGGCCGCGGGTGCCACCTCGGACGCCGCTACATGGTGCGTCATGTGCTCAAGAGTCGGAGAAGCTCCCGGTCATAACCATCCCGCAGGTGTCCGGACCGCCCCCGCCGACTGGCTGGCGCACCCCTGCCGCCTGGCCGGATTCGGTGTCGGGCACCCGCAGGGCGTCCCTCGGCATGGTACGAATCGGACAGTGGTCCGATGGCGAGTGGAGCACGTGTGATCCGGGTAATGGTGGTCGACGACGAGGCCCTGATCCGTACGGGCTTTCAGCACATCCTCGACGCGGCGGACGGCATCGAGGTCGTGGCGACGGTTCCTGGCGGCCAGGCGGTCCGGACGGCGCAGCGGATACGTCCCGACCTCGTGCTGCTGGACGTCCGGATGCCGGACGTGGACGGACTCACCGTCCTGTCCGCCCTCCGTCGGCTGCCGCGCCCTCCGGTGGTGGCCATGCTCACGACGTTCGACATGGACGAGTACGTGGCAACGGCACTTCGCTCGGGCGCCGCCGGCTTCCTGCTCAAGGACACCGACCCCGAGGAACTGCCGTTCCTGGTGCGGACCCTGGCCGACGGCGGCACCGTACTGTCGTCCAAAGTCACCCGGACGGTCGTGGACGGCTACCTCGAGGCCGGCTCCCAGGAACCCGCCGCCCACAGTCTTGACCGGCTGACCGACCGCGAGCGCGCCGTACTCGTCCTCATCGCCGAAGGACTGTCCAACAGCGACATCGCCACGCGGATGCACCTGAGCACCGGCACGGTCAAGGACCATGTGAGCGCCATCCTCACCAAGCTGGAGGTGGGCGGCCGCGTCCAGGCCGCCCTGCTCGCCGAACGGGCCGGCCTTCTCAGGCCGCCGCGGGAGCAGGAGGGGGGATGATCCCCCGCCGCGTGACCGCCCCGCTGCTGGACGCCGCCCTCGTCGCGGTCGCGCTGCTCGATGTCTGGGTCAATGTCCACATCGACGAGCCGCTACGCCTGGCCTGCGCCCTGGCCGCCGCCTTCTCGCTTCTGTTGCGCCATCGCCTGCCGCTGCTCACCTTCCTGCTCACCCTGCCCGCCGTCCTGCTCTCCGACGCGACCTTCGCCGCGCTGGCCGCGCTGTACACACTTGCCTCGCTCACCCGAAGCCGCACCCTGCTGGTCATCTGCGCCGTGACGTTCACGATCGGCGACATGACCTCGTGGCCGTCACCGAACTTCGACCTGTCGAACACCTCGACCTGGATCACGCTGGGCTACACCGCGGCGACGGCGGCCGCTCCCGTCTTCCTCGGCCAGCTCGTCCAGACCCGGCGTGATCTGTCGCTGCGGCTCGCCGAAATCTCCGAGGCGCGTGACCACGAGCGGCTGCTGACCGCCCAGAGCGCGCTGGCCAAGGAGCGCGCGCAGCTCGCCCGGGAGATGCATGACGTGGTCTCTCACCAGGTCAGCCTGATTGCGGTGCGGGCCGGAGCGCTCCAGGTCGGCACCCGGGACGCCGAAGTCAAAGAGGCCGCAGCCACGATCCGGCGGCTGAGCGTACAGACCCTGGACGAACTGCGGCACATGGTCAGCGTCCTGCGCGCCTCCGGGGGCCGCCCCACTGAGCTCACCCCCCAGCCGTCCCTGGCCGACCTCCGGCAACTGGTCGACAGCAGCGGCATCGAGGCCGAGCTCCGGACGGATCTGCCCGACGGCCTTCCGCCGACCGTGCAGCGCGCCATCTACCGCACCGTCCAGGAAGCGCTGACCAACGTACGCAAGCACGCCCCCGGCGCCACCGCGAGTGTTCGCATGGGCCACGAGGGCGGCGCCGTCCGTGTCACGGTCACCAATACCGCACCGACCCGGCCCGCTCTCCCTCTGCCCAGTGCGCACTACGGCCTGGTCGGCCTGGGGCAGCGCGCCGCGCTCCTCGGTGGAACTGTCACCTTCGGCCCGACGGCCGACGGCGGCTACGAACTCCGCCTGGAGCTTCCGGCCGAAGGCACATCGTGACCAGGTGAGTGCAAGACGTATGAGGCGATTCAGGTGGGGCGCGGTGGTGGAACGGCCCCGGGTGCGGCCGGTCGGACTTCGTCGCGGACGAGGTCGACGACCTGGTCGGCGATCATGTCGAGGATGCCCGCCGCGGCTGTGTCATCGCCGAGAACGAGGAAGTTCAGGGTGAGTCCGTCGGTCATGACGGCCAGATAGCGCGCCAACACGGGGACGGGTACGCGGAGTTCGAACTTCATGCTGTGGCGGAGCTGTTCGATGAGTTCGGTGTAGGTGTCGGAGTACAGCTCGTACTGCCGCCGTGCCAGATGTTCGAATCCCGGCTGACGCAGGGCGTACTGCGTGAGTTCGTAAGTGAGCATGTGCTCCCCGGGGTTGGCGGACACATGCTCCCAGTAGGCATGGAATCCCGCCCGGATGGTCTCCCGAAGGGTGGCCTTCGGCCGGATCGCCTCCTTCACCACCGTGACGTAGTGATCGGTGATCGCCGCGATGACTGACTCGAGCAGGGCCTGCTTGGAGTCGAAGCAGTAGTGGAAGACGCTCAGCGAGACGCCCGCCTCGGCGGCGATGGACCGGGTCGTCGTCCTGGAGACACCGTCGCGCGTCATCGCGCGGATCGCTGCCTCGATCAGCTGTCGGCGCCGCTCGGCCGACGGCATCCGTGCCATGTGGTTCCCTTCGGTCTTGTGTCGCGGCGAGGCACGCGGCCGGGGCCGGCCGGATCAGGAG
>NZ_JBHWWF010000043.1:0-59604 GCF_042736455.1 Streptomyces sp. NPDC060064
GGCCGGGCACGCTGTAGCGTCCCGGGCCCTCCTCTTACGTGCTGTTACGTGCTGTGTCGCTTAGGCAACGGTGCGTCCGCCACCGACGAGGCGCGGCAGCATACGGAAGCCGATGCCACCGGCGATCATCGTCGCGGCACCGATCAGCAGGAACGTGGTCTCGGCGGCGCCGGTCTCAGCCAGCTCCTCCTTGGCCTTGCCCTGCTCGACCGGCTTGGAGCCGGCGCTGTCGGTGTCGGTGTTGTCCGCGCACTTGGCACCGTCGAGGTCGACGGTGCAGGTACCGGCGTCGCCGTTGTCACCGGTGCCGGTGCCCGGGTTGCCGGTCGGGTTCTCGGACGGGTCGCCCGTCGGCTTACCGGTCGGCTTGTCCGTCGGCTTACCGGTGGGCTTCGTCGGACCGGGGTCCGTCGGCTCCGTCGGGCCCGGGTCGGTGGGCTCCGTCGGACCGGGGTCCGTCGGCTCCGTCGGGCCCGGGTCGGTGGGCTCCGTCGGACCGGGGTCCGTCGGCTCCGTCGGGCCCGGGTCGCCCGGCGTGGTCGGGATCGTCGGGTCATCCACACCGATGCCGGCGTCGATGCCGTTCTCGTCGGCGTTGGCCGACACCTCGAGGGGACCCACGTTGATGCCGACACCGACGGCCGAAGCGGCGCCGGCAGCGGTCAGTGACGCACCGGCGGCGATCACCGCGCCGGCGGCAATGCGCGCCACACGGATACGCGTCTTCTTGGTCATCTGGTTGCTACCCCCAGTAGCTATTCGTCAATGGAGCAGCGTCCGGGGCAACTGCCGTTGGGGGCTGTTTCGTTCGGCCCCACTCACACGCGCCCCAGTAGATACGCATGCCGCGCGTCAGCTTTCCCAAGATTTGGAAAGGCGTCAAGGCGGTTGCGCGTGCGATGTCCGGTATGAGGGAGGTTGCCTGACCTGCGGGGATGCAACTGTGACATAAAAGCGAACTGCCGCCTCGGAGGCGACAGTTCCCTTGTCGACAAAGCGTCCTTTTACTTCTCCTGCTGCTTGCTCCAGCGAATCCGAAACTCAACCGCAGCTGCGCTGCTCATGGGGCTCTGCCGGGCCCACTGAGGCCATCAGGGTCCGGACGGCGCGGCGGTGTCGGGTTCGGGCAGGCCGGCACCGCGGCTTTCAGCGATGCGCACGGCGTCCCGCAGCGCTTCAGTCAGCCGAGCCGAGAGATAGCGGAGCTGAAAGGCGTCGGCTCGCGGGTCGTCGAGCAACGCCTCTGCATGGCCGAGCAGTTCGGCACCCATTCCGAGCTGAACGGACTCGATCTGGTCAGCGACCCGGGAGACGTAGCCCCCACCCTTGTCCGTGAGCAGGTAGCAGGGCTTGCCCTCAGGGCCGCTCCAAGGCAGCAGCCGGGCGGCCGGTTCCATGCCCATCAAGCGGCTCCCAGCCTGTGGATGTCCCGAGTGTCGAGATCGATGCCGTACGACGCGAGCCACAGCACCCGGCGGCACTGCCTGCGGCGTCGTTGTTCGTGCGCGACGAGATAGGGACGTACGAGCGCGGAGTCCTCGCCCCGCAGCAACGACGGGACACGTACGCAAGCAGCGGTGTCCGGCACAGCCAGGGCTGCGCCGAGGGGCGCCGACCGGGCAACCCTGTGCCGGCCACGGGCGGGGAACAGCAGTCTCAGTAACTGCTCGAAGATACGGGCGATACAGTGCGGCACGTCGACCTGCCTTCTTCAGGTGGACCACGCCCCCGGGCCGTTACCGCGGTCGCGGGGGTCTTCGGTAGTCGTACGACCACCGACCGTAGGACCCCTGCGCAGGGGGAAGGGGCAGAGTTCCTGCCCCTTCCGTCAGGAAGCCAACATCCCGACCTTCACAGCGAGTTCGCCGGCCCGCCGCCGCTGTGACGGGCTCTTCGACTCCACTTCCTCCAAGAGGATGCGGCGCGCGTAGCCGTTGTAGCGCATGGTCTCCGGGGCCGCTTCGTACGCCTTGTCCAGAGCCGCCAAGGCCACTTCGGGCTGCCCGTCCAACTGGTACCCACGGGCCTCTTCAATACGGTGCCGGGCGCGCCGCGGGCGGGACGGAATCGTCGCGGCATCGGCCACAGCGGCCTGCCTGACACTCTCCCCACCTGCATGCAGCTCAACAGCGACAGTCACCGCGTGTGCCCCCATGACGGCCCGGGAGAACGATGTGACGGGGTGGTAGTAATCGGCCGGCAGTCGCTCGGCCATGGCTCGTGCCACATCCCAGTACCCCCATGCAGAACCTGTATCGCCCCGGCGCGCTGCCGTGTATCCCGCCTCGAACTGGAGGGCTCCCGCGATGGCCAGCACGTCATCATCGGCCCCCGGCAGCAGCGGCTCCAGGTAGCGGATCGTCTCCAGGGTCACCGCATCAGCCGCCTCGAAATGGGCCGGGCCACTGTCACGGTGCGCCTGCGCGGCAAGCCAGGCCGCCACCCCGAGCGTGTGCGGGTCCTCCGATTCCAGTGCCGCAACCATCCCCCGCTCCACCACACGCCACAGCAGCGAAGCGTCGGGCTGGTAGGCGATGAAGAACTGGCAGAGGCTGTACGTCTGCGACAGCAGCGACTGCGCGGAGCGCCGCTGAGCCGCCGTCTCGGATTGCCGCACACCGAGCTGCGCGTCACGGATCAACTCGGGAAGCAGAGAACCAACGACGTCTCGGTGGTTCGGCGATGAGTGCCGAGCCCTCCAGGCCCGCACAAGGCGAGCCTCCAAATGCGCGGCAGGCGGAGCCTCGGAGTCAGCCGTGAACGGGTACGCATCGATAGCCGCACGCACCTGCGGAAGTCGCGCGTGGCCCGGACCGGCGAACAATGCGGTGGGTACGGAGTGATCACCCATGAGCTCGGAAAGATCCCGTACGCGCAACGCCTCGGCGATCCGCAGCACCATGGGCAGCTTGGGCATCTGCAGCTGCCCCCCCTCCACCTGCTTCACCCAACTCGGAGACTTACCAAGCAGCCCGGCGAGCACGGTGCGACTCATGCCACGACGGGTTCGCAGGACCTGCATCCGCTGGCCGAACGCGATGGGCTCGATGAGGGGGTTAGGGGTGACATCGGACGACATGGCCCTGCCTCTCTCTGACGCAACCCACGTCACAGCAGAGTACGACGCGAGGCCTAGAGGGGCACAAAGATCAGCCCCCCTCACCCCGGAGAAGCATTTATTTCATGGGAGTTGGCCCCAAGCATGGGGGTACTGCCAAGCCACGCCCCGCTCAAACAAGCGGACGTCGCCGCATCCGACAATGCGGGACGCCCATCATCCGACGCCACGACACCTAGCCTGAGGACCACATGAAAGCCGAGATCCGCCACCTGCATACACCGCATCGACCCACACACCCTCGTGCCGGACGAACCCGAGCGCTTCATGTTCCCCGTTGTTCAACTTCTGACCGGCCCCTCCCCACCGGCCATGGGAAGAGTCCTTCCAGTTCATCGTCTGCCCGTCGGGCTGCCTTCAAAGTCAGGTCAGCCCGGCGGGACCCATGTCCGGTACCAAGCTGGCGGGGCTCCCGGTCACAACAACCGCCCGCCACCAAACGGGCACGAGCTCGGTACTCACACACTCTTATCCGAGCCCCACTGCCTCTACCCGACCAGACAGATCAAACGAACTCCTCAAACTCGTAATCGCCGAGGCACGAGAGTTTTCGAGTGAGCGCCGCCCAGCTCGGGGATTCAACTGCACCAATGATCCTTTCGACGTGATCGAGGATCATCCCCACGTCAGGAGAGTCCACCACCACGAGGGAACGACCAAGTACCACTCTTTCCGACCCAACTCGCCTAGCTAGCCATTCCGGCGTACAGACGATGAACTGTAGCGACTCTCCAGCTTCACGATCACTTGGCCCGATCAAGGCCTGCAGAAGGAACGAGAAGTTCAGCGGATCCTCGGGCCGAAAGTCATCCAAGTCAACGTCCGGACTGATGAATCCATACACTGCAGCTCTCATGGCATATCCGTAATGTTGAGGTGCGCATCTCCAGTAAATCTACCTTCAGGAAATACACGCCATTCGAAGTTCGCCTGATATCCAGGGCCACCAAACCGAATGGGTCGATTAGGCTTGAACGACGGAGGACGATACTGACGCAGCGCATCTTGGCTGATGAGCGTACGCCCATCCCTAGCAACCCTATAGCCTGGTCCAACCCACGCCTGACCCATAACCTGAGCCTCCGCTGCCGTCCCCTGCCCGATACCCGAGAAACCCTTCGCTGCGCCTGCATCAGCCAGCATCCGAGCCATTCGCAAGTCTCCGTTGAGCTGCATAAAGCTCTCGCGCTCGGCGACTGACCTCAATACAGCTGTCCGCGCGGCCAGACCGCTAGCAGCACCACGGGCAGCAACTTTACTCCACCCCGCTCCAACGAGATAGAGAGCGACAGTAATGGCGGCTTCCCCGCAGTCTTCCTGCTTGGTGGCACAGCGCCCGACGACCTTGACTCCGAACGGGTCATCGCCAACTTCCAGCAGCCCCGCCGTCTTCGCCGTGCCACAGAAGGCTGCATAGTCGGCACTAGGCCCATTAGGCCCAAAGCAATTATTCTTGGCCCACTTCTCTATCCGGTAGCCATAGGAATCCTGGTCGGCATATCCAGCTGCATAGTTGCCCAGTTCCGTGTACTTGGGCATTCGGATGCCGTCGATCATCGGTTGGCCGTCTTTTGATGTGCCTCCACCGCCACCACTGGCTGTTCCGCCGGTGCTGCCGGTGCCTTGGCCCGCGTGGACACTCTGGCCGCTGGAAGGCTTTTGCTGATGGGGGGAGCCGGCGGGCACTGGGGTTACGCCGTGTGCAGGGCAGTCGACCTCGGCGCACATGCCGGTGGGGTCACTGGTGGTAACGGGGGCGTTGTTGGCGTAGCTGTAGCCGTTGAGGGACTGGGCACTGTCGGTGGCGAGGACGGGGTCGACGCTGATGAACTGGCCGATGCCTGGGTCGTATTCGCGGGCACCAATGTGGGTGAGGCCGGTGGCGGTGTCGGCCGGTTTGCCGAGGAATGCCTTGTCGTCCGGCCAAGTGCCCACCGCTCCCCCGCGCGGTGCACCGAATGGCATCGTGAAGCGCTTGGTGATCGCCTGAGTTGCGGCATCCAGCGCCAGGCTGCTCGTGCCATGGTGGTCGCCCGCCAGAAACGAGACCTTCGAGGTGCCCGATTCATTCGTGCGGAGCGCGATCGTCTGTGGGCCCGCCGAGTATGCACGGGTCGCCCAGGTCTTCTTGGCCGCGCCCGCGACCTTGTGGTGGATCTCCGTCGCGCCCAAATACAGGACGCTCTCCCCGTCCCCGTTCGCCCGACGGATCAGGAGCGTGCCCTCCGCGTCGTAGAGGTAGCCCGTCTTCTTCGCCCCCTCGGTCAGGGTGGCGATCTTGCCTTCGGCGTTCCAGACGAGGACCTGGGCGACTCCGGTCGGGCCTGGGCGCCCGGTGGTGTTCCCCGTCTTGTCGTAGCCGTACCCCGGCGTGACGCCCTTGCAGTCCGGCGTCTTCGTCGTCGCGGTCAGGGTGTGGCGCTGAGACGCGCTCATATAGCAGTAGTTGGTGGTCGTCGCGGCACCGGTCCCGGGAGTCACGGTCTCGGTGGCCCGCTGGCCGGCTGGGTTGTAGGTGTACCCGGTCCGGTACGGTGCCGGGCCGCCCAGGGCCTTGCTCGTGCAGTCGTCCGTCGACGGCGTCCATGCCTCCGTCAGACGGCGTTGACCGTCGTAGGCGAAGCACTGGATGTCGGTCGCCAGCGCAGGCGCCGTATTGGGGGTGTCGGCGATCTTCGTGACATTGCCCGCGTCGTCGTACGCGTAGCTCAGATCCTGCGGCTTGTACGGAGCGGTCTGAGGCGTCGTCGCAAAGGAGCGGGCGAGGCGGTCCGTGCCCGGCTCGTACCGGTTGTCGACATACGTCATCTTGGCTTCGGCCGACGCGGAGACGCCGAGCTTCAGCTGCTGGGGCAGGCCCAGCTCGCTGTAGCTCGCGCCTTGCAAGTAACCCGACGTTCCCGAGTAGACGGCAGTCGGCTGGCCAGTGGGTGTGTAGCGGTTCTCGATGGTCTCCGCGGCTAGTCCGCCGGCTGCCGGTTCGGTGGAGTTCTGCACAGTGCCGTCGAGGTTGAAGGCACTCTCGAAGGTGTAACTGGTCTGTGCGCCACCGGCCAGGACAAGCGGCTCGTTGGCGTCCAGCAGCAGCTCTGTCTTCGTGGGCCGGTAGAGGGTGTCGTAGGTGAGGATCCTCTTCGTGTACGCCTTGCCGGTCGCTCCGCCGTCGTAGCGCGTGGAGCTGTCTCCGTATCCCTTGGCCAGGGTGTCGAAGGTCCAGGCTGCAAGCTTGTTGGCGTCCGTGCGCGCGGACGACCAGAGGCCCGTCTTGCGGCCGAGTTCGTCATAGCCGTAGAGCAGTCCCTTGCCCTCTGAGTCCTCGGTCCAGTCGGTCTGGTCCAACACCGTGTATCCGGTCTTGGAAGTGCCCGTGTCCGGGTCCGTCGCCGTGACCTGACGGCCGAAGAGGTCATAGGTATAGGACCACTTGGCACCGTCCGGTCCGGTGATCGTGTCCTGCTTGGCATCGCGGGTGTACGTGAAGGACGTGGACGTGTACTGGGCGCCGAGACCGCCGCCGTATTCGACGTCCGCCGGGTCGGGACCCGCGTACTCACGGCGCTCGACCGCACGGCCGAGGGCGTCGGTGATGACCCGGGTGGCCTGTCCTCCGCTCACCGCGCTCGTCGCAGTGGAGTCGCCCGTGTAGCTCGTGGTCGTGGTCCACTTCTTCACACCGAAGACATGGAAGCTGCTGCTCGTGGCGCGCCCGGCACCGTCGAAGACCGTGGTGGCCTGCTTGGGCGCACCTCCGTATTCGGCCCGGGCGTACGTGCCGTTCGGTGTCTTGGCGGAGTCGTAGATGTCTGCGTACGTCTCGTAGGCCAGGCCACGAGAGTCGTATCGCGTGTCCGTGAGCAGCCGCCCGCCGTTCGGTGTCGGCCTCTGTGTCTGCAGCGGGCGGAGCAGCGAGTCGAAGATCTCGTACGACGTCGTCACCGTGTCCGAGGACTTGATCTTCGAGGTGGCGATGGAGGGGACCACACCCCGCTTGAAGGTGTAGGCGAAGGTCATGCTGGCCGACTGGCCGCCGTCCTTGTTGCGGTTGGGCAGCCAGACTCCCGTGAGACGGCCCAGACCGTCGTACGTCTGCTCGGTCTTCTTCAAGTTGGCGTCGTAGGTGCGCAGTGGCAGTCCGCGCACGCCGTCGAGGAAAGTGATCGTCTTGTAGGTCTTGGGGTCGGTGACAATCGTCTTCGTGAGGATTCCGGCGCCGACTGGGGAGTAGTCCGTTGTCGTCGGCTGGCCGGCCGCGTCTGTCATCCTGCGGGGACGGCCGAGAGTGTCGTACGTGGCCTTGGACATCGTCTGCCAGGTCGACGGATGGCGTTCGCCGCCTGTCGCGGTGGCCGGGTAGGCGGAAGCGCGGCCGGTCCAGGTCGCCTCGCCCTTCGTGAGGGTCTGGCTGGCAGACCAGGCAGTGGCAGCGGCGTTGTCGTAGACAATCGCCGTGTCGGCCAGGATGTCTTCGCGTTTGGCCGCTGACGTGGGCAGTTTCAGCTCTGCCTCCGCGATCGCACAGTTACGGCCGACCGTACGGGTGCGGGAGACCAGGCTGTTGATGCCCCTCGCGTCATTGCGGGCGTACCAGGTGCGGGTACAGGTGTCGTCGCTGCCGTCCTTGATGTCGCCTGTGTTGTCGACCTCGTACGCCATGCCGTAGGCGTCGTACTTCGTGACCGCACTCGCCGTGCGCCAGGTCTTGGGTCCGGTGAGATAGGTGTGCGTGGACTGCGTCCCGGTACGCACGTAGTACGACTCGATGTCGGCGTACGACTTGTGCTGCGTGGCAGTCCTGGCCGACCAGGGGGTGTTGACCGTGACGCCGACAGGGGTGCCGCCGTTGTAGGTGATCTGCTGGCGGGTGAAACCGGCGTACTGGTCCGCGTCGACGGCGTCGGGAACGTCCAGCCCGCTGAAGTCGATGCCGGGCACGTTCACACTCCGGGTGCCGCCCGCCTTCCGGGGGTCGCCGTGCATGCCCTGGAGGTAACTCGTCACCGTCCGTGAACGGGTACCGGTGGAGGCGCCGGTCTGGACGGTGACTTTCTGGTAGCCGCGCCAGATGGACCAGGTGCGCTCGTCGGTGGGGACGAAGGGGCTGTCGTTGAAGTGCCAGGCGGGGTCCTCGTACGTGTACGCGTTCTCAACCGGTTCGCCGGAGCCGGACGGGTCCGCGGTGGTCACGGCGGTGACGCGGTACTTGTGGAACCAGTCCAGGTTCGCGTCCGTCGCACCATTGATGTTCCAGTACTGCGGATAGCAGGACTCGGCGTTGTTGTCCTCCGCAGCAGGCATCCGCGAACCGCGCACGCACTCCGGGTCGTTGTACGTGACCGTCGTGATGGCGCCTGCTTCCGACGTGATGGTGCTCACGCGAGGGCGAGTGAGCGGAAGGATGTTGCCCCCGCCCGGCTGAGTGCCACCGGCGACCCGGTTGGGCCGCTTGAGATACGTGAACGACACCGGATCCAGCGTGATCGCCGTCCCGGTGTGACCGGTGCGCTGGATGCTGTCCAGCCTCAGCGTCTGGTCGGAGGAGTCGGCGATGTCGCCGTTGTCGGCGTAGTGCTGCGTGAACGCCCAGGAGTCGACCGGGGTGGGGGCAGTGCCCGAGTACACCGCGGTGTCGATCTTGGTGAGACGCTTCCGGGAGAAGAACGCCGGACTCTCGGCCAGGCAGTCGGACTCCTTGGCCCCGGAGGCGCAGATGGCGTCGTAGGGGACGTCGGGCCAGTTCTTGGAAGTGTCGTCGCCGAGCGGGGAGCAGTTGGAGACCGTGCAGCGTTCGGCGTAGGTGAAGTTGACCCGGCCCGGCGCCTCAGCGGTGAAGAGGGTGTCGGAGCGCTGTCCGTAGAGGATCTTGTTCAGATAGCCGCTCGGCGTGTACCTGGCATCGGCGGTGCCGGCCTTGTTCTTGCGGTAGTGGTTGGTTTCGGCCGTGTACCAGTACGACATGGCGTTGCCGTGGGTGTCTTCGACGTAGTCGAGGTTCCAGCGCCAGGCCTGGTTCAGCCAGCGGTCGCCGAAGGTGTCGCCCTGGGTGTACCCGGGCTCGCCGGAGTCGTCGCCGAAGACGGGAACGGTCCATACGGAGTTGGTGCGCTCAGTGTCTGCGCCGCTGAGCTTGTTGAGACCGAACACGTACTTCGTGCCGTCGCCGGTGGTGACGGTCCAGTGTTCACCGTTGTCGTCGCCGTTGGCGGCGCCCGTGCCGTAGGCGACGGTCGACGCGTCGTCGTTCTTCAGCCGCCACTTGCCGGTGACGTCGTCCTTGACGAGTTCGGTCGACTTGCCGTTGAGGACGAGGGAGGCGTTCTCGTACTTCCAGCACAGGTCGTACTGCTTGTCGTGCCCGTCCTTGTCGCACGAGCCGTACTTTCGCTCGATGTAGGAAACGGTGGACAGGTCGAAGCCCTCGCCGACCGAGGTGCCCTGGTTGTTCGTCGCGGCGGTACGGCCGTCGATGCTGCCCGAGTCGTACGTCAGATTCAGGGACGGTGACGGACCCGCGGCGGCCTTGGGGGCATCCATCGGATACGACCAGGTGAACGAGCCCGACGATCCGCCGGCCTCCCAGGTCGAGGAGGAGGCGAGCGGGGTGGCGGAGTAGTCACCGGCTCCGGAGGGGGACGGCCCGGGGCCCGAGGCGGTCACGGCGAGCACGGTCGGGGCGGCCAGACTCACGGCGGCCGACAGGCTCTGGGCACGGACGGCATTGCGGGAGTTCAGTGAGGTGAGCGTGCGGCACTTGGCGAGCTTGGGCGTCGTCAGCGCGCAGGCCGGGAGCTGTGAGAGCCGCAGTCGGCTGGACCAGCCGCCGCCGATAGCGGAGGCGAAGGAGGCGTAGTCGACGGTCAGTTCGGCCTTGCCGGGCTGGTTCGTCTGCGCGGTGAGCAGGACACCGCGCACCCCGGCCGCCTTGGTGGTCTTGCGGTCGAGGACGCTGATCCTGGCTTGTCCGGCGACAGTGCGGGCGGGCTTGGCAGACATGCCGGTCTTGACGGTCACGGGGATGCCACCGACCGTGGTTCGCGCGCTCGTACCCGTGAGCGTCATCGTGGCGGTCCCCGGGCCTGGCCAGTGGGCGCGTTGCTGCTGGGAAGCCCGGGCGGCATCGGAGGCGTTGCCTGCCTTCTCCTGGGCCACTCGCTCGCGCGCTTTCCTGGCACCGGTGGCGCTCAGCTCCTTGACCTTGCCCTCGCGCGGCTTGGGGACCACGGGACGGCCGGGACCGCCGTCGGCCGCCTGTGCCGCTTGCGCGACGGGGCTCAGCCCCGCCGGCACGGCGAGGACCGCGGCGAGAGCCGTGATCACCCAGGTCCGCGCTCTGGTGCGTCTGTGACGTGCTGTTGAACCCCTGCCCATGACCCCAACCCCCATGATGTCGCGTACGCACCAGCCGTACGTACGCGCCGATGCAGCTCAAGAAGTGCGTTGTGAAACGCGATCGCTCGATCGCCCGGTCCGGGGTGGGACCACTCGCCGCGGAACGCGACGTGGTGGTCCCACCCCGGAGCTGGGCGGTCAGTCGCCGATCACGGCCTCGATCTGGTCCTTGCCGGCCATGGCTCCTGCCCAGAGGCGGACCTCACCGATCCGCGCGGGGAGGAAGTGCCCCCAGGCCGTGCTGCTGTAGCCCTTGCCCACGGCGAGGTCCCCCGAGCCGACGAGGGCGGAGTAGGCCTTGTCGCTGTCGTTCTGGTCGAGGCCGACGTACAGGCGGATGACGGGGCCGTCTTCGGAGAGGGCGTCGAAGATGCCGGTCAGGCGGACGGGGGAACCGATAGCAGCGTCCTCGTCGGAGCTGACCCAGGTGCTTGTGCCGTCCTTGTTGACCCGGCCGAACCGCCAGTAGCCGACGGGCACGGTGTGCTCGTTGCCGTCGTCGTCGGCCTCGGTCTTCGTGCCGGTCAGCTCGAACCAGAGACCCCAGGAGGAGCCGTCGGCGGTGCGTTGTCCGACGACCTGTCCGACGTATCCGGCCTGTTTGGTCAGCAACTTGGCCTTGTCCAGCTGAACGCTGGTGGTGACGGTGAAGGACGCGGAGTCGTCGACCACGGGCCCTGCCGTGGTCGCGGCACCGTCCGAGCCGTCCAGGACGATGGACTCACCATCGAGCGTGGCGCCACCGGCCAATGAGACGGTGCGCCCGTAGCCGGAGGTCGTGTCGGCAACGGTAGTGCCGCTCGCGCCCTCGGCATTCCAGCTCCCGACCAGCTCGACGTCCGGGAGACCGGACGCGCCGGCCAGGGTTCGGGCTTCCTGGGCTACCTCCTCCGGCTGCAGGGCGTACTGCCAAACTGCGACTTCGTCGATGGATCCGGCGAAGTGGTCTATGTAGACGTCGTTGTACATCAGGCGGCCGATCTGCAACGGGCCGTCCGCGGTCCAGGCAGTGCCAGTGTCGGCAGTTCCCTGCAATTGACCGTTCACGTAGAAGCTGGCCTTGTGGGCAGCCACATCATGAATTGCAGCGACGTGCGTCCAGACCCCCTTCGGCACAGACTGCTTCGCCTTGATCTCGTGCATGTTCGAACCGCCGACGGACGACGTCGACAGCACACGCATACTCCAGCCCGCCGTTCCGTGGGACACCATGAACGGGCTGTACTGACGACCCCACGGACTGCTGGTGGATGACTGCTGGCTCAAGGCCGTAACTGTTTTGGTGGCCGAGGGATCCAGCCGCACCCACGCTGAAACCGTGTAGGACGATCGGGTCTCGAGTACCGGCCCAGACGTTGCCGCGAACCCATTTACACCGTCGAGTTGCAGGCCCTTGTCCTGCTTCGGCGTCTTCAGTGGATTGCCCTGAGCGTCGTACCGGAGTTCCCCTCGACGCCCCAGGTCGTCGCGAACCGCACCCGCAGACAGCGTCGCGTTGTCCTGGTTGGCGGCGTCCGCGGTCGACGAGTCCAGCGCCTGACCCGAGTCCTCGTCGAAGTGCCACCGCCCCAAAGGCCCCGGTCCTTCCTGTACCAGGAAGGACACCACCTGCGACGCACCCCATCGGCCCACGTTGTCCTTGGCCCGTACTTCCAGTTGGTACGTACCCGGGAGCTGCGGAGTGATCGTCTCCGTCACACTCGCGCCGGTGTTCTTCGGTGTTCTCCACACCGTCTCGGTCGACTGCTTGTATTGATAGGCGACGTTGTTCGCGTCACCGGTCGCGGGAGAGAAGGTGAAGGAGCCTGGTTTGCCCGGCCCGCCGCCCGGTGCGCAGGCCGTCGTGGTGCACGGCGTGTATGTGGAGTTGAGCGTCACGGTCGGCGCCTTCGGGGCTGTCTTGTCGACCTTGAAGTAGCAGGTCACGCTTCCGGGCGAGGTCAGCCAGTTTCCGAAGTTGTTCCAGTACGACCTGGTCCACGCCTGCACGCGGTAGAGAGGCCCCTCCTCGAGTGTCTGCGGCACCGAGGGCCTCGCCGCCTGCCCCGTGCCGAGATATCCGGATGTCGGTGACATGAAGTCCGGAAGCGCGGTCCACGTCGTGCCGGTCTGCTTCTGCACCTGGAAACGGACCCGGAGCTGCGCTTCGGGTGACCCGCCGACCACGGTGCGCGCGGTGGCCGAGACCTGTGGCGTGGGGTCGCTGATCGTCCCGGGAGCATCGATCTTCGGCGAGCAGGACAGTCCGGTCCCGGTGACGAAGCCGAACGGTGTGGGGGAGTTGGGCTTTCCGACGTAGTCGACCAC
Organism: Streptomyces sp. NPDC060064; assembly: GCF_042736455.1. Taxonomy (NCBI): domain Bacteria; kingdom Bacillati; phylum Actinomycetota; class Actinomycetes; order Kitasatosporales; family Streptomycetaceae; genus Streptomyces; species Streptomyces sp. NPDC060064. The sequence goes on from NZ_JBHWWF010000043.1 coordinate 12,812, forward strand.
AAGCGTCGCGTCGTTCTTGAACCTCTTCCAGGCGCTGGTGTCCCCCTCGTCGTGGGCCCTGAGCATGAGCGTCAGCCGCGCGAACTTGCCCGCCGCGAAGTTGCGCACCGTCGCCGTGAGGTTCTCGTTCGTCTCGTCCGCGTTGTCCGCGAAATCGATGGGGGCGTCCGGGGTGTCCGGGTCGCAGAGTGAGCCCCGGCCCGCCGAGACGTTCCTGTCGACCATCAGATCCAGCTCGCCGGGGCGGCTGGACCATGCCGTCGACGAGGAGATGTTGTTCGTACGGACCAGATCCACCCAGCGCGGATCGCACTGGAACGCCCAGGGTTCGGTCACCCGGAAGGTCGCACCCAGGATGTGCTTGCCCGCAAGGTTGGCCGGCGAGAACTCGTAGTAGAGCCGCTGCACATAGCCGGGGCCGCAGTAGTAGCCGCCCCATGTGCCGCACTTGCCGACACCCTTGCCGCGCTCACCGCCGTCTTCGTCCTGGTTGTCGAAGTTGTAGAACCTGTACCCGTCCGAGCGCAGCAGGGTCCGCTCCGCCTCGCCCCAGCTGACCGTCGGGTCAATGTAGAGCGGGAAGGCCGAGGCGTCGGTCTCCTTGAGCATCTTCGCGTCAGGGGCCAGGCTGATGGCGTTCCTACCCACCTGGAGGGGCAGATCTGCCGTCTCATCTCCTGGGACGGGTCCGGCGGTGCGGTCCCCATGCGCGGCGGGCCTCGTCGTCGCTGCTCGTGCCGAGGCAGCCGGTCCGGCCGCCGGTGCAGCCTTGCCCGACGAGTCCCACATCATCGCGGGAGGGGCGGAGAACACCTCGGTGGCATTGCCGTCCACCGCAGTCATTCCACCGCCCTCGGTCGGAGACAGCTTCAGCCTGGTGGCATGTGCCGAGAACGTGATCTTCTTCAGTTCCGGGTCGGAAGCCGCTTTGGGCGTCTTGACCACCAGAACCTCGCGGAAGCCCTCGACCGTGGCCGTCATCCGCAGGTCGATGTCCGGGAGGACGTTCGCGTACACGGCGCTGTTACCGTCGAGCGTGGGCTCGGGCAGCCGGCCCGGCCAGCCCAACGCCAGGGTCCTGCCATCGCGAGCGATCTTCACGAGGCCAGTGCCGGCGCCGCCACCCGAGAAGGTCAGGTCGACTGCTGCCGCCTTCGGCGCGACGGTCCCGTCAGAACGCTGCTGCAGCGTGGCGTCCGGCGTGACCCAGGAGCCGCCCCGGCCCTTCACCCGTACCGGGACCGCTGACTGTTCGAGCCGGAAGGTGAACCCGTCGGGATTGGCGTACGTAGTGGCGAACTCGGTACGCGCGCCGACAACCTCGACCCGCTGGCCCGTTTCAGCGGCACGGGCGAGTGCCCTCTGCTCCACACTGGCCGGCGGACCGGCGGCATGCGCCGGAGCGGATAAGAGCACCGGCATCCCGGCCCACGCAAGCGTCCCGACCAGGGCCGCCGTGATGGTTCTTCGGCGCCACCATTTCAAGGCACGTGCAGACATTCCCCGTCCCCCACCCCTATAAGAACAAACGTTCTTAAGCCTGCCGCATGCTCTCCGTTACGGCCTGCACACGTCAAAGGTTTTGGAGGACGAATCCCTCACGTCGGAACGACCTGGCTGGTTCCACACCCTGGGAAAGCCGAGAATACGGTCGACCGGCAACCTCCACATGTCAGAGGTTGACTCAAATTCGATCACCGGCTACCACCGGAAACACCATCGGCGCCGGCTCCCGAAGGACCCGGCGCCGTGGCCTGACAAGTGTGCGGTTACTTCTCCTGCTGCTTGCGCCAGCGAATTCCTGCTTCGAGGAAGCCGTCGATCTCACCGTCAAGTACCGACTGGGGGTTGCCCACTTCGAACTCCGTACGCAGGTCCTTGACCATCTGGTACGGGTGCAGGACGTACGAACGCATCTGGTTGCCCCAGGAGTTGCCGCCGTCGCTCTTGCCGAGGGAGTCCATGAGGGCCTGCTCCTCCTGGCGGCGGCGCTCAAGAAGCTTGGCCTGGAGGACGTTCATCGCGCTCGCCTTGTTCTGGATCTGGGAGCGCTCGTTCTGGCAGGAGACGACGATGCCGGTCGGGATGTGCGTGATGCGCACGGCGGAGTCCGTCGTGTTGACGCCCTGGCCACCGGGGCCGGAGGCGCGGTAGACGTCCACACGCAGTTCGGACTCGTCGATCTCGACATGGTCGCTCTGCTCGACGACCGGCAGCACCTCGACGCCGGCGAACGACGTCTGGCGGCGGCCCTGGTTGTCGAAGGGCGAGATGCGCACCAGGCGGTGCGTGCCCTGCTCGACGGAGAGCGTGCCGTAGGCGTACGGCGCCCGCACGACGAAGGTGGTCGACTTGATGCCGGCCTCTTCCGCGTACGACGTCTCGTAGACCTCGGTGGAGTAGCCGTGGCGCTCGGCCCAGCGCAGATACATCCGCTGCAGGCGCTCGGCGAAGTCGGAGGCGTCGACGCCGCCGGCCTCGGCGCGGATGTTGACCAGCGCCTCGCGCTCGTCGTACTCGCCGGACAGGAGCGTACGGACTTCCATCTCGTCCAGCGCCTTGCGGACCGCGGCGAGCTCGGACTCCGCCTCGGCCTGGGCGTCCGCGTCGTCCTCGTCCTCGGCGAGCTCGAAGAGCACACCGAGGTCGTCGATCCGCCCACGGAGCGCCTCGGTCTTGCGGAGCTCGGCCTGGAGGTGCGAAAGCTTGCTGGTGATCTTCTGCGCCGCCTCGGGGTCGTCCCAGAGGGACGGTGCCGCGGCCTGCTCCTCGAGCACAGCGATGTCTGCCCTCATCCTGTCGAGGTCCAGGACGGCCTCGATCGACCCCATGGTCGAGGAGAGGGACTTCAGCTCTTCGGATACATCGACGACTGCCACGCCCCCAGCGTAACGGCTGGGCGCGGCGGCCCGACCCGCTAGGGCTCGGAGGGTGCCGACTGCTTCGAGTCCTGCGGCGGCGCTTCCGTATCGCCGTCGCCGGTGGCCAGCCAGCCTCCGACGCCCACCACCGCGGCCAGCACCAGTGCTGCCGCCCCCAGCGTGATGCGGCGCTTGCGGACCGCGTCCGACTTGTGGCGGGCCGAGCCCGGGCGGCGTTGGCCGGGGGTACGGGGGGCGCGGGCCGTGCCGCGGGCGCCGCCTGCCAGCTCGTCCGGGGCCGGGACCCGCATCGAGGTGTGGGTGTCGCGGTTGGAGTCCGCGGGGGCGGCGCCGGGGACGAGCGGGACGGCGCCGCGGCGGCGGGGCTCGTCGGGGGTGGTCGGAGTCACCTGCGCGTACGGCTCCGAGGGTGGCTCGGCATCCGGCTCGTCGACGTCCAGCGGCGGCATGCCCGCGAGGAGCGGGAGCAGGTCGTGGAGGCGGGTGGCCAGTTCGGAGGCGCGAAGGCGGGACGCGGGGGCCTTGGCCAGGCACTGGACGATGAGCTGCCACAGCTCGTCGGGGATGCCCGGGAGCGGGACCACGGTCTCGGTGACATGGCGGCGCAGGACCGCGCCGGGGTGGCCGCCGCCGAAGGGTGTGAAGCCCGCGAGGAGCTCGTACAGGACGGTGGCGAGGGCGTAGATGTCGACCGCGGCCCGCGGGGGCAGGCCCTCGACGATCTCGGGGGCGATGTAGTCGGGGGTGCCGATGATGCCCGACGGGTTCGGGGCGTGTCCCGCCGAAGGGCGCAGTGCCTTGGTGCGGCGCGGGGTGTCGATCAGCTTGGCGACGCCGAAGTCGGTGAGCAGCGCCGGGTGCGAACCGGCAGGGCCGAGCGGGCCCTCCATGTCGAGGAGGATGTTCTCCGGCTTGACGTCGCGGTGGACCACTCCGGCGGCATGGGCCGCGGCGAGGCCGTCGGCGACGTCCGCGATGATCGCGACCGCCGCTTCGGGGGCGAGGCGGCGCTCCCGGTCGAGGCGGGTGCGCAGATCGGTGCCGCGGACGAGGTCCATGACGAGCGCGAGATCGTTGCCGTCGACGACGAGGTCGCGGACGCCGACGACCTTGGGGTGGTCGAGTCCGAGCAGGGCCGTCCGCTCCTGGACGAAGCGCCCGACGAGCTCCTGGTCCGAGGCCAGGTCCTCGCGCAACAGCTTGATGGCGACGGGCCCTTCGGGTCCCTCGCCGAGCCACACCGTGCCGGCGCTGCCCCGCCCCAGGATCTGGTGGGCCGTGTACCGGCTGCCGATATTCCGTGCCAAGACTGCTCCCTCAGCGGCTGGCGTTGCCCGCTGTGTCTACCCGGGGGACGACCCCCGGACCCCCGGCCCGAAAAGAAGGCCGGGCACCGTGGCGGACGGCGACACGCGAGGCGCACCTGAGTAACGTACGCGGGCATCGGGGGGCTGTGTGCCCCGGATGGCGCCAACCTTCACTTCTGCGGGGGAAATCACCCCGCAGAAGTCGACAAAACTACTGAGTCACTACTGTCCGGCGCCCGAGCCGTTGCCGGTGCCTCCGGTGCCCGGGTCCGAGCCGCCGAGATTCGAGATCCACTTCGTCACCTTCGAGATGCCGTCGCCGATCGCGTCCCAGTAGCTCTGGCCCTGGGAGACCCAGTCCTGGAGGAACAGCTCCCACGCCAGCCAGCCCGCGCCGACGAGAATCAGGACGGTGAAGAGGCAGCCCTTGAGGCAGCCGAGTCCCGGGATCCTCATGCGGTTGGGGTTGGGCTGGCGCGGCTGCCTCGGCTGGCGCGGCGCGGGCTGCTGGGGCGGCGGCGCGTACTGCTGAGGCTGCGGCGGCGGGGCGTACTGCTGCCGCTGTGGCGGGCGCTGTTGCTGAGGACGTTGCTGCTGAGGGCGCTGTTGCTGAGGCTGCGGCGCGTACTGCTGCGGTTGCCGCGGCGGCTGCTGCGGGGGCCTCTGCTGCTGGCGCTGGGGACGCCGGCGCAGCGGGTCCTGACTCGGGTCGAGGTACTGGACCTGTGTCTGCTCGTTGCGGTCGCGGGCCGCCTGCAGCTGGGACTGCCAGGGGTGCGGGTCCTCCGGACGCGGCTGACCCGGCGGTACGGGCGGCATCACCGTGGTCGGGTCGCCGCTCTGCGGGGGTCCGGACTGCGGGGCGCCGGTCTGCGGCAGGAAGCTGGTCGCGGCGTTGGGGTCGTACGACCCCGCGTTGCTCGGCAGGACCTGCGTCGGGTCGGCCGCACCAGGCGCCTCGGGCACCTGAGCGGGCGAAGGGTCGGGCGCGAGCAGCGCGGCGACCCCGAGCGCGGCGTCGACCTGCGCGGGCGTGGAGTGCACGCCGACTCCGGCCGCGACGGTACGCAGTCCACGGGCGAGGTTCTCGGCGCTCGGCCGCTGGCCCGGCTCCTTGCGCAGGCAGCGCTCTATGACCGTCCACAGCGGCTCGGGGACGGTGGTGGGGCGGCGGGGCTCCTCGCTGAGGTGGCGGTGGAGCACCTCGAGGGCTGTGCCGCCCGCGAACGGGGGCCTGCCGGTGACCAGTTCGTACAGCAGGATGCCCGCGCCGTAGATGTCGACGGCGGAGGTCTGCGGACGGCCCTCGGCCGACTCCGGCGCGACATACGCGGGCGTGCCGACGAACTCGTGCGTACGGGTCAGGCCCGGGGAGTCAGCGAGGCGCGCGATGCCGAAGTCGGTCAGCATCGGGTGCATCTGGCCGTCGGCGTCTGTCTTGAGGAGTACGTTCGCGGGCTTGAGGTCGCGGTGGACGACGCCGTCCGCGTGGCTTGCGGCGAGCGCGTCCGCGATCTGGGCGGTCATCAGCGAGGCGGCGACCGGGCTGAGCGGGCCGTTCTCGCGGAGGTAGCGGTGCAGGTCGGGGCCGTCGACGAGGTCCATGACGAGGGCGAGGAGATCCCCCTCGACGACCAGGTCCCGGGTGCGCACGATGTTCGGGTGGGTGAGGCGGAGCAGGACGGAGCGCTCGCGCAGGAAGCGCATCACCACGTCCGCGTCGTTCGCAAGCTCCTCCTTGAGGACCTTGATCGCGACGGTCTCGCCGGGCTGGCCCGCGACGGCCGCCTCGGCGCCCGCGGTCTCCCGCTGGCTGGCTCGCCAGACGGTGCCCGTGGCGCCGCGCCCGAGGGGCTCCTCGAGCAGGTACTTGCTGCCTACCGGCCGCACGTCATGCGCTCCCTGCTGATCGTGGTCCTTGCGTGGTCCCGGGCCGCTGTGGCCGTTGCTCGGAGGCGCGGTGGCCCGCCCGGGTGTCCGACCCACTTTAGTGCCGCCGGACACGGCACCGGCCGGTCGTCTGCCCGACTTCCTCCTGCGCATCCCCTCCTGATGGACCGCTGGTCGTGTTCGAAAGGAAGACGCGGGCATCGTACGGATGGTTGCCGAAGAGCCGTGCCGCGAACGTCACGCACGTTCCGGATCAGATCCCAACCAGGCATTTTTACGCCCAGAGCCGACCAATCAAGATCACGTACTGGTGGTCCCCGGGCGTGTTGTCAGTGGCAGGTGCGAGGATGCCCTCAGCACGGAGTCGTGGGGGCGGGAGCCCTGTGGCGCGTGCCGACCTGCCGGGTGGGGGCGATCACAGGGCGGCTCCCCTGCCGGGCACCCCGCGCAGAAGGGATTGCTGACGGCGATGCAGATCCGGCTGACTGTCCTCGCGCCGCGCAGCGGCCGATCCGCGACCGCGGGGCATGCCTCCGTGGGACACGCCGCGGCGGGACATGCCGCGGGACACGCCTGCGACGTGCTGATCACCGCGCCTGCCGGGACGGCGCTGGCCGCCGTGGCCTCCGGCCTCGCGGCGGCCGTCTCCGGCGCCGATGTCTCGGGTTCCGTCGTGCTGTACGCGGGCCAGGAGCGGCTCGACGCGCAGCGGCGCACGCTGGGCGAGCCGCCGCTGGTGGACGGCGCGGTGCTCTCCCTTCAGGTCCCCGGTGAGGACGAGTCTCCCGGGGCGGACGCCTCGGCCCAGCTCCATGTGGTCGCCGGTCCCGACGCGGGCGGGGTCCATCTGCTGCACGGCGGCCGGATCAGGATCGGCCGCTCCGCCGAGGCGGACGTACCGCTGGACGACCCGGACGTCTCGCGGCTGCACTGCGCTGTCACGGTCGCCGAGGACGGCCGGGTGACGGTCGCCGACCTCGGCTCGACGAACGGCACCACGCTGGACGGCGCGGCCCTGAGTGCCCGCCCGGTCAGGCTGCCCGCGGGCGCGCTGCTGCGACTGGGCGAGTCGACGCTCCGGGTCACCCCGTGCGACCGGACGCCCGCGCTGCCGACGGCACCGGACGGCGAGGGACATCTGCGGGTGACCCGGGCGGACGGGGCTGGTCCGGACGGGGCTAGTCCGGGCGGGTCCGGTTCCGGTGGGTCCGGCCCCGGTGAGGCCCGTTCCGGTTCCGGTGGCTCCGGTCCCGGTGGAGCCGCGGCGGGGGCCTTCGGTCCTGGCGGGTCGGCTCGGGGCGGATCGGCTCCGGGCGGCGGAGTCGGTCCGGGGGACGACGGCCCCGGCAGCTCAGGACCCCGCAGCTCCGGTTCCGGCGGATCAGCTCCTGGCGGTTCCGGGCCGGGCGGCTCGGGCCTCGGCAGCTCCGGTCCGGCCGCCCCCGGACATCGCCGACCGGTTCCCAGCTGGGCCCGCCGGGACGACGCCGGCTCCGGCACCGGCCCCGGCTCCGGCACCGGCGGCTACGGCCCCGACGCATCGGCTCCGGGCGCTTCGGGCCCCCGCGAAGACCCCCAGGCAGGCGATCAGCGTCGTGTGCCCTTCCAGTACGACCCCACCGCTCCCGCAGCCCCGACGAGCGCCGGGCGCGGCGATGCCGAGACGCTCTATACATACGACACGTACGGCACATACGGCCCCGACGACAGCGCCCACGGCGACGCCATGCACTCCAGGGCGGACGAGACCCACGAGGTCCCCGAACCGCCCGAGGCCCACAGCCCCGCAGCTCCCAGCGGCCCACCCCGCCAAGCCGCCCCCTTCCGCGGCACCCGCCTGCCCGACGGCGCCACCCCCCGCAGACGCGGTATAGGAGCCTGGGCCCGGCGGCTCGCCGGAGGCCGGGAGGAGCCTGTCCCGGAGCTCCCGCCGCAGCCCGGACCGCGCAGCGCCGCGACGCGCGCCGTCGAGAGCTGGCCCGATCCGGCCGCGGTGCTGCTCACCGCGCTCGGCCCCGGCCCCCGGCTCTGGGAGCGGGGAGCGGGGCATCCCGAGTCCCTTGTGCTCCGCCTCGGCACCACCGACCGGGCCGAGCTGCCTGCCGTGCCGGTGACCGTAGGCCTGCGCGAGGCCGGCTCGCTCGGGCTCGCCGGGCCCAGGGCGCGGCTGGCCGGTCTTGCCAGGTCCGCCGTGGCGCAGCTCGCCGCGCTGCACTCGCCTGTCGATCTGGAGATCGTGCTGATCTCCACGGACCGGTCGCGGAGCCTCGAGGAGCGCAGGAGCGAGTGGGCCTGGCTCGGCTGGCTGCCGCATCTGCGGCCCGCGCACGGCCAGGACTGCCGACTGCTCCTCGCCTACGACCGGGACCAGGCCACCGCCCGCAGTGCCGAACTCACCCGCCGCCTGGACGACGGGCCGCTCGGCCCGGGCTGGCCGAGCGCCGAGCGCAGGGCCGTCACCGAAGCCGCCGCGCGGTACGAAGGCGCGCGTACCGTCGTCATCGTCGACGGGGACCCCGGCTCGGCCGCGCTGCGCGAGACGACGGCGAGGCTGGCCGGCGCCGGACCCGCCGCCGGGATCCATCTGATCTGTCTGGCCGAGACCCCGGCCGCCTCGCCGCTCTCACCCGTCGCCGCGACCTACGAGGCGGCGTGCGCGGCCTCGCTCGCCTTCCGCGAGTGCGGGGCGGTCGCCCTGCTCAGCGGTGATGTGGCGACCGCGCTGCGGCTGATGCGTACGGTCGGCGGGCAGCCCGTCGGGCACGGCACGGTCGGCGCGGTGGACGCGGTCTCGGCGCCCTGGGCGGAGCGCTTCGGGCGCGCCGTCGCGCCGCTGCGCGCCGAGGGCACCGGCACACACCTCGACCGGGTCGCGGCGCTGCCGCGTTCCGCACGGCTGCTGGACGAGCTGGGTCTCGCCCGCGCCACCCCCGCATCCCTGATGGCGCGCTGGGCATCGGCGGGCGACGGCACCGCTGTGCTCGGCGCGGGTCCGCGCGGCCCGCTCACCGTCGATCTCACCGAAGAGGGCCCGCATCTGCTGATCGAAGGCCCGGCGGGCAGCGGCCGCACTGAGCTGCTGCGCTCCGTCGCGGCCTCGCTGGCCGCCGCGGGACGCCCGGACCGGCTCGGGCTGCTGCTGGTCGACGGAGCCGGCGGCGAGCGCGGCGAAGGACTGGCCGCCTGTACCGAACTGCCCCATGTCACCGAGCATTTGGTGGCCTCGGACCCGGTCCGGATGCGAGCGTTCGCGCAGGCGCTCGGGGCCGAGCTGAAGCGGCGGTCCGAGCTGCTGGGCAGTGTCGGTTTCGCCGAGTGGCACACCCAGCGCGAGGTGGCCGACCGGATGGTGGGCCAGCGCCCGCCGACCGCCGCCGAGCAGCGCGGTGACCTCGACTCCCCCGCCAGCGGCACGCTCCGGCTGCGCCCCGGGGCCCGTACGAAGTCCGAGGGTCCGCCTCCGCTGCCGCGGCTCGTCGTGCTGGTGGACGACTTCGACGCGCTGGTCGCACCGGCGCTCGGCAGCCCCGGGCGGCCCGCGGCCGGTTCGGTCGTACGAGCCCTGGAAACCGTGGCCCGGGACGGCGAGCGGCTCGGTGTACATCTGATAGCGACGTCCGCGCGTCCCGACCGTACGGCCGACACCGAGTTGGCACAGGGTGCGCGGCTGCGTGCCGTGCTGGATGCGCCGCCCGCCGCGCCGGGGCCGGACGACCCTGCTCCAGGGCGAGGCAGGCTCGGGCATCCGGACGGCCGGGTGACCCCGTTCCAGAGCGGCCGGGTGACGGGACGCATTCCGCGTACGGCGACCTTGCGTCCCACTGTGGTGCCGCTCGAGTGGGAGCGGATGGGTGACCCGCCGACCCGTCGGCCCGTTCGTGAACTGGGCAATGGGCCAACGGACTTGGCACTTCTGGCCAGTGCCCTGGAGCGAGCTGCACGATCAGTGGACGCGACTCCGGTTCCGCCGCTGAATCCGGCCCGCCCCTGAGCGACAGCACAGGCCCGCCCTTTGACCTGACATCACGTCACAAGGCCATCACAAAAGGCTGGTTGACGCCTGGTGCGGTATTGCGGCCCTCCAGTACCGGGCGTACACCTGTCGGCACGGGACAGGGCACGGGAGAGACGGGGCAGTGATGCGCACAACTCTTCGCACGGGCAGGACCGCAGTGGTGTTCGCCGCCATCGGTGCTCTCGCACTCGCCGGTTGCGGCGACAACAAGGACGACAACAAGGCAAAACCGGGCGAGGGCAAGGGCAAGGAGTCCGCGGCGACCGTCCAACTGCCCAAACTGAACGGCGAGAAGATCGAGGTCGTGGCCGTCTGGACCGGCCCCGAGCAGGAGAACTTCACCAAGGTCCTCAAGGAGTTCGAGAAGCGCACCGGGGCTTCCGTCACCTTCGTCCCCACCCAGGACGCGATGCTCAACTACCTCGGTACGAAGATCGCCGGCGGTCAGCCCCCGGATGTGGCACTCCTCCAGCAGGTCGGCGCGCTCCAGCAGGCCGTGCAGCGCAAATGGGTCAAGCCGCTGGGCGCCGAGGCCAAGGCGGAGCTGGCGAAGAACTTCACCAAGGGCTGGCAGGATCTCGGCGCGGTCGGCGGCACGCAGTACGGCGTCTACTTCAAGGCCGCCAGCAAGTCCCTGGTCTGGTACAACGCCAAGGCCTTCGAGAACGCGGGCGCGAGCGAGCCGAAGACCTGGAAGGACTTCCTGTCGACGGCCGAGACGATCTCCGCCTCCGGTGTCACCCCGGTCTCGGTCGGCGGCGCGGACGGCTGGACGCTCACCGACTGGTTCGAGAACATCTATCTCTCCCAGGCGGGACCCCAGAAGTACGACCAGCTGGCCAAGCACCGGATCAAGTGGACCGACCCGTCCGTGAAGACCGCGCTGACCACGCTCGGCGAGCTCTTCGGCAAGCCGAACCTGATCGCGGGCGGCGCCGACGGCGCGCTCCAGACGGAGTTCCCGGCATCGGTCACCCAGACCTTCACCGGCGGTGAGCAGCCCAAGGGCGCGATGGTCTTCGAGGGCGACTTCGTCTCGGTCAACATCGCGCAGACGGACGCCAAGATCGGTACGGACGCGAAGGTGTTCCCGTTCCCGGCGGTGGGCGCCGAGCCTCCGGTGGTGACCGGCGGCGATGCGGCCGTGGCGCTGAAGGACTCCAAGGGCGCGCAGGCGCTGCTGACCTTCCTGGCCTCCCCGGACGCTGCCAAGATCTGGGCCGAGTCGGGCGGGTTCATCTCACCGAACAAGTCGCTCGACATTTCCGCGTACCCCAATGATGTGCAGCGCGATATCGCCAAGGCGCTGATCGCGGCGGGCGACACATTCCGCTTCGACATGTCGGACCAGATGCCGCAGTCGTTCGGCGGTACGCCCGGCAAGGGCGAGTGGAAAGCACTCCAGGACTTCCTGAAGAACCCGAAGAACGTCGCCGGGACCCAGCAGAAGCTGGAGTCGGACGCGGCCAAGGCGTACAAGAGCTGAATCGGTGACAACTGCGGCGACCGCGAGGGGCTCCGTACGTCCGACGCCCCCCGCCGACAAGCGCAAGAGCGTGACAGGCACACGTAAGATCATCGCGGTCGGCTTTCTGCTGCCCGCGCTGGTGCTGCTGGGCGCGCTCGTGGTCTACCCGATCGGGTACTCGGTCTACCGGTCCTTCTTCGACCAGTCCGGCAGCGGGTTCGCCGGGATCGACAACTACAAGGAGATATTCACCGAGGACACCATCCTCACCGCGGTCAAGAACAATGTGATCTGGGTGGTGGTCGCGCCGACCGTCTCGACGGCACTCGGTCTGATCTTCGCCGTGCTCACCGAGCGGGTCCGCTGGGGCACGGCCTTCAAGCTGATCGTCTTCATGCCGATGGCGATCTCGATGCTCGCCGCGGGCATCATCTTCCGGCTGGTGTACGAGCAGGACCCGGACCGCGGTGTCGCCAACGCGGTGTGGGTGGGCGTTCACGACACCTTCGCCGAGTCGGCCGGATTCCCCAAGGCGCGTCCGCTGGCCGTCCATCCGCTCGAGGCAGGTCCGGGCGGGTCCTTCGTCACCAAGGAGCCGGCCACCGCGGGCAAACAGGTCCAGCTCCCGCTGGTCGGTGTCGCGCCCGACAAGATGCCGTCCGACGCCAAGCCCGCGAAGGCGGCCCAGCCGGACGACGGAAAGATCACCGGCACCGCCTGGCTGGACTTCACCAAGGGCGGCGGCGGCAAGCCCAACGCCATCGACGCCAAGGAGCTCGGGCTCAAGGGCATCAAGGTGGAGGCGGTCAAGGACGGCAAGGTCGTCGCATCGGCACGGGCCGGAGCGGACGGTACGTTCAGCCTGCCCGCGTCCGCCGAGGGCGCCCGACTCCGGCTGCCCGCCGACAATTTCCGGGAGCCGTACAACGGCGTCAACTGGCTCGGCCCCTCGCTCGTCACCCCGGCGATCATCGGCAGTTACGTCTGGATGTGGGCGGGCTTCGCGATGGTGCTGATCGCGGCGGGCCTGGCGAGCGTGCCGCGTGAACTCCTCGAAGCGGCGCGGGTGGACGGCGCGAACGAATGGCAGGTCTTCCGCAAGATCACGGTGCCGCTGCTGGCGCCGGTACTCGCGGTCGTCCTGGTCACCCTGATGATCAATGTGCTGAAGATCTTCGACCTGGTCTTCATCATCGCGCCGGGCTCGGCCCAGGACGACGCGAACGTCCTCGCTCTCCAGCTGTACCGCTCGTCGTTCGGTACGGATTCGAATGTGGGGCTGGGCAGTGCCATCTCCGTACTCCTGCTGCTGCTGGTGATCCCGGTGATGCTGTTCAACATCCGCAGGATGCGAAGGGAGAGCCGCCGATGACCACGACCGACGGTGTGGTGAAGGCCAAGCAGTCACTCCCGGCGCGTATCGCGGCACGCGCCGGCGGTGGCGTGATGCGGGTGTTCCTCATCCTGGTGGGCCTGTTCTGGCTGATGCCGACGTTCGGGCTGCTGCTGTCGTCGCTGCGCGACGCGACGGACATCAGTGAGAGCGGCTGGTGGAAGGTGTTCTCGGCCCCGGCACAGCTGACCACCGAGAACTATTCGCGGCTCCTCGACAACACGGCGATCACCGATTCGCTGCTGTCCACGGTGCTGATCACCGTCCCTGCCACGGTTCTGGTCGTGGTGATCGGCTCGCTCGCCGGATACGCCTTCGCCTGGATGGAATTCCCGGGCCGCGACTGGTGGTTCATGCTGGTCGTCGGCCTCCTCGTGGTCCCGGTCCAGGTCGCGCTGGTGCCGGTCTCCAAGCTGTTCGGCCAGATCGGCATCTTCGAGACGACAATCGGCGTGATCATCTTCCATGTCGCGTTCGGTCTGCCGTTCGCGATCTTCCTGCTGCGGAACTTCTTCGCGGAGATCCCGAGAGAACTGCTGGAGGCGGCGCGGCTCGACGGGGCGGGCGAGATACGGCTGTTCACGCGCGTCGTGATGCCACTGGGCGGCCCGGCGATCGCCTCGCTGGGAATCTTCCAGTTCCTGTGGGTGTGGAACGACATGCTGGTGGCGCTGATCTTCGCGGACTCCGAGAGCGCGCCGATCACGGTGGCACTCCAGCGCCAGGTGAGGCAGTTCGGCAACAACATCGACGTCCTGGCGCCCGGCGCCTTCGTCTCGATGATCATCCCGCTGGCGGTGTTCTTCGCGTTCCAGCGGCAGTTCGTGACGGGAGTCATGGCAGGAGCGGTCAAGTGAGCCGGTGCGGATGAGTAGTTGAGCGGTGTCGGGGCCGGCCCGGTGCGAACCGCCGCCCGGAGGCGTGCGGGTGCGCCGCATCCGGCCCCGAGGGGGCCTGCCCCGGTTCGGGAAGGGGCGGGGCGGGGAGGGGAACAAACCCCGGTCAAACCCCCGGTCACGACCGGAGCGCCGCCACCGCCCCCCGCGCCAGCTCGTCCAGGTACCCCTTCGGCAGCCCCGTCCGCACCACCACCAGCCGCCAGTACAGCGGCCCCACAATCAGGTCCAGCGCCTTGTCCGGGTCCGTCGATTCGGGGAGTTCGCCCCGTGCCACCGCGTCCCGTACCACCATCGCCGCCACGCCCTGCTGGCTGTCCAGCAGCGCCGCCTTGATCGCGTCCGAGATCTCCGGGTGGCGCGCCGCCTCCACCAGCAGGTCCGGGATGACCTGCGAGGCCACCGGGTGGCGCAGGGCGTGCGACGCCACCTCGAGCAGCGCCCGTACATCGCCGTACAGCGAACCCGTCGCCGGCGCCGGCAGTCCCTGCGCCGCGAACACCGAGACCAGGTCCAGCACCAGCGACAGCTTCGACTTCCAGCGCCGGTAGACCGCCGTCTTGCCGACGCCCGCCCGCCGCGCGATCCCCTCGATCGACATCCGCGCGAAGCCGACCGCGGCCAGTTCCTCGAAGACGGCGGCGCGGATGGCGTGGGTCACGTCCTCCCGGAGCACTGCGGCTCCCGCCGGCGCGCGACGTGGTGTTCCCGGATCCGTGGTCATGCACAGGAGCATACCGGGACGACGAAACGGTTGCGTTGCGACGTCACTACGTCCTACTCTCGCCGTAGCGACGATACGGGTCCGTCCCATCGCTGGGCGACTCCCATCGCGGGCGCCGCCAACGCCCGCGCCCGACGTACCCCCACCCCTGTCCCTGCCTCCGCGCCTGTCGAAAGCGAGCACCGTGAGCAGCCAGACGATCGGCCGGCCAGAGCCGCATCCCGACCCGAGCGAATCCGCCCCGGACGGCCCGTCCGACCTCGCCGCGCTCGCCGCCCGCCACGGTCTGACCGTCAGCGGCGCCCGCCCCACCCTGCGCTCCTACATCGGCCAGCTCTGGTCCCGCCGCCACTTCATCGTCGCCTTCGCCACCGCCCGGCTGACCGCCCAGTACAGCCAGGCCAAGCTGGGCCAGATCTGGCAGGTCATGACCCCGCTGCTGAACGCGGCGGTCTACTACTTCATCTTCGGCATGCTGCTCGACACCAGTAAGCACGTGCCCGACTTCATCCCGTTCCTCGTCACAGGCGTGTTCATCTGGACCTTCACGGCCAACTCGATCATGGCCGGCACCCGCGCGATCTCCGGCAACATCGGCCTCGTACGCGCCCTGCACTTCCCCCGCGCCAGCCTGCCCATCGCCATCGCGCTCCAGCAGCTCCAGCAGCTGCTCTTCTCGCTCGGCGCGCTGCTCGCCATCCTGGTCTGCTTCGGGCAGCTTCCCCAGGTCGGCTGGCTGCTCGCGATCCCGGCACTGACCCTGCAGGCCGTGTTCAACACCGGCATTTCGATGATCATGGCGCGGCTGGCCAGCAAGACCCCGGACATCGCCCAGCTGATGCCGTTCATCCTGCGCACCTGGATGTACGTCTCCGGTGTGATGTGGTCGATCGACAAGGTGCTCAGCCACGACAAGGTGCCGCACACCGTCAAGCTGGCGCTGCAGTGCAACCCGGCCGCCGTCTACATCGACCTCATGCGCTTCGCGCTCATCGACAGCTTCACCGCCGCCCAACTCCCCCCGCACGTGTGGGCCGTGGCCCTCTTCTGGGCAGTGCTCTTCGGGGCCGGCGGATTCCTGTACTTCTGGAAGGCAGAGGAGGAGTACGGCCGTGGCTGACTCCAGGATTCCCACCGTCGTCGTCGACGGCGTCCACATCACGTACAAGGTGAACGGCGTCCGCACCGGCAAGGGCAGCGCCACCACCGCCCTCAGCCGGATCGTCTCCCGCAAGGGCGCACCCGGCGTTCGCGAGGTGCACGCCGTCAAGGGCGTCAGCTTCGCCGCGTACAAGGGCGAGGCGATCGGCCTGATCGGCTCCAACGGCTCGGGCAAGTCGACCCTGCTCAAGGCCATCGCGGGCCTGCAGCCGCCGTCCAAGGGCAGGGTCTTCACCCAGGGCCAGCCCTCGCTGCTCGGCGTGAACGCGGCACTCATGGGCGATCTGACCGGCGAGCGCAATGTCATCCTCGGCGGACTCGCGATGGGCATGACCCGCGAGCAGATCCGCGACCGCTACGACGACATCGTCGACTTCTCGGGGATCAACGAGAAGGGCGACTTCATCACGCTGCCGATGCGTACGTACTCCTCCGGCATGGGCGCCCGGCTGCGGTTCTCGATCGCCGCGGCGAAGAGCCACGACGTGCTGCTGATCGACGAGGCCCTGTCCACCGGCGACGCCCGCTTCCAGCGGCGCAGCCAGGAGCGCATCAACGAGCTGCGCGAGGAGGCCGGCACGGTCTTCCTGGTCAGCCACAGCATCGGCACGATTTCCGAGACGTGCGACCGCGCGATCTGGCTGGAGGCCGGGACGTTGCGGATGGACGGCCCCGTGAAGGACGTCGTCGCCGCGTACAACGAGTTCACCAGCCCCAAGAAATAGCCCCTAAATCACCTCAAATTACCCGTAACGCGGGCTAAAGTGCAGGCCGATGACGAATCATCGGACTGCACCGCCCGCCCATGGCTCCGCCCGGGTGCCCGGGACCTCGCTCCCCGGCACCCGGGCGCCCCTCGGCGCCGACCCGCCCCGGCCCACGCAGGCCGTCGCCCTCGGCGCCGTCTGGGCAGCCACCCGCATCGGGATGCTGCTCCTGCTCATCGTCGACCGCCTCGGCGACAGCGGCGTCGCCGGCGAGGTGCACACCCTTTACCGGCACTGGTACGAGCAGCTCGGCCAGGGCGCTTTCCCCCTGAACGACGTCACCTGGCAGTACCCGCCCGGCGCCGCGCTGGTGTTCCTCTTCCCCGGCACGCTGCCCTGGCTCACCTACTTCCAGGCCTTCGTCGCCATCACCCTCGCCGCCGACGCCGTCGTCACCCTCGCGCTCGCCCGCGCCGGTGTGCCCGGCGCCTGGATGTGGGTGTGCGGACTGCCGCTGCTGCTGCATCTGCCCTTCGCGCGGTACGACGTCCAGGTCACCGCCCTCGCCGTGCTCGCGCTACTGGCGATGCGCGGCCGGCCGCTGCTCGGCGGGGCGCTCGCCGGCCTCGGCGCGATGATCAAGGTCTGGCCGCTGCTCACCCTGCTCGGCACACCCCGGGGACGTACGACACGCGCCGCCTGGCTCTCGGCCGCCGCCTCCGCGGTCGCGCTGCTCGCCGTCCTCGCGCTCGCCTTCACGCACTCCCTGGACTTTCTGCGGCAGCAGGGCGCCAGAGGCGTCCAGATCGAGTCGCTCGGCGGAACCGCGCTCCAGCTCGCGCGGAAGGCGGGCTGGGCGGGCACGGTCAGGTACCAGTACGGGGCCTTCGAGTTCATCGGTCCCTATGTGTCGAGCGTGGCGCGGCTCTCGCTGCTGCTGACCGCCGCGGCGCTGTGCTGGCTGCTGCTCTGGCGGGTCAGGGCCCGGCGCTGGAGTGCGGCGACACCCTTCGACGCCGCGTTCGCCGCCGTCCTGCTCTTCACCGTCACCAGCCGGGTGATCAGCCCGCAGTATCTGGTCTGGCTGCTCGGACTGGCCGCGGTCTGCCTCACCTCCCGGCACACCACCCAGCGCCCGGTCGCGCTGTTGATGCTGCCCGCGGCCGCGCTGAGCGCGCTGGCCTACCCCTTGCTCTACGACGATGTGCTGGGCGGCACTCCGCTCGGCTGTCTGATCATGGTCGTACGGAACGGTCTGCTGGTCACGGCGGCTCTGCTCTCCTGCAGGCGGCTGTGGACGGCCACGGCCGCGCGATAGGCTCCGCTGCCGACGATGGGCAGGGGCACGCCAAGGGGAGTGGGAATGCGGAACGGGGGGCCTCAGCCGCTGCGCGACGACGATCCGCGGGAGATCGCGGGCTATGTGCTCGAGGCGCGGATCGGCGAGGGCGGGATGGGCACCGTCTATCTCACCCGCACCGGCGAAGGACGGCCCGTCGCGCTGAAGCTGATCCGCCGCGAGCACGCACAGAGCGAGAGCTTCCGGAAACGTTTCGCCCGCGAGGTCGAGGCGGTCCGCCGGGTGCACGGACACCACCTCGTACCGGTCGTCGACCATGACGCGGAGGCCGCCCGGCCCTGGCTCGCCACCCGTTACGTACCGGGGCTGCCGCTCGACGACGCGCTGGCCGAACACGGGCCGCTGCCGCTGAAGTGCGTGCTTCAGCTGACCGCCTGCGCGGCCCACGCGCTGGACGCCGTACACACCGCCGGGGTCATCCACCGCGATGTGAAGCCGGGCAATCTGCTGCTCACCGCGGAAGGGCCCTGGCTGCTCGACTTCGGCATCGCGCGGGACGTCGGGACGTCATCCATGACCACCGTCGGCCGGATGGTCGGCACACCCAAGTACATGTCTCCCGAGCACGCGCTCGGCAAGCAGCTCACGCCCGCATCCGATGTGTTCACGCTCGGACTCGTCGCCGCCGAAGCCGCCGCCGGGCGCCATCCGTACGGAGAGGGCGGCGGCCTGGTGGTCGCCACCCGGATCGCCGGCACCGACCACGAGCCGCCGGATCTGCGCGCGCATCCGGCGGCGCTGCGCGAGGTGCTGACGGGCTGCCTCGCCGCCCGGCCCGAGGAGCGGCCGACGGCGGCGGAGGCGGCCGAGCTGTGCCGGCGGGCAGCGGGACGCGACGTACGTGACTTCGACGGCTGGCTGCCCAAGCCGCTCGCGGCGACCCTGGCAGGGATCGAGCGGGCCGCCAAGGACCCGAGGGCGTCCGGTTGGCGGACCAGAATCCGCCGGGCTCCCTGACGAGATGTCCTCGACCGCCGGACGGGCTTGTGCTCAAAAGCCCGTCCGGCGATCGAGGGCGAAGCGCGCCGGACGGACCCGGCGCCCCTCGTTCCCGTACCGCTAGCTGTGCGTACGCAGCAGCTGCCGCATCGTCCGCATCGCCACCGACAGGTTCGCCAGGTCGAACGTGTCCGAGCCCTGGATCTCCTCCAGCGTCGAACGCGCCCGGCCGAGGATCGCCGCGTTCTTCTGCTCCCAGGCCTTGAACCGCTCCTCGGGCGTCGAGCTGCCGTTGCCCACGGAGAGCACGTCCGCCGTCAGCATGGCGTGTGCGGCGTACAGGTCCTCGCGGATGGAGGCGCGGGCCATGGACTGCCAGCGGTCGGCCCGCGGCAGCTCTATGATCCGGTCCATCAGCTGGGTGATCCGCAGCCGGTCGGCGAGGTCGTAGTACACCTCGGCGACCGCCATCGGCTCCTTCTTCGTACGGTCCGCGATCGCGACGATGTCGAGCGTCGGGAAGGCGGAGGAGAACCCGGCGACCCGCAGCGCGAGCTCCTCGGGAACACCGGCCTCGGTGAGCTCGTCCAGGATCCCCTGGTACCACTCCAGATCCGCGCCACGCAGCATCTTCGGCAGCTCCGCCCAGACCTGCTCCACGCGCTCGGCGAAGAAGTCGATGGTCTCGGCGAGCTCCAGCGGCTGCGGCCGGTTGCCCAGCAGCCATCGCGTACCGCGCTCGACGAGGCGGCGCGAGTGCAGCCGGATACGGGTCTGGACGTCGGCCGCGACCTTGTTGTCGAGGGCCTCGACGGCGTCCCACACCGCACCGAGTCCGAAGATCTCGCGGGCCGCGGTCTGCGCCCGCACGACCTCCTCGGTCGACGCACCCGTCTCTTCGCGCAGCCGGTGCAGGAAGGTCGAACCACCGGTGTTCACCGTGTCGTTGACCAGCACCGTCGTGACGATCTCGCGGCGCAGCGCATGCCCGTCGATCGCCTCGGGGAACTTCTCGCGCAGCGGCTGCGGGAAGTACGCGTGCAGCAGCCGGCGCAGATACGGGTCGTCCGGCAGCCCCGTCCCGATCAGCTCGTCCGCCACCGTGATCTTGGTGTAGGCGAGCAGCACGGCCAGCTCGGGCTGGCTGAGCCCCTTGCCCGCGTTGAGCAGTTCACGGATCTGCCGGTCGGTCGGCAGGAACTCCAGGGGCCGGTCCAGATGCCCGTCCCGCTCCAGCCGCCGAATGAAGCGCTGGTGGGCGTGGAGCAGACTCGGCGCCTGGACGACGGCGTTCGCCAGGGCGACGTTCTGCGCGTAGTTGTTGCGCAGTACCAGCGCCCCGACCTCGTCGGTCATCTCCGCGAGCAGCTTGTTGCGCTGCTTGACGGTCATGTCGCCGTCCGACACCAGGCCGTTGAGCAGGATCTTGATGTTCACCTCGTGGTCGGAGGTGTCCACGCCCGCGCTGTTGTCGATGGCATCGGTGTTGATCTTGCCGCCGCTGCGGTCGAACTCGATCCGGCCGAGCTGGGTCAGGCCCAGGTTGCCGCCCTCGCCGACGACCTTGGCCCGCAGGTCCTCACCGTTGACGCGGATCGCGTCGTTGGCCTTGTCGCCGACATCCGCGTTGGACTCGGTGGAGGCCTTGACGTACGTACCGATGCCGCCGTTCCACAGCAGGTCCACCGGGGACTTGAGGATCGTCTTCATCAGCTCGGCAGGCGTCATCTTGGAGATGCCGGGCTCGATGCCGAGCGCCGCGCGCATGTGCGCGTTGATCGGGATCGACTTGGCCGTACGCGGGTGGATGCCGCCGCCCGCGGACAGCAGCTCCTTGTTGTAGTCGGCCCAGGAGGAGCGGGGCAGCTCGAAGAGCCGACTGCGCTCGGCGTACGAGGTTGCCGCGTCCGGGTTCGGGTCGATGAAGATGTGCCGGTGGTCGAAGGCGGCGACCAGCCGGATGTGCTCGCTGAGCAGCATGCCGTTGCCGAACACGTCACCGGACATGTCGCCGACGCCGACGACCGTGAAGTCCTGGGTCTGGGTGTCGTGGCCGAGCTCGCGGAAGTGCCGCTCGACGGACTCCCACGCGCCGCGGGCGGTGATGCCCATCTTCTTGTGGTCGTATCCGGCGGAGCCGCCCGATGCGAAGGCGTCGCCGAGCCAGAAGTTGTACGAGAGCGCGACCTCGTTGGCGATGTCGGAGAAGGACGCGGTGCCCTTGTCCGCGGCGACGACGAGATAGGTGTCGTCCCCGTCGTGGCGTACGACATCGGCCGGCGGTACGACCTCGCCCGCCACCAGGTTGTCGGTGATGTCGAGCAGCGCGGAGATGAAGATCTTGTAGCAGGCGATGCCTTCGGCGAGCCAGGCGTCCCGGTCCACGGACGGGTCCGGGAGCTGCTTGGCGACGAAGCCGCCCTTCGCGCCGACCGGCACGATCACGGTGTTCTTCACCATCTGCGCCTTGACCAGGCCCAGGATCTCCGTACGGAAGTCCTCACGCCGGTCGGACCAGCGCAGACCGCCGCGCGCGACCTTGCCGAAGCGCAGGTGCACACCCTCCACGCGCGGGGAGTGCACCCAGATCTCGTACGCCGGGCGGGGCGCAGGCAGATCCGGGATGGCCTGCGGGTCGAACTTCATCGACACATAGCTGTGGTGCGTGCCGCCGCCGGCCTCCTGGAAGAAGTTGGTCCGCAGCGTCGCCTTGATGACCGTGAGGAAGGAACGCAGGATCCGGTCCTCGTCCAGGCTGGCGACCTGGTCGAGCGCGCCCTCGAGTTCCTCGAGGAGACCGTCGATCAGCTCGGTGCCCGCGCGCTGGCGCTCCGGGGACATCCTGGCCTCGAAGAGCGAGATCAGCAGCCGGGTGGTGTGGACGTTGGTACGGAGGGTGTCCTCCATGTACTCCTGGCTGAAGGTCGAACCGGCCTGACGCAGGTACTTGGCGTACGCGCGCAGCACCATCGCCTGCCGCCAGTTCAGACCGGCACCCAGAACGAGGGCGTTGAAGCCGTCGTTCTCGGCCTTGCCGGTCCAGACCGCGGCGAAGGCGTCCTGGAAACGCTCGCGGGCATCGTCGGCGAGGTAGTCGCCGTTGCCGTTGGCCAGCGGCATGCGCAGACCGAAGTCGTAGATCCAGGCGGTCGTACGGTCCGAGCAGCGCAGCTCGTACGGACGCTCGTCGACGACCTCGACACCGAGCCGGTTGAGCGCGGGCAGGACCGCGGAGAGGGAGACCTGCTCTCCGGTGCGGTAGATCTTGAAGCGGCGCTCGCCCGGGCCGGCACCGACCGGTTCGTACAGCGAGAGCGCGAAGCCCCTGCCGTTCTCGGTCAGCCGTTCCAGGTGCACGAGGTCGGCGACGGCGGCACGCGGCGAGTGGTCTGCCTTGTAGCCCTCGGGGAAGGCGGAGCCGTAGCGGCGCAGCAGCTCGGCGGCGCGCTCCTCACCGCACTCGGCGTTGAGTGCCTCGGCGAAGCCGTCGGCCCAGGAACGGGCGGCCTCGACCAGCCTGGCCTCGATGCGCTCGACATCGGAGTCGGTCAGGTGGGGCAGCTCGGTCCCGGACGGGACGCGGACCACGAAGTGCAGCCGGGAGAGGATCGACTCGGTGTTCCAGGCGGTGAAGTCGACGCTGCTGCCGCCGAGCTCCTCCTTGAGGATGTCGATCAGGCGCAGCCGTACGCCGGTGGTGTAGCGGTCGCGCGGCAGGTAGATGAGGGCGGAGTAGTAGCGCCCGTACTCGTCCTGCCGCAGGTAGAGCCGCAGCCTGCGGCGTTCCTGGAGGTAGAGCACGCTCGTGACGATGGAACGCAGCTGGTCGACGGGCGTCTGGAAGAGCTCGTCGCGCGGGTAGGTCTCGAGGATCTGCAGCAGGTCGCGGCCGTCGTGGCTGTTGGGCGAGAAGCCGGCGCCCTCCAGGACCTCGGCGACCTTACGGCGGATGACCGGCACCCGGCGCACGGACTCGGTGTACGCGGCGGAGGAGAAGAGACCGAGGAAGCGGCGCTCACCGACGACATTTCCCTCGGCGTCGAACTTCTTCACGCCGACGTAGTCGAGGTAGCTGGGGCGGTGCACGGTCGCGCGGCTGTTGGCCTTCGTCAGCACGAGCAGCTTGTGCTCACGGGCCTTGGCACGGGCGTCGGCGGGCAGCCGGCTGAAGGACGGGCTGACCGGGTGCGCCTCGTCCGTGCTGTGCTGGGGGTCGGAGCGCAGGATGCCGAGTCCGGTCCCCGGGACGGCGGCGAGCGCGTCGTTCTCGGTGAGCTCGTACTCGCGGTAGCCGAGGAAGGTGAAGTGGTCGGCGGCGAGCCAGCGCAGCAGCTCACGCGCCTCCTCGACCTCCTGGTCGCGCAGATCGTCGGCCTTCGGCTCGCTGGGCAGCTCTTCGGCGATGCGCAGCGCGGCGTCGCGCATCTTCTCCCAGTCCTCGACGGTCTCGCGGACGTCGGAGAGGACCCGCAGCAGGTCGGAGGTGATCTGCTTCAGATCGGCGCGGTCGGTCTCGCGGTCGACCTCGACATGGATCCAGGACTCGACGAGCGCGTCGTGCGGCAGCGCCTTGCTGTTGGCCTCGGAGGGCAGTACCTCGATGAGCTTGCCGGTCACATCGCGGCGGACGGTGACCTGCGGGTGGATCACGACATGAATGCCGCGGCCCTGGCGGGAGAGCTCATTGGTGACCGAGTCGACGAGGAAGGGCATGTCGTCGGTGACGACCTCGACGACGGAGTGGCTGCACGTCCAGCCGTTCTCTTCCACGGTCGGAGTGTGGACCCGCACATTGGCCGTCCCCTGGGGGCGGTTCTCGGCCAGCCGGTAGTGGGAAAGTGCCGCACCGAAGATGTCGACCGGGTCGCGGTCGGCGAGGTCCTCTGGAGCGGTGTGCAGGTAGTAGCGCTGGAGGTACGTGAGCAGAGCGTCCCGGTCAGGACGCTTCCCTTGCTCGGACCCAGTCGGAAGGTTCCCCCCGAGCGGGCTGTTCTCAGCTACCCGGGCGGCCCGTTCGAGCAGCTCGGCCTTGGCTTCGTCCAGCTTGGTCTGCATGTCCTCTGGCTCCTGTCGCGCGCCGTTGCGTGACGTAGGTGAAAGAAGCGACGCAACGCCGTGACGCGGGGTATCCGGTCGAAGTCGACGTTATGCCGCGATGAGAGTCGTCCGAGCGGTTATTGGCCAAGTTCGGCAACCCGGTCGGAACGAGGAGAGCAACGATCGCCCGGGTGCTGTGGCACTCCGGGCGCAGGCCGGGGGCTTCGCTGCCCCCGCGGCGTATCGCGCTGATCACGGGTCAAGGCTATCGTCCCGCCCCCCCGACCCGTCATGAGCCGTATGTGTACAAAAGCGGGGCCTGAAGTTTGACAGTCTGGACAGCGACACAGGCCCTCTTGGCAAGCAGCCCCCTCGCGGTGCACGTTGACGGTGACGACACGGTCACACGTCGACAGCACGACACCGGGAGTACCGTCGACAGCAGGACACCGGGAGCAGCCATGACAGCGAAGATCCTGATCGTCACCGGCGACGCAGCCGAGTCCCTCGAAGTCCTCTACCCGTACCAGCGGCTGCGGGAGGAGGGGTACGAGGTGCATATCGCGGCCCCCTCCCGCAAAAAGCTGCAGTTCGTGGTGCACGACTTCGAACCGGGCTTCGACACGTACACCGAGAAGCCGGGCTACACCTGGCCCGCCGACCTGGCCTTCTCGGAAGTCGATCCGGGGCAGTACGCAGCGGTGGTGATCCCCGGCGGCCGCGCCCCCGAGTATCTGCGCAACGACCCGGAACTCCGCAAGCTCCTCAAGTCCTTCTTCGACTCCGACAAGCCGGTCGCCCAGATCTGCCACGGCCCGCTGCTGACGGCGGCGCTCGGCAGCCTGGAGGGCCGGCGCGTCACCGCCTACCCGGCGCTGGAACTGGACATGCAGGCGGCCGGCGCCAGCTTCCAGGATGCGGAGGCGGTCGTCGACGGCACCCTCGTTTCCTCCCGCGCCTGGCCGGACCACTCCGCGTGGATGCGGGAGTTCCTGAAGGTGCTGCGCGCGAAGGCCCCGGTGAGCTGACGCCGCCACGCACGCCGCCACGGCGAAGCGTCCGGCGGTGCGCGTCAGGCCGCCAGACGCTGGGCCTCGGCCACTGCCTCAGCGAGTGTGTCCACCACGGGCACGCCTGTCCCCGCCGCCTGCAGGCTGGTGCGGCTGTGTGAGCCGCCCGTGTAGAGGACGGCTCGCGCTCCCACATGCTGCGCCGCAACCGCGTCGTCGACGGCGTCGCCGATGACCACCACGCGCTCCGCCCGTACTCCGTCGAGCCCCGCGAGGTGGCGCGCCATGTGCTCGGCCTTACCGGTGTGCGATCCGCCGACCCGGCCGTCCACCCGCACAAAGTGCTGCTCGATGCCGTGCGTGCGCACGATCGGTATCAGGTTCTCGTGCGGGGCGAGCGAACACATCGACTGCGTCAGCCCGGACGCCTGCCAGTCGACCAGCAGCTCCCTGGCTCCGGCGGCCAGTCCCGCGCTCTCGGCCAGCACCCAGTAGTGCCGGTGGAAGGTCTCGTCCATGACGGCCCACTCCGCATCCGTGGGCAGCCGGCCCAGGAGCCGCTCGTAGAAGAGCGGCACCGGCACGCAGTACAGGTCCCGGTAGCGCTCGAGCGTGATCGCGGGCAGCCCTATCTCCGCGAACGAGGCGTTCGTCGCCTGGATGACCGCGTCGATGTCGTGGAACAGCGTGCCGTTCCAGTCCCAGACGATGTGTGTGTCCGCGTGCTTCCCCATACCAAAACAGTACCCAGCAGGACTGACAGGCGGCCGGACGGGATGACCGTCGGGAAGCGGCAGGAGGTGCCGGCAAGGCGGAAAGGGGCGGGCAGGCGCAAGGTGCCGGGCGAGGTGGAAGGGGGCGGGGCAGGGCCGGCAGGCGTCAGGAGATCAGGTTCGGGATCTCCTGCACCCCGAACCAGAGCAGCTCGTGGTCCTCCGCGCCGTCCACCGTGAACTGGGCGTCGTCGTCGCCCTGGTCCGCCGCTCCCAGTGCCTCCGCCGCCGCCGCCACATCGTCCACCGCGTCGTCGGCGTCCACATGCACCGCTGCCGCCTTGGCCAGTGGCACCGCGGACGCGATCCGCACCTCGCCGAGCGCGCTGGCGACGAGCACCCGGTCGGGATCGGCCACCGCGTCCTGGTCCGGTACGTCGACGGCGACGACGACCCGGCGCCGGGCAGCGGCCGGAGCACCCGCGAGCAGCCGCAGCGAGGCGGCCGCGGCACGGTTCAGCGCGGCGTACTCGAGCTCCTCGATGTCGTCGGAGACGTACCACTCGCGCAGTCCCGGGGTCACCGCGTAGGCGGCCAGCGGACCGGGGCCCAGCTTGCCCGCCTTGTGCGCCTCTGCGAGACCGGGGAGGGTCAGGGGGACGTAGACGCGCATGGCTGGCCGCTTTCGTAGTCGGAAGACGCCCTCAGGATACGTGCGACGTCCCCCTTCGGGGTGCCGCTCCAGGGCTCGCGCACCGTCCACCTGAAATACCCCGTGCACCTGCCCACCACGGCCCGGGGCCACCGCTCGTCACCCTGATAGGTGAAGTTTCCCGTCGCCCTCCGACGGTGCCCGCACACATTGCGGCCGCTCGCCCCGCCCCCGTAGAAGATCACCAGTGAAGTTACCGCCCGGTATCGAGACCGGGCCCGGATATCGGGGGCGATCTGCATGGACAGGACCCGGCCCGCAGGACGGCGCGATCAACGCAGGCCCGCAGTGGTGGCGGCAGCGGCGATGGCCCGCGCACGGCGGCAGCACCAGCCGCACTACTGGTTCGCCGACCGCCTGCTCGCGGTGCTCAGCGGACAGCGACCGGTGCACTGGATGCTCGGGCACACCATCGGGGAGGCGTACGAGCAGCTGGTGCGGCTGGCTCCAGGGGCTCCGCTGCGCCCGGCGGAACGGGTCACGCCGGTCGTACGGCACTGCGGCGAGTACCACCCGGGCCCCGGCGTGATCGAAGCCTTCGCCCGGATCGGCTCGGGCGACCGGGTCAGCGCGATGGCCTTCCGCCTGGAGCAGGGCGCGGACCAGCGCTGGCGCTGCGCGGCGGTGGAGCTCGGCGGGGAGCGTGTCGCCGCACAGCCGGCCCGGTAGCGGCCGGCTCGGCAGGGAGCATGTCGCGGCGCAGCCGACCGGTAGCGGCCGCCGGCGCCCGGCTCAGCCGCCGTCCACACCGAGCCTGGCCGCCTGCCCCTCCTGCACCTGACGGGCAGCCTGAAGGAAGTCCAGGATCGTGGCGAGTTGGTCCTCGTCGTAACGGCTCAGCGCCTCGGCCCCGGCGGCGCCGACGGGCAGGTAGACCTGAGCCTCGGCGGCACGGGCGGAATCCGTGGCGGTGACGAGTACGCGCCGCCGGTTGGCCGCGTCGCGACTGCGGGTGACGAGGCCGGCGCGCTCGAGCCGGTCGATGACCGTGGTCGTCGCCGCCGGGCTGAGCTTCAGTGCGGCGCTGAGCTCACCGGCCGACAGCTCGCCGACAGACCCTTCGCCGCCCGACCGCCCGACCGCCCGACCGCTCGCGGCCCGACCGCTCGCCCGCCCCCAGCACCAGATCGAGGCAGCGCAGGTCGGTGCGGTTCACGCCGAGCCGTGCCGCGGCGGCCTCGGCCGCCACAACACGGCGAGTGCCGGGGCCGGCGCCGGCGTCTGAAGGAAACGGCCGGGGCCGGAAGGACCGGAACGAAACGGCCGGGGCCGGACACCGCAAGAGGTGTCCGGCCCCGGCCGTTCGCATCGAGCAGGCGTTACTTCTTGCGGCGGCGGCCGGCGCCCTTCTGCGCCTTGCGTCGCTCGGCACGCGTCAGCCCGTCCATCTCCGACCGGGCAGGCTCGCCGTCGTTGTCGAAGTCGCCCTCGACGACACCGCCTTCGCCGTCCACCGTGGGAGCGGAGAAGTGCAGCCGGTCGGGCCGCTGCGGGGCGCCGAGGCCCTTCGCGCGAATCTCCGGACGCGAAGCGCCCGCGGGAACGGCGTCCTCCTTGGCGAGCGAGGTCCGCTCCGCCGTGTCCTGCACCGGGACCTCCTCGACCTGCTGCTCGACCTGGACCTCCAGGTTGAACAGATAGCCGACGGACTCCTCCTTGATGCCCTCCATCATGGCGGTGAACATGTCGAAGCCCTCGCGCTGGTACTCCACCAGCGGGTCCTTCTGCGCCATCGCGCGCAGGCCGATGCCCTCCTGGAGGTAGTCCATCTCGTAGAGGTGCTCGCGCCACTTGCGGTCCAGTACGGACAGCACCACGCGCCGCTCGAGCTCACGCATGATGTCCGAGCCGAGCTGCTTCTCGCGCTCGTCGTACTGCTCGTGGATGTCGTCCTTGATGGACTCGGCGATGAACTCGGCGGTGATCCCGGCCCGGTCGCCGGCCGCCTCCTCCAGCTCCTCGACGGTGGCCTTCACCGGGTAGAGCTGCTTGAACGCGCCCCACAGCCGGTCCAGGTCCCACTCCTCCGCGAAGCCCTCGACGGTCTCCGCCTGGATGTAGGCGTCGATGGTGTCGTCCATGAAGTGACGCACCTGCTCCTGCAGGTCCTCGCCCTCCAGGACACGGCGGCGCTCGCCGTAGATGACCTCGCGCTGGCGGTTGAGGACCTCGTCGTACTTCAGGACGTTCTTACGCGTCTCGAAGTTCTGCTGCTCGACCTGCGACTGGGCCGACGCGATCGCGCGCGTCACCATCTTGTTCTCGATCGGCACGTCGTCCGGCACGTTGGCCATCGACATCACGCGCTCGACCATCTGCGCCTTGAACAGACGCATCAGGTCGTCACCCAGCGACAGGTAGAAACGGGACTCGCCCGGGTCGCCCTGACGGCCGGAACGACCGCGCAGCTGGTTGTCGATACGGCGCGACTCGTGCCGCTCGGTGCCCAGCACATAGAGGCCGCCGAGGTCGGTGACCTCGTCGTGCTCGGCCTTGACGGCCGCCTCGGCCCGCTCCAGCGCGGCAGGCAGGGCCGCGGCCCACTCCTCGACGTGCTCGACCGGGTCCAGGCCGCGCTGGCGCAGCTCCGCCTCGGCGAGGTCGTCGGGGTTGCCGCCGAGCTTGATGTCCGTACCACGGCCGGCCATGTTCGTGGCGACGGTGACGGCGCCCTTACGGCCGGCCTGGGCGACGATCGTCGCCTCCCGGTCGTGCTGCTTGGCGTTGAGGACCTCGTGCTGCACACCGCGCTTGTTCAGCTGCTGCGAGAGGTACTCGGACTTCTCGACCGAGGTGGTGCCGACCAGGATCGGCTGGCCCTTCTCGTGCTTCTCGGCGATGTCGTCGACGACCGCCGCGAACTTCGCGACCTCGGTCCGGTAGATCAGGTCGGACTGGTCCTTGCGGACCATCGGCTTGTTCGTCGGGATCGGCACGACGCCGAGCTTGTAGATCTGGTGGAACTCGGCGGCCTCCGTCATGGCCGTACCGGTCATTCCGGAGAGCTTGCCGTAGAGGCGGAAGAAGTTCTGCAGGGTGATCGTGGCGAGGGTCTGGTTCTCGTCCTTGATGTCCACCCCTTCCTTCGCCTCGATCGCCTGGTGCATGCCCTCGTTGTAGCGGCGGCCGGCGAGGATACGGCCGGTGTGCTCGTCGACGATCATGACTTCGCCGTCGATGACGACGTAGTCCTTGTCCTTCTTGAACAGTTCCTTGGCCTTGATGGCGTTGTTCAGATAACCCACGAGCGGGGTGTTCACCGACTCGTAGAGGTTGTCGATGCCCAGCCAGTCCTCGACCTTCGCGACACCCGGCTCATGGATGGCGACGGTCCGCTTCTTCTCGTCGACCTCGTAGTCGCCGGTCTCCTCGATGCCCTTGAGCTGGTTGCCCGGCTCGCCCTTGGCCAGGCGCGTCACCAGCTTGGCGAAGTCGCCGTACCACTTGGTGGCCTGGTCGGCGGGGCCGGAGATGATCAGTGGCGTACGGGCCTCGTCGACAAGGATCGAGTCGACCTCGTCGACGATGGCGTAGTTGTGGCCGCGCTGGACGAGCTCGTCCTGGGACCACGCCATGTTGTCGCGGAGGTAGTCGAAACCGAACTCATTGTTCGTTCCGTACGTAATGTCGCAGTTGTACTGCTCGCGGCGCTGGGCGGGCGTCATATTGGCGAGGATGCACCCGACGCTCAGGCCCAGGAACTTGTGGACCCGGCCCATCATCTCGGAGTCGCGCTCGGCCAGGTAGTCGTTGACCGTGATCAGGTGGACGCCCTTGCCCGAGAGCGCGTTGAGGTAGGCGGGGAGGGTGCCGACGAGGGTCTTGCCCTCACCGGTCTTCATCTCGGCGACGTATCCGAGGTGCAGGGCGGCGCCGCCCATCATCTGTACGTCGTAGTGGCGCTGACCGAGGACGCGCTTGGCGGCCTCGCGGACGGTCGCGAAGGCCTCGGGGAGCAGGTCGTCCAGACTTTCGCCGTCTGCGTAGCGCTCCTTGTACTCGTCCGTGAGCGCCCGCAACTCGGCGTCGGAGAGGTTGACGAAGTCCTCTTCGATGGAGTTGACCTGGTCCGCGATGCGGTGCAGTTTGCGCAGGATCTTGCCTTCGCCTGCACGCATGAGCTTGTTGAAGACGGACACTGAGGTTGGTCTCCTTGCCGATCGGGCCTGGCACTGGGTCGTGTTATGGACACTGGCGCGGGCGCGGCAGGTGGGCCCCACCGCAACGGCCATCGTAAGCGAGGACCCCGCCGGGTCGGGAGGTCCGCCGTCAGTCCGCCGTCGCTCGGGCCTGCTGTCACCCGCAAGAAGAACGCTCGGGACTCGCGGAAGGTGCCGGTGAGGCCCGAAAAGTGCTCGCATCCGCCCGCGGTCCTGACCAGAATCCGGGCATGGAGCCCATCACTCTCACCACCGAGCGCCTGCTGCTGCGTCCCTTCACGGCCGATGACACGGAGGCCGTCTACCAGGCCTGCCAGGATCCCGACATCCAGCGGTGGACGACGGTCCCTTCGCCGTACGAACGGCAGCACGCGGCCGAGTTCACCGGGCAGATGGTGCCGGACGGCTGGCGCACCAGCACGATGTGCACCTTCGCGGTGCTGCCGCGCGCGGGCGGTCCGCTGATGGCGTCGGTCGCGGTCACGCTGCGGACCTTCTCGGGCACCTGGGAGATCGGCTTCTGGACGGGCAAGGAGCACCGCGGGCGCGGTGTCATGGCGGAGAGCGTGGGCGCCGTGGCGCACTGGGCCTTCAGCAGGCTGGGGGCGACGCGTCTGGAGTGGCGGGCGGAAGTCGGCAACGCGGGGTCCCGGGCCGTCGCGGAGAAGTCCGGCTTCGTGATGGAGGGCGCGCTGCGCGCGGCTCTGCTGAACAAGGACACCCTCAGGGACACCTGGGTCGGCGCGCTGCTGCCGTCGGACCTTGGGCTGGCGAGCACGCATCCGTATCTCCCGGCACGTGCCGGGGGCTGACGGGCCCCGAGGGCTGACGGGGCCGGGCGCGTCGTGACCGCGGCATGACGGGGCGGTGGGCCGACGGGGCGGTGGGCCGACCTCGGGCGGGACCGGACCCGGGGCCGGCTGTCAGTGCCGCCGTCTATCGTGCGGAACATGACGACGTTGCCGCCTCCCGCCACCGAACTCTCCGCCGACGAGGCGCGCCGTATAGCGCTGCGCGCCCAGGGGTTCATGGGCGCGCCCGACCGGCGGGGCGGAGTGCGGGGCGTGCTGCGGCATCTCGGCGCCGTACAGCTGGACACGATCTCGGTGCTGGCGCGTTCGCACGAGCTGATTCCGTACGCCCGCCTCGGCGCGGTGGGCCGCAGGACGGTCGAGGACGCGTACTGGACGGAGGGCCACAGCTTCGAGTACTGGTCGCACGCGGCCTGCATCCTGCCCGTGGAGGAGTGGCCGCACTTCGCCTTCCGCCGCCGCGCCTACCGTGGCCGCCCGCACTGGCACCACGACCTGCCGGACGGCTCGTACGACCAGGTGATCAAACAGCTGCGCGCCGAAGGCCCGCTCACCGCGACGGAGTTGGGCGGCGCGAAGAACGGCGGCGAGTGGTGGGACTGGTCGGCGTCGAAGGTAGCCGTCGAGCGCGCGCTGATGTACGGCGAAGTGGTGTGCACCGAGCGGCGCAGCTGGAAGCGGGTGTACGACCTCGCCGAGCGCGCCGTGCCCGATGCGCTTCTGCACGACGAGCTGGACGACACCGAGTGCCTGCGCCGGCTCGTCCGGCTGGCCGGACAGGCGCTGGGCGTCGGCACCCGCGCCGACATCGCGGACTATCACCGGCTCAAGGGCGAGCAGTTCGACGCGGTGGTCGCGGACTCCGGTCTTGTCCCGGTCACCGTCGAGGGCTGGTCCAAGCCCGCCTGGGCGGACCCCGAGGCACTCGCCTCGGCGCCGCGCGGCCGGCACCGTACAACCCTGCTCTCGCCGTTCGACTCCCTCATCTGGGAGCGGGCGCGCACCGAGCGGATCTTCGGCTTCACCCACCGCCTGGAGGCGTACGTACCGAAGCCGAAGCGGGTGTACGGCTACTTCGCGATGCCCCTGCTGTCGGGTGGCAGGCTGCTGGGCCGCGTCGACCCGGCGCGCGAGGGGACGACACTGGTGGCACGCCAGGTGTCCCTGGACACCCCGAAGGCCGTGGCACCCATGGCTCAGGCGCTGCGAGAGGCGGCGGAGTGGGTCGGCTGCGATTCCGTACGGATCGAACGGGTCGACCGCGCCGAGCTCACCGCGGGCCTCGTGCGGGCCGTCTCCTCCTGACCGCAGCCGCAGCCGCTGCTCCTGCTTGCCGGAGCCGCTGCTCTTGACCGCTGCCGCAGCCGCCGGCTGCCCCTACCGGATCTCGAGGATCTTTTCCCTCATCGCGTAGACCACGGCCTCCATCCGGGAGTGCAGCTGCAGCTTCTCCAGGATGTTGCGGACGTGGTTCTTCACGGTGTTCTCGGAAATGAACAACTGCTTGGCGATATCGCGGTTGTTCATCCCCGTGGCGACCAGCTTGAGCACTTCGAGTTCCCGCTCGGTCAGCCGGGGCGCGGGGACGAGCCTGCGCTCATCGGTGCGCTGGATCATCGACTTGAACTCGGTGAGCAGCTTCGACGCCATGGACGGACTGATCTGCGACTGGCCGTCGGCCACCGCACGGATCGCCGTGGCCACCTCGTCGGTGGAGATCTCCTTGAGGAGGTAGCCGGTGGCGCCCGCCTTGATCGCGTCGTAGAGGTCGGCCTCCTCGTCACTGATCGTCAGCATGATGATCTTCGCACTGGGGGCCACCTCCTTGATCGAGGTACAGGCCTCGATACCGCCGCGCTTGGGCATCCGCACATCCATCAGCACGATGTCGGGCAGCAGATCGGCCGCCTTGTCGACGGCCTCCGCGCCGTCGCCCGCCTCGCCGACGACCTGGATGTCCTCCTCCTGCGCGAGGACAATCTCCAGGCCCCGCCGGAAGAGGGCGTGGTCGTCCACCACGAGGACCCGGATCGGCTCCTTGCGTGAGTCGTCGGCGTCCGCGCCGGTGTCATTGACTGTGGCACCGGCGTCGCCGGAGTCGTCGTGAACCGGGCCGAAGCTGTCCGCCATCGTTCCTCCCCCTGAAGGCCGTGGCCTGAAGATCATGTGTGGTTCGCCAACGTCAGTGCACAGCGCATCGGTTGGCTTGCGACGCCATGCTTTCATGCCCGGACGACAGAGCGGTGATCCCGTGGCCGCACGGTGGTGCCCCTGGGGGCACATAGGGCGCTCCAGGGGCACCAGCCGCCTGCTGACGGAGTCAGCCGCCGAGTGCACCTCCTGCGCCGCCCGCCTCGGACCCGGCCAGCGGGTCGGTCTCCAGGTGGATGACGCCATAGTCATAGGCATGCCGTCGGTAGACGACACTGGGCTGCTTCGTCTCGGAGTCGACGAACAGGTAGAAGTCGTGCCCGACCAGCTCCATCTCGTAGAGCGCCTGGTCGAGCAACATCGGGGCTGCGGTATGGATCTTCTCGCGGACCACCAGCGGTCCTTCGCCCTGGACTTCGAGCGAGCCGATCCTGGTGGTGGCAACGGATTGGGGCGCCTCTTCGGCGACGGGCCGGCCATTGGCGTTCAACTCGGCGACGCCGGGAACGACATCGGCCACCTCGGATGCCGAAATGCGGCCGTTGCCGCGGCGGTTGTGGCGCTTTTCGTGCTGCTTGCGCAGCCGCGCCTCCAGCTTGCCCGTGGCGAGATCGAGCGCTGCGTACGGATCGGCTGCCGCTGCCTCCGCCCGGATCACCGGGCCTCGGGAGTGGAGTGTGATCTCCACACGGTCGGAACGGTCGGCCTGCCGCGGGTTGTGCTCCTTGGACACCTCGACGTCCAGGCTGATCACCTTGCCGTCGAGCTTCTGGATCTTGTCCAGCTTCAGCTTCTCGGCCACGTGCTTGCGGAACCGCTCGGGCACCTCGGTCTTGCGGCCCTTGACGACGATGTCCACGCAGAACTCCGTTCCCGGATAGCCCCGCCCGCTCGCAGGCTGCGGAGCATCTCCCTCTTGCACCAGACCCCGGTGATCACCGGAGCCTCGGACGGACTTTCACCTCCTCCTCCCCAGTCGACAAGATCCCCACCCCACCAATTTTCGAGGTTCTCACTTCCTCGAAAGCCTGGCCGGAGGCACGACAGTGCATTCGGTGAGGTAAACAGCTGTCGCCATTCCTCACATCCGAACATAGCTCGATCGGACGGGTGTCGGCACCCGCTACCAGCGCGTACTTCCGATCAGAGCGTTTTCGCCTCTCACTACGTGCAACGACGCAAGTACTCTGTCAGTTCCAGTTTATTTCGAAAGACAGCGGCGGCACTGCGACAACCGCTGCGCTCGGCTGTACGAATCCAGAAAATTGCAGATCGGAGGCCGCGCGGAGCGCCCGCGCCGCCTCAGCCAGCGAAGCCCCGGTCGTCATGAGATCGTCCACCAGCACCGCCGGGCCGCCCTCCAGAAGCCGTCCGCCCCCCGCCACGACCTCCAGCGCCCCCGCCAGATTCGACACCCGCTCGCGGGCCGTGAGCCCCGACTGGTCGGCCACCGCCCGCCGCTGCCGCAGCACCGGCAGAGCCCTCGCCTCGATCCCCGTACGCCGCAGCTCACCCGCGGCCGCCAGCGCGATCCGTCGCGCGGCGTCGTGCCCGCGCGCCCTCACCGCCCGCCGCGCGGACGGCACGGGTACGAGCAGCAGCGGCCACCGTCCCCCGGCGGCCCGGGACACCGGCAGCGACGCACGTACCGCCCCTGCGAGCGCGACACCCAGCGGCCGGGCCAGCCCCAGGGCACCCCGCTCCTTGTGCGCCAGCAGCACCGCACGTACGGCGTCCGCATACGGGGCGGCAGCATGCACCACCGGCAGGCCCGCAGGCTCCGGCACAGGCCTCGCGCGGCGCGCCCCGGCGCCGTACAGCGCACGAGCGCACTCCTCACACAGCGGCGTACGAGGAGTGCCGCAGCCGCCACAGGCGGCCGGCAGCACCAGACCGGAGATTTCTCGCCACCACCCCCGCATGGCAACCACTGTGCCGATGCCGGGGGCACCTTGCCACCCCTGTGGACAACCCGTCCCGGGCGGCCGGCTCCGCTACCCCGGATAGACCGGCGACGATCCGTC
The DNA here is from genome assembly GCF_042736455.1 of Streptomyces sp. NPDC060064. NCBI lineage: Bacteria > Bacillati > Actinomycetota > Actinomycetes > Kitasatosporales > Streptomycetaceae > Streptomyces > Streptomyces sp. NPDC060064. The sequence goes on from NZ_JBHWWF010000043.1 coordinate 48,173, forward strand.
CTCGACCAGCGTCTGCCAGTTGGCACCGGTCGGCAGCCATACGATGCCGTCGTCCTCGGAGTACGCCACCAGGGGCCGGTTCTCGTCGTCCGACGCCGCAACGGCCTTGACCCGGTTGAGCCCCGGCAGAATGCTCGCGGCCGAACTCGAGCCGTCCGTCTGGATGTAGCGCACCTGCTGGACCCCGCCGGACTCCTTGCCGACCACCACGAGCCTGCTGTGACCGGCCCAGGAGACGGCCGTCACGGTCTCCATCTGGGGCGCGGCGGGCCGCAGATCCGCCACGGAGACCACCGGGTTGTCGGTGGCGCCCTGGCGCTCCACGCGTCCGATCTTCAGCGTGGTCGTCCCGTCCTTCGTGAGCAGCAGCGCGATCCGCACACCGTCCGCCGACACCCGCAGCGCCTCGATACGCGCACCCTCAAGACCCGGCACGATCCTGACGTTCTTCGGTGCGCCGGAGCCGCCCGCGAGGCGCAGCAGCGCCGGATTCTTCGGGTCGCGGTCCGCCACCCACAAATCGCCCCGGCCGTCCCAGCTGGGCGCCGAGAGGCGATGGGCGGCGTCCTTGCCCGTGCTCTGCACCACCGCGTCGCCCACCTCGCTCCCCGCCTTGATGGACGCCACGAAAAGACGGCTGGAGTCGGTGGAAACCGCTGCCGCGGTCCGCTCGTCGCGGGCCACGCCGACCAGGCCGACCGGCAGCTGCCCATTGCCGAACGGCCCCGGCACATGCTGCGATTCGCTGATGTCCTTGGCGCCGCCCGACAGCAGCGTCAGCTGCTTCTTCTTGTCGACGAAGTACTGGCTGACGGGCCTGACCGAGGTGTGGTCCGGCGCGATCGCCTCCGCCTGGCCACCGTCGAGCACGCACAGCTGTGAGCCGTTCGCGCGCTGAATCTCCACCTGCTCGATCCGAGTGGCCGAAAGGTCCTTCAAGGTGAAGAGGATCTGGGCCGCCAGCTTCATACACTGCGGGTGGCCCACATTGGACGCCTTCTCGTTCAACGGCACCTTCAGCGCGTTCCGGTCGTCGAACGCCAGCGACTTGGTGCCCTCCTTCAGCGCCGTACCGGCAGGGAACGGCGATTCGACCACCGGCTTCAGCCAGTTGGTCGGGCCTTCGAGCAGCGCCTTGACCGTCTGCGTGACCGGATCCATCCGGGTCACCGGATCCAGTCGCTGCCGGATGTAGACAGGATCGGCAACGACCACATTCCTCCTGGATGCGGAGGCGAAGTAATACTTGTTAACGGAACGGTAGTTGCGCTGGAAGTCGGATGCTCCGAGCACCAGCCCCGGCGGCAGGGCGTCGATGCGCCATTCCTTGCCGTCCGGACCGCTCTGCAGCGAAAGGTGAATGGTCGTGCGGTACGGGGTGGGCGAAACCGCCTGATAGGCGTGCTGCGAGTCCACCGTCGCGATCTGCTTGCCGATGAGCGGATAGTCCATGCCCGGGTTGTCCCGGCCACCGGCTACGGGCTGTCCGGAGTCCGGCGCTGCCGTCAGCACCGTGGTACTGGCCTCCGGCCGCCACCTCTTGGACGTATCGGGCGTCAGATACTTCCGGGCGACGGCGAAGTTCGTGTCGTCGCTGGTCATGGCCTCCATGAAACCTGCGACGATCTCGGCCGGCGTCGCCCCCTGCCGCGGCGGCACCGCATACACCCGTACCTGGGAGTCGGCACGCTGGGATGCCTTCACCGCATGAATGTCACCGCTGTCCGGCATCGACGCGCACCCGGCCAGCAGCACACCGCTGCAGGCGAGCAGCGCCGACGCGCGCACGGCGCCTGTGCGGCCGGTCCGACGGGGATCAGCGCCCACGAGTCGTGTCCTCACGTTCCGAACGCTCCGAAGAAAGCTGTGGCGCTGAGTCGCCGTCTCGCCGCTCCCCGGCCTGGCGTGCCACCACCCGGGCACCGTTGCCCGGAAGGGCCGCCGGATCCACCCCGCCGGGCCCTGTACGGGGCGGCACGGGGGCGCGCGGCGGTACGGGCAGGGGCGATCGGTCCAACACCGGCTGCATCGGCACGGACGTCAGCAGTTGCCCGCTCGTCTGCGGTCCCGCGAAATCGGCGCGCTCACGGTTCTGCCGCGAGTCCTCCGGCTCCAGCGGTATCGGAGAACCACGCAGCGGCTCGTCCGCCGTACGCGGCAGGGTCAGCCGGAACTGCGAGCCTCCGCCGGGCTCGCCCCACGCCTGCAGCCAGCCGCCGTGCAGCCGGGCGTCCTCGACCGCGATGGACAGACCAAGGCCGGTGCCGCCGGTGGTACGGGCACGCGCCGGATCGGCCCGCCAGAAGCGGCTGAACACCCGGGTCGCCTCGCCCGGCTTCAGTCCCACGCCGTAGTCCCGCACGGCGACCGCGACGGCGCCGCCGGCCACGGCCATCCGCACCACGACATCCCGGCCCTCGCCGTGCTCGACGGCGTTGACGACCAGGTTGCGCAGCACACGCTCCACGCGCCGGGCATCGGCCTCCACCACAACCGGCTGCTCGTCACCGGTCACCCGTATCCGGGTGCCCTTGCGCTCGGCCAGCGGCTCGGCACCGCCGATCACCCGTCGTACGACTTCGCGAAGGTCTATCGCCTCGGCCTCCAGCGCCGCGGCTCCCGCATCGAAGCGGCTGATCTCGAGCAGGTCGGAGAGCAGTGACTCGAAGCGGTCGAGCTGATCGCCGAGAAGCTCGGCGGAGCGCGCGGTCACCGGGTCGAAGTCGACGCGCGCCTCGTGGATGACATCCGCGGCCATCCGCACGGTCGTCAGCGGCGTACGCAGCTCGTGCGACACGTCCGAGACGAAGCGCCGCTGCATCCTGGAGAGCTCCTCCAGCTGCTGGATCTTCAGCTGGAGGTTCTGCGCCATCTTGTTGAAGGCCTCACCCAGCCTTGCGATGTCGTCCTCGCCCGTGACCTTCATCCGCTCCTGGAGCCGGCCCGCCGAGAGCCGCTCGGCGATCCCGGCGGCCATCCGCACGGGCGTGACGATCTGCCGCACCACCAGCCAGGCGATGGCTCCCAGCAGGACGACCACGAACAGCCCCGCCGTGGCAAGGGTCCCCCTGACCAGGTTGAGCGACTGCTCCTCCTGCGCCAGCGGGAAGAGGTAGTAGAGCTCGTAGGGATTGCCCTCGATGTCGTTCAGCCGGGTGCCGACGACCAGCCCGGGCTCCGGCTCGTGCACATCGTTGTTGTACTTGATCCGAACGTACGTCTCGTACGTCCCGGTGCCCTGGTCGACGGCTTCCCGCAAGGCCACGGGAATGCTGGTGTGGTCCACACCGCCCGAGGTCCGGGGCGCACGGCTGGAACCCGCGTCCTGGGAGTCGGCACTCAGCGCCACCAGGTTGAACGCCCCCTGCCCGCCACTGGCGAGCTGGTCCACCAGATCGGACCGCCAGGAGCTCCGCGCGGTCCGGCCGTCCGTGACGGCACCGTCCTGCCCACCGGGCCCCACCGAGGCATTCGCCTTCTCCCGCGCCACGGCGAAGCCACCGGCCGCCTGGCTCTGCGCCGCCTTGCCCTTGGCGTCGAGCAGACCGTTGCGCACCTGCCCGATGACGACGAAGCCGAGCAGCAGCACCACACCGAGCGACATCAGCAGCGTGCCCGCGACCACCCTGAGCTGGATGTTCCGTCGCCACAGCCGCACCGCGGGCAGCAACGGACGGCGGATCAAGCGCATGACGAGCCGGAGCACCGGTCCACCCGGCGCCCCGTCCTGGAGCGGCCGTCCGCCCTGGAGCAGGCGGCCGAATCGCGAGGCCCCCCACCCCGGTCCGGCAGCCCGCCCCGCACGGACTCCCGGCTGCCCGGGCTTCGGAGCAACACTGCCTCGGGACATGTCAGCTCGGCCCGGCCTTGTAACCGACACCACGGACGGTCACCACGATCTCCGGGCGCTCGGGGTCCTTCTCGACCTTGGAACGCAACCGCTGTACATGCACATTGACCAGCCTGGTGTCTGCGGCGTGGCGATAGCCCCACACCTGCTCCAGCAGCACCTCGCGGGTGAACACCTGCCAGGGCTTACGGGCGAGCGCGACCAGCAGGTCGAACTCGAGCGGGGTCAGAGCGATGGACTGCCCCTCCCGCTTCACGGAGTGACCGGCCACATCGATGACCAGATCCCCGATCGCCAGCTGCTCCGGCGCCGGCTCCTCCGACCTCCTCAGCCGCGCCCGGATCCGGGCGACCAGCTCCTTCGGCTTGAACGGTTTGACGATGTAGTCATCGGCCCCGGACTCCAGGCCGACCACCACATCCACGGTGTCGCTCTTGGCGGTGAGCATCACGATCGGCACGCCGGACTCGGCCCTGATGAGCCGGCACACTTCGATGCCGTCCCGTCCGGGCAGCATGAGATCCAGCAGAACCAGATCCGGTTTGGCCTCACGGAAAGCGGCAAGCGCCTTGTCGCCGTCCGCTACGAACGACGGCTCGAAACCTTCACCACGCAGCACAATCCCGAGCATCTCGGCCAGTGCGGTGTCGTCATCGACGACAAGGACTCGTCCCTTCATAATCGACATCATCCCATTAGCTAATCGTTACCTGGCGTGACCTGGCACACAGCTCCGCGATTCCTCCCCCTGTGACCGGGGACAACGCACCCTCCTCAGTGACGATCGCCGTCACCAGATCCGGGGGCGTGACATCAAAAGCCGGGTTGTACGCCTGGGTTCCCAGCGGCGCGACCGGCAGCCCGCCGTCCGCTCCGGCCCCGGCCGCCGCTATCTGCGGCGCTGTGACTTCGGTCACTTCACGTCCCGGCCGTTGTTCCACCTCTATCGACGCCCCGTCCGGCGTGTTCAGATCCACCGTCGTGGTCGGCGCGACCACGATGAACGGCACATGGTGGTACTTCGCCAGCACCGCCAGCGGATAACTGCCCACCTTGTTCGCCACCGATCCGTCAGCCGCTATCCGGTCCGCCCCTATGAGTACGGCATCCACCTCGCCCGCCGCGAAGAGCGACCCCGCGGCATTGTCCGTGAGCAGTGTGTACGGCATTCCACTGCGCGCCGCCTCGTAGGCGGTCAGCCGGGCGCCCTGCAGCAGCGGCCTCGTCTCGTCCACCCACAGCCGCCGCAGCCGGCCCATCCGGTGGGCCGCGAGCGCCACCGCGAACGCGGTGCCCTCGCCTCCCGACACCAGCGCCCCGGTGTTGCAGTGGGTCAGGATCCGGTGACCGCCGCCCGGCAGCAGCTCATCAAGGAGCACCAGCCCGTGCTCAGCCATCCGGACACTGTCCTCGGCATCCTCCCGGTGCAGTTCCCTGGCCGCCGCGAGCGCCGCCCGGGCCGCCTGCTCCGGGTCCGCTCCCTTGTCCACCGCCGCCCGGTAGGCGCCCGCCGCCCGCCGCACTCCGTGCCCCAGGTTCACCGCGGTGGGCCTCGCACTCTCCAGCAGGGCCACCGCCTCATCCACGTCGAATCCCCGCACGGCGGCGAGGGCCACACCATACGCACCGGCGATGCCCAGCAGCGGCGCCCCTCGCACAGCGAGCGTCTGGATCGCCCGCACCAGGGCAGGCACATCGGTACAGACCAGTTCGACCTCCTCGGCAGGCAGCCGGGTCTGGTCGAGAAGCACCAGTACGGGCCCTTCCGGTGGCTCGTCCCAGCGCAGCACCGGAAGCGTGGGCGGCTCTGTGCCGGCCGGGTTTTGTACGTACTGATCAGCCATCCGCCCAGTCTGCCCCGTGAGGCACCGACAATGAAGGTACGAAGGAGACACAGGGCCCGGCCCACCAGCGGGCAACGCGTGGCACGATGGCTGCCAACCTGCCGCCTTGATGGGCGGACGGGCACCGTGAACGTGTCGGCTCGCCGAGCCGGCCCCGCGACCAAGCCATGAGGTGGACGACCGTGAACGACACTCCGGGCTGGGCCTCGCCCGGATCTGCTCCCTCCGACGGGCAGGAAACCGGTGTGCCGCGGCCCGCCGAGCCCGCCGACGAGAGCGGCCCCGCCTCGAAGTGGTCCAAGGCACAGCCGCCCGCGGGACAGTGGTCCGCTCCGACCGCACCTCGTACCGACCCCGTACCGGGGCCACCGCCTGCCCCCGGCTGGGGCGGCGGTCAGCCGCACGGCAGCTGGGGCCGGACGCCGGCCGCGGCGAAGCCGGGCGTCATCCCGCTGCGTCCTCTCGGTGTCGGCGAGATCCTCGACGGCGCGGTGTCGACGCTGCGCGCTCACTGGCGCACGGTGCTGGGCGTCACGATCACCGTCTCCGTGATCTCCCAGATCTGCAACATCCTGGTCGAGCGCTACCTGCTCCCGGATCCGCCCGAGGTCGACCCGAACGCAAGCCCGTCGGAAGCCCTCAGCCAGTCCGTGGACTCGCTGCAGTCCAGCCTGCTCGCCATGGGCCCGTCGCTGCTGATCACCTTGATCGGCACGCTCTTCACCACCGCACTTCTCACCATGGTGATCAGCCGCTCGGTACTGGGCCGCCCGGTGACGCTCTCCGAGGCCTGGCACGAGGCCCGACCCCGGCTGCCTCAGCTGCTGGGCCTGACCCTGCTGCTGCCTCTTATGAGCGCCGCCATCATGACCGTGGGCATCCTCCCCGGCGTGCTGCTCGGCAGCGGTGCGGGAATCGCGCTCGCCCTGCTCGGAGGCCTCGCGGCCGGCGGCGTCATCCTCTGGCTGATGATCCGGTTCGCCCTGGCCTCCCCCGCGCTGATGCTGGAGCGCCAGGGCGTCATCCCGTCCCTGCGCCGTTCCGCCAAACTGGTCCAGGGCGCCTGGTGGCGGACTTTCGGCATCCTGGCCCTCACGCTGCTGCTGACCCTGCTGGTGTCGATGATCATCGCCGTGCCGTTCAGCCTGGTCGCGTACGCGGTCGACGGCAGCAGTTTCAGCGACCTCTTCGCCGGGACCACCCCGGACTTCGGCTGGCCCTTCCTGATCATCACGGGAATCGGCTCGGTGATCGCCTCGTCCATCACCTACCCGATCTCCGCCGGCGTGACGGTCCTCCTCTACGTGGACCAGCGCATCCGCCGCGAGGCCCTCGACCTCGAACTCGCACGTGCCGCCGGCGTCCCCGGCTACAGCTCCGAGCCGCCTGGCAACCACTCCACCAGGAGCTGATGCGGTGTCCACGACGGGGGGCGTGACGACAGCGCGGCTACTGATCCGTGCAGGCGATGACGTACCGGTGGACACTCCGCGGATCCCCGCCCGAGAGGCGGCGGAGCGGGAGTTGTCCAAACCGATGTACCACGAGAACGACCCGAGCCTCCTCCAGCGCGCGCTCAACCGCTTCTGGGACTGGGTCGGCAGCATCTTCGACGCCGCGTCCGGCGCCGCCCCCGGCGGTCCGCTCGGTCTCCTTGTCGTCATCCTGGTCGTCATCGGCCTGGTGGTCGCTCTCTGGTGGCGTCTTGGCACGCCGCAACGCACCCCTGGCTCCGTAGACACCCTTTTCGACGACAGCCCCCGCAGCGCGTCCGAACACCGTGCGGCCGCTGAAAAGCACGCCACCGCCGGACGCTGGAACCAAGCCGTCCAGGAACGGATGCGGGCAATCGTCCGCTCCCTGGAGGAACGAGTCGTCCTCGACCCGCGCCCGGGCCGCACAGCCGACGAGGCCGCCGCCGAGGCCGGCCGTTCCCTCCCCGACCACGCCGACGGACTCCGTGCCTCCGCCCGGGAGTTCGACGACGTCACGTACGGTGGCCGCACCGCCGACCGGCAGGCATACCTACGCCTTCGGGATCTGGACGTCGAGCTGGAGCGCGCGAAGCCCCGGCTGACCGGCGCGGCCCAAGGAGCAGCCGAATGACCGCGGCCACCCTCAGCTCCACCTCCACGTCTCCCACCACCCGCCAGGTGTGGACCCGCACTCGCGGCCTGCTCCTCGCGCTCGTCATCCTCGTAGTAGCCGGGATCGCCATGGCTGCCCTGCGCTCCGGGGACCAGCACGGCCGCCTCGATCCCCGGTCTGCGGACCGCTACGGCAGCCGCGCCGTGGCCGAACTGCTCAAGGGCCGCGGCGTCTCCACCCGCGTGGTCACCACCCTCGACGAGGCCACCTCCGCGGTCGGCCCCGATACCACGCTTCTCGTCGCCGCTCCCGACTTGCTGACGGACCACCAGCAGCAGACCTTGCACACCGCCACCGCCTCGTCCGGCGGACGCACAGTCCTCCTCTCCGCCGGTCCTGTGTCCATCGACGCGCTGGCCCCCGGCGTCCGCACCGAAACCCCGGCTCCGGTTTCTGCGCGGACCCCCCAGTGCGCCCTCCCCGCCGCGCGCAGCGCCGGCAATGCCGACCTCGGCGGTGAGCGGTACGCCACCGAGACTTCCCATGCCGACAACTGCTACCCGAGCGGTGGCCTGCCCACCCTGCTCAGGATCGACGACGCGAACGATGGCGACACCGTCCTGCTCGGCTCCCCCGACATCCTCTACAACCACCGTCTGGACAAGCACGGCAACGCGTCCCTCGCCCTGCAACTCCTCGGTTCCCGCACTCATTTGGTCTGGTACCTCCCTTCGCTCAGTGACAGTTCCGCCGCTGACGACAGCACCGACGGCGGCGGCAACAGCTCATTCCTCGACCTGATCCCCTCCGGCTGGCTCTGGGGAACTCTCCAACTCGCCCTCGCCGCCGTCCTGGCCGCCGTCTGGCGCGCCCGCCGACTCGGCCCCCTGGTGACCGAACAACTCCCCGTGGCCATCCGCGCCTCCGAGGCCACCGAGGGCCGCGCCCGCCTCTACCGCAAGGTGAACGCCCGCGACCGCGCGGCCTCAGCCCTGCGCTCGGCAACCCGCACCCGCCTCGCCCCGCTCCTCGGCGTCCCCCCGATCGACGCCCACTCCCCCGAGGCCCTGCTCCCCGCGGTGTCGGCCCAGCTTCCCGCCGGCGACCGGGACCTCAAGACCCTGCTCTTCGGCCCGGCACCGGCCGACGACACCGCTCTCATCCGTCTGGCAGACCAACTCGACGCCCTCGAAAGAGAGGTACGCACTTCATGAGCGCCCCGACCCCCGAGACAGCTCAGAACTCGGACCGCGCCCGCACCTCCCTCGAGGCACTGCGCACCGAGATCGCCAAGGCCGTGGTTGGCCAGGACCCCGCTGTCACCGGTCTCGTCGTGGCTCTGCTCTGCCGCGGCCACGTCCTTCTCGAAGGAGTACCGGGCGTCGCCAAGACGCTGTTGGTCCGCACCCTCGCGGCCTCCCTCGAACTCGACACCAAACGCGTCCAGTTCACCCCCGATCTGATGCCCAGCGATGTCACCGGGTCCCTCGTCTACGACGCGCGCACTGCTGAGTTCTCGTTCCAGCCCGGCCCCGTGTTCACCAATCTCCTTCTCGCCGACGAGATCAACCGCACCCCGCCCAAGACCCAGTCATCGCTCCTGGAAGCGATGGAAGAGCGGCAAGTCACCGTCGACGGCACGCCTCGCCTGCTGCCCGACCCGTTCCTGGTCGCCGCGACCCAGAATCCGGTGGAGTACGAAGGCACCTACCCGCTCCCCGAAGCCCAACTGGACCGTTTTCTCCTAAAACTGACGGTCCCTCTGCCCTCACGCGACGACGAGATCAACGTCCTCACCCGTCACGCCGACGGCTTCAACCCACGCGACCTCCAGTCAGCAGGCGTGCGCCCCGTCGCCGGCCCCGCCGACCTGGAAGCGGCTCGTGCCGCCGTCGCCAAGACCTCGGTCTCCGCCGAGATCGCCGGCTACGTCGTCGATATCTGCCGTGCCACCCGTGAATCCCCCTCACTCACTCTCGGTGTGTCTCCCCGAGGCGCTACAGCCCTGCTCTCCACCGCACGCGCCTGGGCCTGGCTCACCGGGCGGGACTACGTCATCCCAGACGATGTGAAGGCCCTGGCTCTGCCGACACTGCGCCACCGGATCCAGCTCCGCCCCGAGGCGGAGATGGAAGGAGTCACCGCCGACTCCGTCATCACCGCGATCCTCACCCACGTCCCCGTCCCCCGCTGAGGCAGTGACCCATGGCCCTCACCGGAAGGACAGCGCTTCTCGCCGCTCTCGGCTCTCTCCCCGTCGGCGTACTCGCCCCGAGCTGGACGGGGATGCTCGCCGTGAACGCGCCTCTCTCACTGGCAATCCTGTGCGACTACGCCCTCGCCGCGCCAGTGCGAACGCTCCGATTCACCCGAAGCGGTGATACATCAGTTCGATTGGGTGACAGCGCGGAAGTGCAACTCACCGTCACCAACACCTCCAGCCGCCGCCTGCGCGCACACCTCCGCGACGCCTGGCCGCCGAGCAGCTGGCTCACCGGCACCGAACAGACCGCGTCCCGGCACAAGCTGACCATCCCCTCCGGTGAACGCCGACGTCTCACCACCGTCCTGCGCCCCACGCGCCGCGGCGACCGCCAGGCGGAACGCATCACCGTCCGCTCATACGGACCACTGGGCCTCGCCGCCCGCCAGGGCAGCCACAAGGTCCCCTGGACCGTGCGCGTGCTGCCGCCCTTCACCAGCCGCAAGCACCTGCCGTCCAGGCTGGCCCGACTGCGCGAGCTCGACGGCCGCACCAGCGTCCTGATCCGCGGACAGGGCACCGAGTTCGACAGCCTCCGCGACTACGTCCCCGGGGATGACACCCGTTCCATCGACTGGCGCGCCACCGCCCGCCAGACCACCGTCGCCGTACGCACATGGCGCCCTGAACGCGACCGCCACATCCTTGTCGTACTCGACACCGGCCGCACATCGGCCGGCCGAGTCGGGGATGTCCCGCGCCTCGACGCGGCGATGGACGCAGCACTGCTTCTCACCGCACTCGCCTCGCGCGCCGGTGACCGCGTGGACCTCCTGGCCTACGACCGCCGTATCCGCGCCCAGGTCCAAGGCCGCTCAGCCGGCGACCTGCTGCCCGCCGTGGTCAACGCCCTCGCTCCACTGGAACCCGAACTCGTGGAAACCGACGCACGAGGCCTCAGCGCCACGGCGCTGCACAGCGCCCCGCGCCGCTCCCTCATTGTTCTGCTGACCAGCCTCGACGCCGCGCCCGTCGAGGAGGGGCTGCTCCCCGTCCTTCCTCAGCTCACAAAACGCCACACGGTACTCGTGGCCTCGGTCGCCGACCCCCATATCGAGCAGATGTCCAAGACCCGAGGCACCGTCGAGGCCGTGTACGAGGCCGCGGCCGGCACTCAGGCCCAGGCTCAGCGCCGCCGCACAGCAGAACAGCTCCAGCGCCACGGAGTCACGGTCGTTGACGCCACTCCTGACAACCTCGCCCCTGCCCTTGCGGATGCGTATCTGGCATTGAAGGCCGCCGGTCGTCTCTGAGGGCGGGCGCCACATGAATTGAGAGGGGTTGAAGCAATGGGTCCTGAACGCAGAAAAGCCCCGCACCATAATGGTGCGGGGCTTTCCCACAATGATTGTTCGGCGGTGTCCTACTCTCCCACAGGGTCCCCCCT